>JBCCTY010000437.1:0-1595 GCA_039197885.1 Actinomycetota bacterium | reverse complement strand
GCCGCGAAGTTCGCCGTGCCCAGGGCGAGCGCGACGAGCAGCCCGGCTGGCAGCGTCGGCCGGGCGGCCGCGACGAGGCGGTAGGGAACGTGCACGGTCGAGCAGTGTGGGGTCGGTCACCGACGCTCCGACGCCGATCGACGGTGACGTTCGCCACCCGGTCGCCTGACCTGGGAGTTCGACCGGCGGCCTCGACGAGGCGGCCGACGACTCGGAGACCGACGACTCAGAGGCCGTCGAGGAAGGAGAGCAGCAGCTCGTTCACCTCGCCGGGTGCCTCCTGTTGCACCCAGTGGCCGCGTCCTTCGACCAGGTGGTTCCCGCGGTGGTCGAGGCAGGTCTCGCCATGACGGTCGATGTCGGCCTGGGTCGCGGCCACGACGCCGTCGAGTGCACCGGCGACGAAGGCAGCGGGCACGGAGATCGGGACGTCGCGCCAGGCCGAGAGGAGCCGGTAGCTGCGGTCGAGGTTCCGGTACCAGTTGATGCCGCCCTCGAAGCCGCTGTGACGGAAGGTGTCGAGCACCACCGCGAGGTCGTCCTCGGACAACCAGTCGGGGGTGGTGGTCGGCGGTTCGCCCAGGGCCTCGCTCAGCCGATCGGCCTGCACACCGGCCATCGCACCCGTCGCGCCCGGGTCGGTGTAGAGGTTCCGCAGGACCGCCTCGGCGTTGGCGTCGAGGTCCTCGTGGGCATCGAGCTCCTGGAAGAACAGCATGTAGTGGAAGAGCTCACCGCTGACCATCGAGAGGACCTCGGTCGGCGGCATCTCGATCTGACCGAAGCGGAACCCGGGGCCGTAGGGCACCGACATGCCGCAGACGGCCGTGAACACGTCGGGCCGGAGCAGCGCCGCAGGCCACGTGACCAACGCGCCCCAGTCGTGTCCGACCAGGGTGCAACTCGTCCGGTCGAGCGCCGACACGAGGCCGACGAGGTCGCCGACGACGTCGAGGACGGTGTAGCGCTCGATCTCGCTCGGCGTGGACGACGTGCCATAACCCCGCCCATCGGGGGCGACCACCCGGTAGCCGGCCTCGGCGAGCGCGACCAGCTGGTGGCGCCACGAGAACCAGCACTCGGGCCACCCGTGCTGGAGGACGACCAGCTCGCCGTCGTCGGGTCCTGCCAGGGCGACGTGCAGCTCGATCCCGTTCGTCGCGATGGTGCGGTGCTCGACGACACCGCCGAGGTCGGGGTGCAGGCTCATGGGCCCGATGCTCGCACGGATCCGTGGCGGGTTCCCGCTCCGGTCCGGATCAGTGGGCGTGCTTCATCGCCTGACGACGGACGAGGCCGACGAGACGGCGCATCTGCGGATCGTCGAAGGGGGAGACCAGCTGCTCGAGCGACTCGACGATCGACATGTCGCTGAGATCCAGGACCAGATCGTCGGCGACGACCTCCTCGACGTCACGAGCGCTGACGACATCCGAGCCCGCAGCCGGGGCGACGTCCGAGAGCGTTCCCGGTGCGGTCTCCATGTCACCGACGTAGCGGGCGACCCGCCTCCGACCGGCGACGTCCTCGTCGATCTCCGAGGGAGCGTCGTCGAGGTCAGCGGCCGCGTCCTGGTCGAGGAGGGTCATGATCTG
>JBCCTY010000436.1:0-1608 GCA_039197885.1 Actinomycetota bacterium | reverse complement strand
TGGTGTTCGAGCGCGACCTCGGATCGTCGTTGCTGCTGTTCACCGTCGTGATGGTCGTGATCTGGGTGGCGACCGGGCGGCTCGTCTTCGTGGTCGGCGGCCTCGGCCTCTTCGCCGTCGGTGCGCTGGTCTCGTGGCGAGTGTTCTCCCACGTCCAGGAGCGGGTCGACACCTGGCTCGACCCGTGGTCCGACCCGCTCGACTCGGGCTTCCAGCTGCTCCAGGCGACCTTCTCGCTCGCCGAGGGCGGTCTGACCGGCACCGGGCCCGGATTGGGCGACCCCGGTCGCATCCCAGCGGCGGAGACCGATTTCATCTTCGCCGTCATCGCCGAGGAGCTGGGCCTGGTCGGCTCCTCGGCCATCCTCATCGGCTTCCTGCTCCTCGTCGGCTCGGGCTACCGCATCGCCGTGCGGGCGACCCGGCCCTTCGACAGCCTCCTCGCCACCGGCCTGACGACGATCATCGCCTTCCAGTCCTTCCTCATCCTCGGCGGCGTGCTCCGCATCGTGCCCCTCACCGGCATCACGCTGCCCTTCGTCAGCTACGGCGGCTCGTCGCTCATCTCGAACTACGTCCTCGTCGCGCTGCTGCTCCGCATCAGCCACGACGTCGAGGGCGGGGTGAAGCCCCCGCCGTGGCGTCCGTGGCGACGGCTCCGGCGCCAGCGACGTGAGGTGGCGGCGTGATCCGGCGCGTCCGGATCCTCATCGGGGTCGTCCTGGTGCTGTACGCCGTGCTGTTCGTGCAGCTCAACCTCACCCAGCTCGCCCGGGGCGAGGAGCTGCGAGAGCACCCGCTCAACACCCGCGATCTCGAGCAGGACTTCACCGGCCCCCGGGGCCCCATCGTCACCGCCGACGGCCAGATCATGGCGGTGACCGAGGAGGTGGGTGGCTCGCTGGAGCGGCTGCGCGTGTACCCCGATGGCGAGCTCTACGCGGCCGTCACCGGCTACCTCTCGCTGAACTTCGGCGCCGAGGGCATCGAACGGGTGTGGAACGACGAGCTCGCCGGCGGCACCACGGCGCAGCAGCTCGGCTCGCTCTCGGCGATCTTCGACACCGAGCCCCGGGTCGCGACGATCACCTCGACGATCGACAGCCGGTTGCAGGCAGCGGCCCGCAACGCCCTCGGCGACCGGCGGGGCTCGGTCGTGTTCCTCGATCCGACCACCGGCGACGTCCTGGCGCTGTGGAGCTTCCCGTCTTATGACCCGAACGAGCTCTCGTCGCACGACCTGCCCGCCGTGCGAGCGGCCCGCGAGCGCCTGAACGACGACCCCGACACCCCGCTGCGCGTGCGGGCCTACCGGGAGACGTTCTTCCCCGGGTCGACGTTCAAGGTCGTCACCGCCACTGCGGCGCTCGAGTCGGGCTTCGCGACCACGACCGAGCCGGTCTACGAGGTGAGCGCGCAGTACGTCCCGCCCCTCACCACCCGCCCGATCGGCAACTTCGGCGGGTCGAGCTGCGGTGGTGATCTCGTCGAGATCCTCCGGGTGTCGTGCAACACCGCCTTCGCCGAGATGGGCGTCGACCTCGGGCCCGAGGTGCTCGCCGACGCGGCGGGCGACGCGGGGTTCAACAGCGTCCCACCGTTCGACCT
>JBCCTY010000435.1:0-1640 GCA_039197885.1 Actinomycetota bacterium | reverse complement strand
GGGTTGATGATCCCGGCTCCGAGGAACGCCGCGTGCCAGAGCTCGATGTACTGGTGCGAGTTGAGCGCCATGACGGCGAAGCGGTCGCCCGGGACCACCCCGAGCTCGCCGTCGAGCGCGCCGCACAGGTGCAGGACCCGCTCGGTGTGCTCGCCCAGCGTCGCCCGGTACTCACCCGAGACCATGGAGGGCCGGTCGGCCATGCTCTCCGCCGCGGGCAGCAGCAGACGTGGGTAGACGAGCTCCTTCATGACCCCTCCCGGTGACGTCGGTCACAGATCGTAGGCCGTCCGGGGCGGTGATGACGCCGGAGGTCATCGCCTCCGTTCCGTCGTCGCCCGTACGGTCGATCCGTGCACGACGAGGTCACCCCACGAGCGGTCATCGAGCGGTACTGCGCGGCGTGGACATCCGGCGACCTCGCTGGGCTCCTCGACTGCTACGCCGAGGGGTTCACGCTCCACTACTTCGGCAGCTCGCGCTTCGCCGGGGACCACGTCGGCCGGGACGCCGCGATCGCCGTGCTGGCCGAGGTCTCGACGATCGCACCACGGGAGCTGGTGGCCGTCGACGAGGTCCTCGTCGGCGACCGGGCGGCGGCGATCGTCGTCCGGGAGCGCCTCACCCGTGACGGCGAGTCCCACGAGCTCCGTCGCCTCCTCCGCTACCGGATCGACGGCGAGCGTCTCGACGAGTGCTGGCTGTACGACGAGGACCAGGCACTGGTCGACCGCCTCTGGGCGTGATCGACTCGGCGACCGTGATCGCCGGTCGCCCGCCCGACGACGTCGAGCTCCCGGCCGTCGTCCTCCAGCTCGCCGGCGGCCACCCGACCAGGCCGCTGTGGAGCAACGAGCTCGGCGGGTTGACGGTGGCGGTCGACGCGCCGTCTCCGATGGTCGTGAAGTGGGCACCGCCGGCCCAGCGGGCCGAGCTCCTCGCCGAGGTCGAGCGGCTGGCCTGGGCCGCCGACTGGACGCCCGTGCCCGAGGTGCTCGATCACGGCGTCGACCACGACACCGGAGGTGCGTGGATGGTGACTCGGCGCCTCGCCGGCACCTCCGCGGTCGATCGCCGGTGGCTCGCCGACCCGACGCCGGTGGTGCGGGCGATCGGCACCGGGCTCCGCGCCCTGCACGACGCGCTGCCCGTCGATCGGTGCCCGTACTCGTGGTCGTTGGCCGCCCGGCGTGCCGAGGCCCACCACCGGGCCGAAGCCGGCCTCGTCGACCCGGCGAGCTGGCACGAGGATCTCGGTGACCTCGACCTCACCGGAGCGCTGGCCGTCGTCGACGCCCTGTCCGAGGACCTCGCTGATCCGGTCGTCTGCCACGGCGACGCCTGCGCTCCGAACACCCTCGTCGACGACCGGGGCGGCTGGATCGCCCACGTCGACCTCGGGCGCCTCGGTGTCGCTGACCGGTGGGCCGACCTCGCCATCGCCACCTGGAGCACGGTCTGGAACTTCGGCACCGGCTGGGAGGACACCCTCCTCGACGCCTACGGCACCGACCCGGACCCGGTCCGCACCCGCGGTTACCGGGTGCTCTGGGAGCTCGGCGACTGAACCTGCCCCTGGCCGCGCCGGTGCCGCCCACCGGGGTGGGCTGGCACTCGGTCGGTTGGGGTGGGGGTGGGGG
>JBCCTY010000434.1:0-1652 GCA_039197885.1 Actinomycetota bacterium | reverse complement strand
GTTGGTCGGTCCGGCCGCCGTCTGCCCACGGTTCGACGTGGTCGATCTCGCAGCGATGGGCCCGGATCTCGCAGCCGGGCGCCGCGCATCGGGTGCGGGTCGCGAGCACGGCGTCGCGGGCCGCCCCGGTGAACAGCCGTTGGCGACGCCCGAGATCGATGGTGACCCCGGCACCGTCGAGCACCACCCGCCGGACGTGCCCGATCAGTGCCAGTGCCGGGATCGTCGCCGGATGCACCCAGCTCCCGTGCCGACTCCGCGACACCCGATCCAGGAACCCGCTCGGATCCAAGGGTGCCGGCACGTCGTCGGAGAGCTGATCCACCACGTGGTGCTCGAAGCTCGTCTGATCGACCGTGACGTTGATCAACGGCTCCGGTGCACGCGCATCGCCAGGCGCCCCGGCGGCTGTGGTGAGCGCGGCGACAAAGGCATCGGCGTGGCGCTGGCCTTCGGTCCGGGGCAGCGCAACGCCGACCTCGGACTGTCGAACCTCGTCGAGGTCGGCCTCGAGCTCGACCGCGGCGAACCGGTCCATCAGCTCCTCGGCGATCAGGCCCTGGGTGTTGCCGAACCGGGCCGTGAGGTGGAAGGCGCCGTCGAGATCCTGGCGCAGCCGCCAGGTGCGCCGTTCGTGCAACACCTCTGGATCGGGAGCCGCCCCGTCCGCATCAGCGAGACGTTCCCACTGCCGCACCATCATCCGCAGGTCCGTGTGCCGCTGCTCCCGGGCGACGTCGAGCAGGGGCTCGATCACCTCGGCGAGCTGGTCGCCGCATCGAAGGTTCCCGGCCGCGCGACCGAGCTCGCGGACCGCGCACCCCGACACCTCACCGGTCTCGAGCGCGTCGGCGACCTCGGCGAGCCCGCAGGCCGCCATCTCGCGCATCCTGCCGGTGGCCTCCGCCTCCGACAGCCGGTACCGGTGCCGCAGCCAGGACCGCAGCGAGACGAACCCTTCGTCGTGGTGCAGACCGTCGGCCTCGACCCGACGAAGCAGAGCAGACGACTCGACGACGAGCCGACGCCGCTCCCGCTCGATCTCATCGAGTCGCTCAAGCGTCGAACTCATGTTCGAAGTATAACGACCCGGTGTGTCAGCGTTCCTGGTCACCCAGCCACTCGACGAGACCGTCCATCGCCGTCGAGAACGCCTGTGACAGATCGATCTCGTAGCGCTCGGCCACGACGAGCAGCACCCACAGGCAGTCGGCCAGCTCGTGCTCGAGCGCCGCACGGTCCTCCGACGTGCCGCTCGACGGGCGGCGGCCCTCGATCCGCTGCACCGCGGCCGCCAGGTCGCCGACATCGGTCATCAACCCCAGCAACAGCTCCTGGACACTCCACTCCGAGCCGTAGGACGCACGCTCGAACGCGGCGAACCGCGCCCGGACCTCGCCGGCCCGCTGCGCCAGACGCTCCAGTTCGGTCACGACTCCTCGTCCGGGCCGCCCACCGGGGTCGGCTCGGGGCCGGAGTCGCTGCGCATCCACACGACTCGCTGGGGGAACGGGATCTCGATGCCCTCGTCGTCGAACGTGGACTTCAGGCGGCGGCGGAGCTCGCGGGAGACGTTCCACTGCTCACCCGGCTCGGTGCGGGCCACCAGGCGGATGACGATCGAGCTCGCGCCGAACGCCTCGACGCCCCAG
>JBCCTY010000433.1:0-1655 GCA_039197885.1 Actinomycetota bacterium | reverse complement strand
CCGCGACCGGGACGCCGAGGGTCAGCGCGACGGCCACCTGCTCGTGGAGCTCGATGTCGACGAGCACGAGGTCAGGGGCCCGATCGAGCAGCGCGCTGCGATGGGCCTCGAGTCCGAGGCGGTCGATGGCGGCGCTCCGGGTTGCGGCGCCCGTGCCCCTCGACGGTGACGCACCGGCCCGCAGCGTCCAGCCGCGCCCGGCGAGGTCGGGGATCTCGTGTCCGGTCCGGAGGTGGGTCACCTCGTGGCCGTCGGCGCGGAGTCGACGGGCGACCTCGGCGTGGGCGTTGACGATGCTGGCCAGATCGCTCGTCAGGAGCAGGACGTGCGCCATCAGAAGAGCTCGATGTCGCCCATCGTGAACCGGAGGTCGTCCCACGCGACGTGCTCGGCGAGGGGGCGCAGCGTCACGATCGGTCCGAGCCTCGGCGCCGGCAGCAGCCCGGGGCGGCGATGGCCGAGGGCGACGTCGGCGCCGGTCGACCGCAGGAGCTTCGCCGGGGCGAGCGGGGCCGACGCGCCGAAGGAGTCCGAGAGGGTGAGCTCGGTGGCCTCACCCCGGCGACGGAGCCGCCAGACGAGGTCGGCACCGTCGATACGGCTGCGCCGGTAACCCAGCTCCGGCCACCCGTAGCGCCACGTGAGGTAGGCGGGCGTCCGCACGATGCGCAGCCGATCGTCGTCGCGACGATCGGTCCCGTCGCCGGCCGAGAACGCCGCCGGTGCCCCGACGTCGGTGTCGAGCGGCCACCGCTCGGCGCCGGTGCGGGCCGAACGCAGTCGGAGCAGGGATCGTGGCCTCGGCGCGGGGAGCATCCCGACCGGCAGCCGGCCCCCCACCACCCAGCCCATCTTGAGGTAGCCCGGCATGCTCTTGTCGTTGGGGGTGTTGAAGACGAAGCCGACGCCGTCGGCGGTGAGCTCCTCGACGGCGGCCATGGTCAGCGTCCGGAAGATGCCCCGACCACGGTGCTCCGGATGGGTCGCCGTGTCGACCGCTCGTACGGCGCGGATCGTCGCACCCCCGGCCGCGAGCTCCCAGCGCTGGAAGAGGCGCACACCGACGATCTGTCCGCCGTCGAGCGCGATCCAACCGGGTGAGTCGCCGAACGGGGAGCTCCGGTGCTTCCAGTCGAAGTAGCGGCGGAACCGATCGGTCGGCTCCCAGCCGAGGGCCAGGTGGAGCAGGTCGAGCACGTCGTCGAGATCGGTCTCGTCGAGGCGGCGGACGGTGATGTCGCTCATCGGCGGGTCACCTCGTCGTAGATCTCCTCCCAGCGCCGGACGGCGGCCTCGATCGAGAAGGCGCGACCGCGGTCGGCCGCTGCCTCGGCCATCGAGGCCCTCGTGTCGGTGTCGTCGAGCACGTCGAGGATCGCCCGGGCCAGCCGCTCCGGGCGTGCGATCGGCACGATGCGGCCCTCCACCCCGTCGCGCACGGCGTCGGTCACCCCGCCGGCATCGGTGCTGACGACGGGTGTGCCGACGGCGAGGGCCTCCATCACCGCGACCGGGAGGCCCTCGTGGTGCGAGGAGAGCACGAAGAGGTCGGCGGCGGCGGTGAGCTCGACCGCGTCGGAGCGATAGCCGAGGAAGCGGAACCCGTCGCCGAGGCCGAGCCGCGCCCGCTCGGCCTCCAGCTCGTCGGCGAGGGG
>JBCCTY010000432.1:0-1699 GCA_039197885.1 Actinomycetota bacterium | reverse complement strand
GTTACCGTCCTCAGGTCCAACCGGGGAGGAACCGCGGATGCAGGCTCGACGGATCGCGAACTGGGACGAGGTCCCGGACCGGGAACCGGTGGGGGCGAAGGTCTCGAGCGTCGATCTGGTGATCGTCCGCTTCGACGACAACGCCTCGGTCTTCTTCGGTCGATGCCTCCACCGAGGTGCGCTCATGGCGGACGGCCACGTCAGCGGCGAGAACCTGCTGTGCGGGGTGCACGGCTGGGACTACTGCTACCGCACGGGCGTGTCGTCGTACGCGAACGAGGAGCGCCTCCACAAGTTCAGCTCGTGGCTCCAGGACGACGGCGTGTTCGTCGACGAGGACGAGATCCGGGCGTGGGAACACGAGCACCCCCAGCCCTACGACGAGTCGGCCTATCAGGGCCTATACCAGGATCCGCACGGTACGTCGGCGGAGCCGCACGTGGCGCTCATCCGTCGCCTCGCGAACGAGGGTCTCGACGGCTACGGCCACCACGGCCCCGTGACGGCGATGGGTGTGCCTCGCCAGGACCTGCCGGCGTGGGACGACCTCCAACTCGTCACGGCGCAGCTGGCGCGGTCGCCCCTCCACGACGAGGACGAGGTCGGGACCGAGGTGGTGATCGGGCCGCGGTCGAGGCGGCCGATGCGGCTCGACATCCCGTTGTTCGTGTCCGACATGAGCTTCGGCGCCCTCAGCGAGGAGGCGAAGGTCTCCCTCGCCCGCGGCGCGAACGGTGCCGGGACCGCCATCTGCTCGGGCGAGGGCGGCATGCTCCCCGACGAGCAGGCGAGCACCGAGCGCTACTTCTACGAGCTCGCGTCGGGTCGGTTCGGCTGGGACCTCTCCCTCGTCGAGCGGGTCCAGGGCTTCCACTTCAAGTTCGGACAGGGGGCGAAGACCGGCACGGGCGGTCACCTGCCCGGCATCAAGGTGAAGGGCCGGATCGCCGAGGTCCGCGGGCTCGAACCGGGTACCGCTGCTATCTCGCCCGCGTGCTTCACCGGCGAGCTCGGCACCCACGAGGGTCGCACCGAGCTGGTGGCTGCCGTGCGGGAGCGCTCCGGCGGCATCCCGGTGGGGGCGAAGCTGTCCGCGCAGCACATCGAGGCCGATCTCGACGCCGCCCTCGAGCTCGGCGTCGACTACGTGATCCTGGACGGCCGGGGCGGGGGCACCGGCGCAGCGCCGACCATGTTCCGCGACCACATCTCGGTCCCCACGATCCCGGCGCTCGCCCGAGCCCGCCGTCACCTCGACTCGTGCGACGCCGACGGCGTCACCCTCGTGATCACGGGCGGCCTCCGCACCCACACCGACTTCGTGAAGGCGCTGGCCCTCGGCGCCGACGCCATCGCGGTCTCCAACGCCGCCATGCAGGCGATCGGGTGCATCGGCATGCGGGCCTGCCACACCGACAACTGCCCGGTCGGCATCGCGACCCAGCAGGAGCACCTCCGGGCCCGGCTGCCCGTCGACGCCGCCGCCGAGCGGCTCACCCGCTGGTTCGGCGCGACCGTCGAGCTGATGCAGGTGCTCGCCCGGGCCTGTGGCAAGCACCACCTCGGCGACCTGACGCCCGACGACCTGACCACCTTCGACCGCGAGATGGCCCACCTCACCGGGGTGCGCTACGGAGGAGTGATCGCCTGATGTCCACCGAGGAGTCCCCGTCGACCGAACCGCCCGACCTCCCGGAGG
>JBCCTY010000431.1:0-1701 GCA_039197885.1 Actinomycetota bacterium | reverse complement strand
CGCTCGTCGGCGGAGAACCGGCGCCGGTACCAGACGGTCCCCTCGTAGTAGCGGAGCTCGTCTCGCTGGGTCGTCCAGTCGCCGGGCACCTCCAACGTCGGTGAGGTGTCGAAGTCGTACTCGATGCGGTCCGACGGCGAGCGGGCCGACCAGTCGCGGAAGTAGCCCCGGTCGTTGCGTCCGCCCATGATCCCGACGTAGCCGGTCTCGTACGGATCGACGATCACCCGCCACGCGCCGTCGAGCGATCGCCGGCGCCGTCGGAGCACGTTGGTGAGCAGGACGGTCCCCGTGTTCACCCGGCCATCCTCGCTCAGAGCAGGCGGGCGGCGCCCCGTTCGTGATCGAGCAGCAGCCGCTTGGCGTCGAGGCCGCCGGCGAAGCCGGTGAGCGAACCGTCGGCACCGACCACCCGGTGGCAGGGCAGCACGATCGAGAGCGGGTTGCGGCCGTTCGCCGCCCCGACCGCACGGACCGCGGTGGGACGGCCGATGCGCTCGGCCTGCTCGCTGTAGGTCGCCGTCTCGCCGTAGGGGATCTCGGCCAGCGCCTTCCATGCCGCCACCTGGAACTCGGTGCCGTGGGGGTCGAGGGGGAGGTCGAACTCGGTCCGGTCGCCGTCGAAGTACTCGGCGAGCTGGCTCGCCGCGGCGTCGAGGACGGGGTGATCGGCCTCGACGAGATCATCGTCGAAGCGGACGCGGTCGTCGTCCTCGTCGGGCCACAGCACGGCGCGGAGGCCGACGTCGCTGGCGACGAGGCGCAGCTCACCGACGGGGCTGGGGACAGAACGCGTGCGCAGCATCATGCTGCCTCCTCGGTCGGCTGGAGCACATGGCTCCAGAGGTGGTGGGTGGCGTAGGCGCGGAACGGGCTCCACACCAGCGAGCGCTCGTCGAGCGCTCTCGGGTGGTCGGGGAGGCCGACGGCGACGGCGGCCTTGCGGAGGACGAGGTCGTTGGCGAGGAACGCATCGGGGTCGCCGAGCGCCCGCATCGCGACCGAGCCGACGGTCCACGGGCCGATGCCCGGGAGCTGGAGGAGCCGTGTCCGGAGCTCGTCGCGGTCGGCACCGACGTCGATCGTGAGGCCGTCGACGACCGCCTGGCTGACGGCCCGCACGGCCCGGGCTCGGCTCTTCGGCATGGGGAGGTCGTCGGGGCCGAGGGCGAGGAGCTCCTCCGGGCGGGGGAAGCGGTGGGTCACGCCGCCGACCGGGTCGGCCAGCTCGGGCCCGGCCGCGGCGGTGACCCGGCCGAGCACCGTGGCGGCGCCGCTCACCGAGATCTGCTGACCGACGATGGTGCGGATCGTGTGCTCGAAGCCGTCGACCGCGCCCGGCACACGCAGCCCCGGTCGACGCTCGACCAGCGGAGCGAGGAGCGGATCGGCCGACAGGGTGTCGGCGACGACACCCGGGTCGGCGTCGAGGTCGAGGAGCCGACGACAGCGCGTCACCGCCGTGGTGAGGTCGGCCAGATCGGCGAGGTGCAGCCGGCACTCGACGAAGTCACCTGCGGGTCGGAGCTCGACCACCGTCGTCCCGCCCGGGAGATCGAGCGAGCGGCGGTAGACGTCACCGTCGAGCTCCTCGACGCCCGGGGTGGCGTGCCACACCAGGAAGTCGATCAGCTCGTCGGCGGCGAAGGGCTGTCGGACGGCGAGGCGGACGGTGAGCGGACCGGTCGTCGGATCGTTCGT
>JBCCTY010000430.1:0-1728 GCA_039197885.1 Actinomycetota bacterium | reverse complement strand
GTCTGGGCGAAGCCGTAGGCCTGCTCGGCGTGGCGGATGGCCCAGGTCTCGTGGAAGCCGTTGAGGAAGGTGCCGTGGCTGTGCGACTCGCGGCCCTCCTCGGGGTTGGCCCGCATCCCGAGGTAGCCGTTGCCGACCGCGAAGAGCGTCTCGGAGACGCCGAGGTCCGCGTTGGAGGGCTCAGTCTCGACGAGGCGCCACGGGTCGACGGGGAACCGTCGTGGGTCGAGTCCGTCGGGTTCGTCGTGCAGCACCGAGCGCTCCAGGGGGGTCTGACCGTCATCGGGCCCCGCTGGGCCGCGCGCCTCCATGTTCTCGCACTCGCGACGACCCGGCTGACCACGCTGCGGGTGAGGCCATCCGCCCTCCGTCGCCGGAGGCGGCCGGGCTGGGAAGACCGTCGCCGGCACGGCGATACTCGGGGTGTCCGACGACCACGGAGGGGAATGCCGTGCACCGAGATCAGTTCTACATCGATGGGGCCTGGGTCGACTCGACCGGGACCGACACGATCGAGGTCATCGATCCGTCCACCGAGGAGGTGATCGGCAGCATCCCGGCCGGCACCGAGGCCGACGTCGATGCCGCCGTGGCCGCAGCCCGTCGGGCCTTCGACGACTGGGCGGCACAGGACCTCGACGCCCGGGTGAAGTACGTCCAGGCCATCGCCGAGGGCCTCGCCGCCCGCGGTGAGGAGATCGCCGACCTGATCTCGCGCGAGGTCGGCATGCCCAAGAAGCTCTCGCAGCGCATCCAGGCCGGACTGCCGGCGGGGTCGACGGCGTCGGTGGTCGAGATCGCGAAGACGTTCCCGTGGGAGGAGCAGATCGGCAACTCGCTGATCGTGCGCGAGCCGGTCGGCGTGGTCGGCGCCATCACGCCGTGGAACTACCCGCTCCACCAGATCATGGCCAAGGTCGCCCCGGCGCTCGTGGCCGGCAACACCGTCGTGCTCAAGCCGAGCGAGGTGGCGCCGCTCAACGCCTTCGTGCTGGCCGAGATCCTCGACGAGGTGGGCCTCCCCGCGGGCGTGTTCAACCTCGTCACCGGCGACGGCCCGGTCGTGGGCGAGGCGATCAGCCGCCACCCCGACGTCGACATGGTGTCGCTCACCGGTTCGACCCGTGCCGGTCGGGCGGTGTCGGAGGCGGCCGCGGGCACGATCAAGCGCGTCCACCTCGAGCTCGGCGGCAAGTCGGCCAACGTGATCCTCGACGACGCCGACCTCCAGCAGGCCGTCGGCGGCGGGATGATGGGGTGCTACCTCAACTCCGGCCAGACCTGCACCGCCCTCACCCGGATGCTGGTCCCGAAGGACCGCATGGACGAGGCCAAGGCGATCGCGGCGGCCGCAGCGGAGCAGATCGGCGTCGGGGCCCCCGAGGACGAGGGCGCCATGCTCGGCCCGCTCGTCTCCGAGGCGCAGTGGAACCGGGTGCAGGGCTTCATCCAGCAGGGCATCGACGAGGGCGCCGAGCTGGTGACCGGTGGCACCGGCAAGCCGGAGGGCCGCGAGCAGGGGTACTTCGTGAAGCCGACCGTCTTCGCCGACGTCGACAACTCGATGACGGTGGCCCGCGAGGAGATCTTCGGCCCCGTCCTGTCGATCATCGGCTACGACGACGAGGAGGACGCCATCCGCATCGCCAACGACACCCCCTACGGCCTGTCCGGTGCGGTGTCGTCGGCCGATCCGGAGCGAGCCAAGCGCGTCGCCCGCCGTCTGCG
>JBCCTY010000429.1:0-1740 GCA_039197885.1 Actinomycetota bacterium | reverse complement strand
GAGATCTACCACCTGAAGTTCCTGCATCGCGACTCGATCGCGCCCTACTTCCCGGCCGACCTCACGAAGGTCGGGCGCTCGGGTCGGCACTTCGTCAACTGGCTCCCGAAGAACCGGCTCGTCACCGAGCTGACCGAGCGACCCCGTGAGGAGTGGCAGGTGCTCGATCACCTCACCGGGGCGATCGTCCTCGTGCCCGGCACGGTCGTGCAGTGGCAGGCCGGCCACGTCGAGCTGTTCTCGCTGCGCCCGCACCCGACCGATCCGGCCCGGACGACGGCTCGGCTCACGATGCTCGTCCCCGCCGAGCGGGCCGGCGAGACCGACCTCTGGGACCGCAACTGGGAACGGGTGTGCGAGACCATCCCCGACGAGGACTTCGCGGCGGCCGTGGACGTCCAACGCAACATCGACGCAGGCGCCGTCGAGGCGCTGCGCATCGGGGCCAACGAGCACGGGCTCGTCGACCACCTCGACGCCGTGCGCGAGCTGACCGGCTGAGGGGCCGCCACGATGACCGACGCGCTCGACGCCCTGCGCGCCGCCATCGAGGTGGCGAGCGCCGACCGGGCCGTCATGGTCGTCGCGCTCGATGGTCGCAGCGGAGCCGGCAAGTCGACCCTCGCCGCCCGGCTCGCCGAGGTGGTCGACGCCGCGGTGATCGAGGGTGACGACTTCTACGCCGGCGGGACCGAGGCCGCCTGGCGGGCGATGACACCGGCCGAGCGGGCCGCGCACTGCATCGACTGGCGTCGCCAGCGCCCGGTGCTCGAGGCCCTGCGGGCCGGCCGTCCGGCGAGCTGGTACCCGTTCGACTGGGAGGCGTTCGACGGCCGGCTGGTGTCGGAGGCGGTCGCGGCCGACCCGACGCCGGTCGTGGTGCTGGAGGGGGTCTACTCCGCCCGCCCGGAGCTGGCCGACCTCGTCGACCTCCGGGTGCTGCTCGACCCGGCCGACGACGTCCGACGACGTCAGCTGCGCGAGCGCGACGGCGATGCCGACGCCGACGACTGGGAGTCGCTGTGGGAGTCGGCCGAGGAGCACCACTTCGTCGTGGTGACCCCGCCCACGTGGTTCGACCTCGTCCTCGACCCGACCTCGGGTTAGGAGCGCCGCTCGGTCACGAGCCCGCGCCCGGGAAGTTGAGGTCGACGCCCGAGCCCGGTGCCGGTGGGGCCCATCGGGCCGTCACGGCCTTGTAGCGCGTGTAGAAGCGCACGCCCTCGAGGCCGTAGACGTGGGTGTCGCCGAACAGGGAGTCCTTCCACCCGCCGAAGGAGTGGTGGGCGACCGGCACCGGGATGGGCACGTTGATGCCCACCATGCCGGCGGTGACGTCGCGCTGGAACGCCCGTGCGGCGCCACCGTCGCGGGTGAAGATCGCGGCGCCGTTGCCGTAGGGGTTGTCGTTGACCAGGGCGAGCGCCTCGTCGGAGGAGTCGACCCGCACGACGCAGAGCACCGGCCCGAAGATCTCGTCCTCGTAGACCTTCATGTCGGGTGTGACGCGATCGAAGAGGCTGGGGCCGAGCCAGTAGCCGTCGGGATGGCCGTCGACGGTGAGGCCTCGTCCGTCGACGACGAGCTCGGCGCCCTCATCCAGACCGAGCTCGAGGTAGCCGGCCACCCGGTCTCGATGGGCACCGGTGACGAGGGCACCCATGTCGGGGCTGTTGGCCGGGTCGTCCGGGTCACGCAGCCCGGGCCCGACATCGAGCGCGCGGGTCCGCTCGGCGATGG
>JBCCTY010000428.1:0-1744 GCA_039197885.1 Actinomycetota bacterium | reverse complement strand
GCTGTTCGCCGCCACGATGCTCCTCGCCTACCTCCCTGCCGTGGTGTTCATCGGCCTCGCCGCGCTCTTCGAGGACGACGACCTCCGCGACCTCGTGCTACCGACCTACGGCGAGTACTACGGCTTCGTCACCTCGGCCATCGTGCTCTTCGCGGCCATCGTCGCCCCGGAGCTGCTCTGCACCGACCGCCGGTCGGGGATGCTCGGGCTCTATCTCGCCTCGCCGCTGAACCGCGACACCTACCTCGGGGCCCGTGCGCTCGCAGTGGGTGCCGTCATGGCCTTCGTGACGCTCGGCCCGCCGCTGCTGCTCCTGATCGCGCTCAGCCTGCAGGGTGCCGGTCCCGAGGGCGTCGGCGACACCCTCCTGGTGTTCGTCCGGGTCGTCGGCGCAGGTGTCGGTGTCGCCGCGCCGGTCGCGGCGCTGACCCTCGCAGTCTCGGCGTCGACCGATCGCCGGGCGGCGGCCAGCGCCGGGATCATCCTGACCATCCTCGTCTCCTCCGCTGTGGCCAACGTCCTGATCGAGGCGGCCGATGCCCCCGACGCGGTCGGCGTGTTCGACCTCTTCGGGCTGCCGTTCGAGTTCGCGAACCGAGTCCACGGTGAGTCGACCGGCGACTTCGACGGTCTCTCCAGCCGGGGGACGCCGGTGGTGGTCGCCGCGACGATCGGGTGGACCCTGCTCTTCGGTCTCGTCGCCCGCTGGCGCTACCAGCGCCTGGAGGTGCGTCGGTGAGCGGCCCGATGGTCGAGGTCGACAGCGTCTCGAAGTGGTTCGGCGACCTCGTGGCGGTCTCCGACGTCAGCTTTACGGTCGGCCCCGGCGTGACAGCGCTGCTCGGGCCCAACGGCGCCGGCAAGTCGACCCTGCTCCGACTCCTCACCGGCCAGGCGACGCCGTCGTCGGGGTCGGTGCGGGTGCTGGGTGGCGATCCCCGGGCCGACGAGGCGGTCCGAGCGCAGGTCGGGGTGCTCCCGCAGCAGGAACAGCTCTTCGAGCACCTGCGGGCCGAGCGCTTCGTCGAGATCGCTGCGATCCTCCAGGGCGTCGCCGACCCTCTCGACGCAGCCCGACGGGCGCTCGCCCAGGTCGAGATGGACCCCGACGACACCCGGCGGGTCCAGACCTACTCCAAGGGGATGCGGCAGCGGGTCAAGCTCGCCCAGGCCATCGTCCACGAGCCGCGTGTGGTCTTCCTCGACGAGCCGCTCACCGGGCTCGACCCGCGCCAGCGCGCCCACCTCGTCGACCTGATGCACGGCCTCGGGGCCAGGGGCGTGTGCGTGCTCGTGTCCAGCCACGTGCTGGAGGAGGTCGAGCGGTTCGGCTCCGACATCGTCGTCATCGCCCAGGGTCGGCTCGCCGCCCAGGGTGACTTCCACGGCATCCGCGCGCTGATGGACGACCGACCCATGCGGGTGCGTCTGCGGTCGGACCAACCGTCGAAGCTGGCCGGAGGGCTCCTCGATCAGGGCGTCGTGGTGGGGCTCCAGCTCGGCGACGACGGCGAGGTCGTGATCGACACCGAGGACGCCGGTGCCTTCGCTCGAACGGTCGCGGTCGTCGCTCGTGAGCGCGACGTCCGCCTCGACGAGGTCGTGCCGCTCGACGACGATCTCGAGAGCGTCTTCCGGTACCTCGTGGACCCCCGATGAGCGCGCCGACACCCCTGCGGCCCGGCCTCGCCAGTGCGTTCACCGCGGTCTACTCGGTGCTCCTGCGCAGCCAGGTCAAGACCGG
>JBCCTY010000427.1:0-1761 GCA_039197885.1 Actinomycetota bacterium | reverse complement strand
GACGGGACCAGCGTCGAGCTCCGGGGTCTCCCCGACCGGGAGCTGCTCGACGTCCGGGCGGCCGAGATCGGCTACGTGTCGCAGTTCCTGCGCCCGGAGCCCCGACGCAGCGCGCTGGAGGTCGTGAGCCGGGCCGGCGTCCGGCGCGGCCTCGCCGCGGACGAGGCGACCGACGCCGCCGCGCAGGCCCTTCGCGAGGTGCACCTCGCCGAGGAGCTGTGGCACACCTACCCGACCCTGCTCTCGGGTGGTGAGAAGCAACGGGTCAACCTGGCGGCGGGCACCATCGCCCCGCCGCGGCTGTTGCTGCTCGACGAGCCCATCTCATCGCTCGATCCGGCCAACCGTGAGGCGGTGCTCGACCGGATCGCCCGGCTCACCGAGGTGGGCGTCGCCGTGCTCGCCGTGTTCCACGACGGCGATGCGATGCGGCGCCTCGCCGACCGTGTCGTGCTGCTCGACCACGGGGTCGTGGCCGACACCGGGCCGCCCGAGATGGTCCTCGCCGAGACCGCCGGGGTGTCGCCGTGACCCGCGCCCGATCGATCGTGATCCACGAGGGGATCCAGCCATGACCGGAGACCGACTCATCCTCACCAACGTCCGGGCCGTCCTGCCCGACCGCGTCGTCGACGACGCGACGGTGGTGTGCGACCAGGGCCGCATCGAGGCCATCACCGAGCGAGTGAGCCACCGCGACGGCGTCGACGGCCACGGTGCCCTCTGCCTGCCCGGTCTGGTCGACACCCACAGCGACGGCCTCGAGAAGGAGATCCGGCCGCGTCGCACGTCGGCCTTCCCGGTCGAGTTCGCGCTGACCTCGTTCGAGGGGAAGCTCCGGGCAGCGGGCATCACGACGGTCTTCCACGGCATCGGCTTCGAGGAGCGGCCCGACTACGGCCGCACGCTCGACCAGGCCCGTCGGTCGGTCCGCATGATCGCCGAGCGTCGCCCGGCCGAGCCGTCGGTCGACCACCGCCTGCTGTTCCGCCTCGAGGCTCGGTCCCAGGACGGCCTCGCGACCATCGAGCCCGATCTCCGCGTGCTGAGCGACTGGATGGACGGATCGCCACCCGTCCCGCCGCTGCTGTCGTTCGAGGACCACACGCCCGGTCAGGGCCAGTACCGCGACGTCGAACGCTTCGCCCGGGCCATCGATCCGACGACCCTGCCTGAGGGGCAGACCGTCGAGGACGTCGTCGAGCGTCGCATCGCGGAGGCCAACGCGAAGCTCCACCTCCGCGACCGCAACCTCGCCGGGGTTCGGCGGCTCGCTCGGAGCGACGAGGTGACCCTGCTCGCCCACGACATCGAGACCGCCGAGCAGATCGAGACGGCCCACGACGACTGGGGTGCGGAGATCGCCGAGTTCCCCCTGACGGTCTCTGCCGCCCGGCGGGCACGGGAGCTCGAGATGGCGGTCGTCGCCGGGGCACCGAACGTCGTGCTCGGTGGCTCGCACTCCGGGAACGTCTCGGCCGCGGAGCTCGTCGCCAACGGCGTGTGCACGGCGCTCGCCTCGGACTACCAGCCGTCGACCCTGCTGGCGGCGGCCTTCGCGCTCGCCGCGAACCGCATCACCGACCTCGCGTCGGCCGTGCGGCTCGTGACCGACGGGCCGGCCGCGCTGGCCGGCCTGACCGATCGTGGGCGCCTCGAGGTCGGTCGCATGGCCGACCTCACGTTGGTCGACGACCGGGGTGCGTGGCCGGTCGTGATCGGCGCATCGCGGGCCCGCAGCACCAGCGGCGACCTGGTCGG
>JBCCTY010000426.1:0-1783 GCA_039197885.1 Actinomycetota bacterium | reverse complement strand
GGGCCATTCGAACCGGAACAGGTCGAAGTGGCACTGGTCGGGATCGGTGGCGTGGGGGCGGATCCGGAACAGCAGGAACCCGCCGGCGTGGGTGTTGAAGACCATCCCCGGGAAGATCAGGTAGTGGAAGTCGTCGATGAGTTGGTCGTCGGTGAGCTGCGAGTAGTCGTGGCCCCGCCGCTCCCCCGTGGTGCGCACGTTCGCCATGGCGTGACGCCGCACGTCGGCGATCGACCCGATCTCACCGCCCTCGCCGAAGAGGGCGTCGCCCGACGCCTTGTAGGACTCCCCGCTGGCCTTCGAGGCGGCGTTGCCCGACTCGCCGATGTAGGCCTCGAAGACCTCGGCGGGATCGACGTGCTCGAGGCGCATCGACGGCACGCCGAAGGGCACGATCATCCGGCTGTGGGGCCCGATGAGCTCGTAGGCGGTGTTCACGTCGTCGAGCATCGGGAGCAGCTGCGGGTGGATCCCCTGCACGTGGTACACCTCGAGGAAGGCCTCGACGGCGACCTTCCAGTTGCACGACAGCGGCGTCGAGATGTTGGTGATCGGCCGCATCCGGTCGAGGTGGTAGGGGTCGAGCTGGTCGGCGACCGGCCCGAGGAACTCACGGAGCGGCGGTGCGCCGTCGCCCATCGGGTTGATGAACACGAACCCGGCCCAGGTGTCGCAGGCGGCCTCGCCGAGCGCGTAGGCGTCGTCGTCGATCGTGATGAACAGGTGGCGGTCGGGGATCTCCTTGAGCGAGCCGTCGAGGTCCCAGCACCAGTGGTGGTACTGGCACCGCAGCTCGGCCGCGTGACCGCACCCGGTCTTGATCATGTTGCCGCGATGGCGGCAGGCGTTGGCGAAGGCCTTCACCGACCCGTCGGTCTGACGCACGACGAGCCACTCCTGATCGGCGATCGTGTACTCGACGTAATCACCGGGCGCAGGGAGGTCCTCCTCGCGGCAGGCCATCTGCCACGACCGCTTCCACACGGCCTCGATCTCGCGTCGGAGGAACTCGGGTGAGGTGTACCGGCTGACCGGGATGTGGGTCAGGTCGGGAGTGAGCATGTGCCCCTCACCGAACGCGACGCCGTCCGGGTAGCCCAGCTCGTGCTCCTCGGCGTTGGCGTGCGCCTCGCGATGCCCGTCGGTGATGGCCATGTCGGTCCCCTCGTCCGTGGTGCCGCTGACGAGGCTATTGCGGCACGTGCCGCCGGACTCAACCGACGCGACCGACCGCACGCTCAGAGCCGTTCGACGCTCCAGCTGACCGGCGTGTCGCCGTCGTAGGGCATGGTGCCGTGGAACGGCCGGCGGTCGTCGTCGAAGACGAGCGGGACGAAGTGGCGGTCGCCGGCCCACATCGGCAGTGCCGGATCGCCGCCGGGTTCGCACGCAGCGAGGAGCCGGACGCGTGGCACCCACTCGAGCGTGCCCTCCTCGTTGGCGTCGGGCGGGTCGCCGTCCCATCCGTCGACGAGGAACACGAAGCCCAGCCAGTCCTCGGCCGACGGACCGAAGCCGGTCCAGGTGACGGTGCCCCGCAGGGTGATCGAGCTGACCTCGATCGACGCCTCCTCTCGGAGCTCACGCCGGATGCCGTCGACGACGTGCTCGTCGGGCTCCAGCTTGCCGCCGAGCCCGTTCACCTTGCCGAAGTGCTCGTCGTCGGGTCGGGCCTCGCGGCGCACGAGCAGGACGCGGTCCGCCGAACGGTCCCAGAGGTAGGCGAGGGTCCCGACGATGGGACGGAAGCGGGCCACGCCGTCGATGTCTACCGCAGCGGCAG
>JBCCTY010000425.1:0-1862 GCA_039197885.1 Actinomycetota bacterium | reverse complement strand
CACGGCGGCCGGGATCAAGGCCGGCTCCGTCTATTACCACTACGCCTCGAAGGACGAGCTCTTCGACGCGGTCCTGGCGCAGGGCATCGACGTCATGGAGGCGGCCTTCGCCGACGCCGCCGACGAGACGGCCGACCTCGACGCCCGGACGACCGTGCGCCATCACGTGCGGGCCCACCTCGCGTCGCTGTTCGAGCACGGCCCCTACACCGCGGCCCACGTGACGGCCTTCCACACCGCCCCGCCCGAGGTCCGAGCCGCCGCGATCGAACGTCGCGACGCCTACGAGGCGCTGTGGTCGGCGCTGCTCCACGACCTCGTCGTCGAGGGCGCCCTCCGCAGCGACCTCCACGTCGGCACCACCCGCCTCTTGCTGTTCGGGGCGATGAACTCGACGGTCGAGTGGTTCGACCCCGCCGGTCGCAACACCCTCGACGACCTGGCCGAGGCGATCACCGAGCAGTTCTGGTCCGGAGCCGCGGCATGAACCCGATCGAGAGCCGCATCGACACCGGCTCGCCCACCTTCGCCGAGAACCGGGCCGCCTACGAGCAGCTCGTCGAGACGCTGCGCGAGCGCCAACGGTGGGCCATCGAGGGCGGCCCGGGGCGCGAGCGCAGCATCGACCGCCACCTCGCCCGCGGCAAGCTCATGGTCCGCGACCGCATCGACGCCGTGATCGACGACGGCACCCCGTTCCTCGAGCTGTCGACGCTCAGCGGCTTCGGCCAGTACGACGACGAGGTCCCCGGCGCCGGCATGGTGACCGGCATCGGCATCGTCCACGGCGTGCCGTACGTGTTCATCGCGAACGACGCCACGGTCAAGGGTGGCTCGCTCGTCCCGGTGGCGATCAAGCAGCACGTCCGGGCGCAGGAGATCGCCGAGGAGAACGGGCTCGGGGTCGTCTACCTCGTCGACTCCGGCGGCGCGTTCCTGCCCCTCCAGGACGACATCTTCCCGGACAAGGACCACTTCGGCGGCAGCTTCTACCGCCAGGCCCGCCTGTCGGCCCAGGGCCTTCCCCAGGTGTCGGTCGTCCTCGGTGGCTGCACGGCCGGTGGCGCCTACGTGCCGGCGCTGAGCGACGAGGTGATCATGGTCGAGGGCATCGGCCGGATCTTCCTCGGCGGCCCGCCGATCGTGAAGGCCGCCCTCGGCGAGATCATCGAGCCCGACGACCTCGGCGGCGCCGAGCTCCACACCCGCGAGTCGGGCGTGAGCGACTTCCTCGCCGACTCCGAGCAGGAGGCCTACGGCAAGCTCCGCGAGCTCTGCGAGGCCCACCACCAGCGCCGCATCACCGACCGGCAGCCGTGGGCCGACTGGATCGAGCCCGAGCCGCCGGCGCACGACCCGGCCGAGCTCTACGGGATCATCAGCGCCGACGACCGCATCCCCTTCGACGCCACCGAGATCGTCGCCCGCCTCGTCGACGGCTCCCGCTTCTCCCCGTTCAAGCCCGAGTGGGGTGAGTCGATCGTCTGCGGCTTCGCCCGGATCTGGGGCCACCAGGTCGGCATCATCGCCAACAACGGGATCATCTTCAGCGAGTCCGCGCTCAAGGCGACCCACTTCATCGAGCTGTGCGAGCAGCGCCGCGTGCCGCTCCTCTTCCTCCAGAACACCTCGGGGTACATGGTCGGCCGGGACTCCGAGGTCGGCGGCATCGCCAAGAACGGGGCGAAGATGGTGGCCGCCGTCGCCAACGCCACCGTGCCCAAGTACACGGTCCTGATCGGCGGGTCCTACGGCGCGGGCAACTACGGCATGTGCGGCCGCGGGTTCCGACCGAGGTTCCTCTTCGCCTGGCCCAACTCCCGCATCGCCACCATGTCGGCCGAGACCGCCCAGACCGTCCT
>JBCCTY010000424.1:0-1869 GCA_039197885.1 Actinomycetota bacterium | reverse complement strand
GCGCCCTGCGGGACCTCGGCGGTGTCGGACTGGATGTGGCGGATCTTGTCCATCGGGATGCCGAGCATGTCGCTGACCAGCATCGAGAACGCCGTGTCGTGGCCCTGGCCGTGAGCGCTCGTGCCCACCCGCATCGACGCCGAGCCGTCCTCGTGCACCTCGACCGAACCGAACTCGGCGTGGAGCCCGATCGGCGCGGTGACTTCGACGTAGGACGCGACGCCGATGCCGATCTGCTTGGCGTCGCCCGACGCTCGGCGCGCCTCCTGGTCCTGGCGGAGCTGCGCGTAGCCGGAGTGTTCGATGGCCGCGTCGAGGGTCTTCTCGTACTCACCGGAGTCGTAGTTGGCGCCGGTCTTGGTCGTGAGGGGGAACGCCTCGGGCGGGAGGTAGTTGACCCGACGGATCTCGGCGGGGTCCATGCCGATCTCGTCGGCGGCGATGTCGAGGATCCGCTCCAGGAACTGGGTGGCCTCGGGTCGCCCGGCGCCGCGGTAGGCGGCCACCGGCGTGTTGTTCGTGGCGGCCGACGCCGCCGTGCCGTGGATCTTCGGGATGTCGTAGACGCCCTGGGACATCATCAGCGTGAGCTGCGGGAGGAACGCCCCGATGGCCGGGTAGGCGCCGGCGCCGGCCACGACGTTGATCTTCAGGCCGGTGATCTTGCCGTCGTTCTTGACGCCCAGCTGACCCGAGAGGTGCAGGTCGCGGCCGTGGACCAGCGACACCATGTCCTCGCTGCGGGCCTCGGTCCACTTGACCGGACGGCCGAGCCTGAGGGCGGCGGCACCGGCGATCACGTACTCGACGTACATCGCGGCCTTGGGCCCGAACCCGCCACCGACCCACGGGGCCACCACGCGGCACTGATCGGGCTCGAGGCCGAGCATCGGGGCGAGGCCGCCCTGGACGGCGTGCGGCGCCTGCATCGGGGCGTAGACGGTGATGCCGCCGTCGGGCTCGCCGGGCACGGCGAGGATGCCGTTGTTCTCCATCGGGACACCGGCGAGGCGCTGGCTGTGCATCTCGAGGTCGACCACCGCGTCGGCGCCCTCGAGGGCGTCCTCGTCCTGGGGTGCCTGGAACATGTTGAAGGCGATGTTGCTGCCGTGGGCCTCGAAGAGCACCGGCGCGTCGTCGGCGAGCGCGGCTCGGGCGTCGGTGACGGCGGGCAGGAAGTCGTAGTCGATGATGACCTGCTCGGCGGCGTCGACGGCCTGCTCCTTGGTCTCGGCCACGATGGCGGCGACGATGTCGCCCACCAGGCGGACCTTGCCCCTGGCCAGCGGCGGCCGCGACATCTCGTCGGGGATCACGCCGGGCATGCCGGGCATCGGGGCCAACTCGAGGGTGTCGGCGGTGTAGACCGCGATCACGCCCGGCATGGCCTCGGCGTCGGCGGTGTCGATCGACTCGATGTTCGCGTGGGCGACCGTCGAACGGACGAAGTGGAGGTGGGTGAGGCCGTCGACCGCCATGTCGTCGAAGTACTCACCGGCGCCGGTGACGAGCACCGGATCTTCCTTGCGCTTCACCGAGTTGCCGAGGATGGAACCGGATGCCACGTGCAGCCCCCTTCGTTGTGCGAACCGTTCGCCTGCGATCGCCGACGTTAGCCCGGTGTGACCGACGACATGATGCCGACGGCCGAGTCGATCTGCGGCGGCCGCTCCGGCGACGTGCCGGCGACGGGCTCAGGCGTCGTGGAGGCTGACGATGAGTGCCTGATCCGGCGGCGTCTTGCCGTCGAGCATCTCGAGGTAGGCGGCCTGCGCCGCCTCGGCACCACGGACCTCGGTGACGGTGATCCAGTCGCCGACCTCGTCGAGGAAGGCCGACCAGTCGACGCCGAAGCGCTCGTCGACCCCG
>JBCCTY010000423.1:0-1876 GCA_039197885.1 Actinomycetota bacterium | reverse complement strand
GGGGCGCGCCGTCCGTGCCGATGATGCGCTCACGGCCGAGTTCGACGCCGGCGTGGCCGGCCTCCACGAACGCCTCCGGGCCCGGCCCGACGCCGCGCCCTTCCTCGCCGACCTGGACCGTTTCCTCGCCGAGCACGGTTGTCGCGGGCCGAACGAGTGGGAGACGGCCTGTCACTCGTGGGGCACCGACCCCGAGCTGCCCCTGGCCCTGATCGATCGCCTCCGAGGTGCCGACGACTCCCAGGCACCCGAGCTGCAGCAGCGTCGCCTCGCCGCGGAGCGAGAACGCCTGACCGAGGAGATCGAGGGGCGCCTCGCACGACGGAAGCGGAGCAACTTCCGCCGCACCCTGGCTGCCGCCCACCTCTGGTCACAGAGCCGCGAACGCTCCAAGACCACCGTCATCCGGGCCATCCACGAGCTGCGCCTCGCCTCGTGGGAGCTCGGCCGACGGTGCGCTGCCCGAGCAGGTGACGGTGCCCGCGCCGACGACATCTGGTTCCTCCTCGACGACGAGGTCGACGACTACCTGGCCGACCCCGCCTCGGCGACGGCGACGATCGCCGAGCGACGGGCCGCCCGGGCCTCGCTGGCCGAGCTCGAGCCGCCGTTCTTCTTCGACGGCGACCTCCCGGCTCCCGACACCTGGCGGCGACGCGACCGCACGGCCACACCGGCAACGACCGGCGAGGAGCTCACCGGCATCGCCGGTTGCCCGGGCACGGCGACCGGACGGGTCAGGGTGGTCACCGACCCCGCCGACCCGACCGCGCTCGAACCCGGCGACGTCCTCGTGGCCCCGATCACCGATCCGTCGTGGACCCCCCTGTTCCTCGCCGCCTCGGCCGTCGTCGTCGACGTCGGTGCCGAGCTCTCCCACGCCGTGATCGTGTCGCGCGAGCTGGGCATCCCGTGCGTCGTCAGCGCCACCGACGCCACGCGACGTCTCCCCGACGGCGCGCTGGTGGAGGTCGACGGCGCCCGCGGCACGGTCCGGGTGCTCGACGCGGGAGCCCAGTCGGGCTGAGCCGGTCGCCGGCCCCTGCACCATCGGCCATGATGTGCCGGGCGTCACAAGGGGGCAGACCATGAAGCAGTTGACGGGGCTCGACGCCACGTTCCTCTACATGGAGACCGAGAACACCTACGGCCACGTGAACGGCCTGGCGATCTATGAACGCCCGTCACCCGACTTCGACCCGTACGCCATCGTGCGGGAGCGCTACAGCAGCGTCATCGGCCACCTCGAGCCCTACCGGCGACGGGTCGTCGAGGTGCCCTTCGGTCTCGATCACCCCTACTGGATCGCCGACCCGGACTTCGACCTCGACTACCACGTGCGCGAGATCGGACTCGCTCCCCCGGGTGCCGCCGACCAGCTCGCCGAGCAGGTCGCCCGCATCATCGGTCGCCCGATGGATCGACGTCACCCGCTGTGGGAGGTCTACGTGATCGAGGGCCTCGAGGACGGCCGCTGGGCGATCCTGAGCAAGACCCACCACGCCACGATCGACGGCGCGTCCGGCGTGATGATGATGCAGCTCCTCAACGACGACGCACCCGACAGCGAGTGGCCGTTCCCGCCGGTCGAGTGGGTGCCCGACCAGGTGCCGACCGAGGGCGAGCTCCTCCGCAAGGCGATCTCGCACCTCGTGTCGAACCCGGTGAAGGCCGCCGGGCTCCAGCTCCGCATCATCCGCAACCTGGCCGAGTCGAACGGACTGACCAGCGTCGGAGAGGTCGCGACCCGGACCCGTCGGCTGCTCAGCTCCGCCGTCGGCCGCTCCGACGAGGCCACCGCCACCGACGAGCAGCTCGAGGCGGTGTCGGTCCCACCGGTCCAGGCACCACCCACGCCGTGGAACGCCCGGGTCGG
>JBCCTY010000422.1:0-1943 GCA_039197885.1 Actinomycetota bacterium | reverse complement strand
TCACCGGACGCGCTGCTGCTCCAGGCCGTCGGCGCCGCGGACGATCCGGCCTCGGGTGGGCGGCAGATGCCGGCGCACTGGGGTTCGGCGCAGCACCACGTCGTCACCCAGTCGAGCCCGACCGGCAGCCAGTTCATCCCGGCGGTCGGGTGCGCCGAGGCCGGGCGCTACCTCGTGCGCCGTCCCCATCTCGGGCTCCCCGCTCGCGGCGACGAGATCGTCTACGTCTCCTCGGGTGAGGGTGCCACGAGCGAGGGGGAGTTCTGGGAGAGCATCGTCACGGCGGCGACCGAGGCGCTGCCGGTGCTCTACGTGATCGCCGACAACGGCTACGCCATCTCGACCCCGGCGTCCGACGTCCGGCCCGCTCCCGTCGGTGACCTGCTGCGCGGCATCGCCGGCCTGCGGGTCTGGAAGGTCGACGGGACCGACTACTTCGACGTGCGGCGCCTCGGGGCGGAGGCGATCGCCTACGTCCGGGCGGGCGTGGGCCCGGCGGTGCTGCATGCCGAGGTGACGCGGCCGTACTCGCACTCCGCCGCCGACACCCAGTCGAAGTACCGGCTCCCGGAGGAGCTCGAGGAGGAGGAGCAGCGGGGCCCGATCCGCCGCCTCGGGGAGGCGCTCGTCGAGGACGGTGTGCTGTCCCGCGAGGAGGTCGAGGCCATCGCCGGACGCGCCCACAAGACGGTCGCCGCTGCGGCCCAACGCGCCCTGACCCACGAACCGCCCGATCCGGCAACGGTGACCGACCACGTGGTGGCGATGCCGACGTTGGTCGAGGGCGAGCCCGGCGGCGAGGGTGAGGACGTGCCGTTGGCCGACGCCATCAACCGGGTGCTCCACGAGCTCATGGAGGGCGACGAGCGCATCCGCCTGTTCGGCGAGGACGTCGCCGATGCCCGCGAGGCCCTGCTGGCCGAGGTCGAGGGCAAGGGGGGCGTGTTCGGCACCACCCGCGGGCTGCAACGGGCCTTCGGTCGGGAGCGGTGCTTCAACACCCCGCTCGCCGAGGCGAACATCATCGGCCGAGCCGTGGGCCAGGCGATCCGCGGACTCCGTCCGGCGCCGGAGATCCAGTTCTTCGACTACATCTGGCCCGCCTTCCAACAGATCAAGAGCGAGGCGGCGACGATCCGGTGGCGCTCCAACGGCGCCTTCACCTGCCCCACCGTGATCCGCGTCCCGATCGGCGGGTACCTCCGGGGCGGGTCGATCTGGCACAGCCAGTGCGGCGAGTCGATCTTCGCCCACATCCCGGGGCTGCTGGTGGCGTTCCCGAGCCGGACTCGCGATGCGGTCGGGCTCATGCGGGCTGCGTTCCGGCACGAGGATCCCGTGCTGTTCTGCGAGCACAAGCACCTGCTCCGTCAGAAGTACGCGGCCGACCCCTATCCCGACGCCGACTACCTGATCCCGTTCGGTTCGGGCGACGTCCGTCGGCCCGGCACGGATGCCACCGTCGTCTCCTGGGGTGCGACGGTGGAGAAGTCGCTGCAGGCCGCCGAACGGCTCGACGCCGAGGGCGTCGATGTCGAGGTCATCGACCTCCGGACCATCGCGCCCTATGACCAGGACCTCATCGCACGGTCGGTTGCCCGGACCCACCGGCTGCTCGTGGTGCACGAGGACGTGCTCACCGCCGGGTTCGGTGGGGAGATCGCGGCATGGGCCGCCGACGACCTCTTCGAGCACCTCGACGCCCCGATCCGGCGGGTCGGGGCGCTCGACACCCACGTGGCGTACGCACCGGTGCTCGAGGACGCGATCCTCCCGCAGGTCGACGACATCACCGCCGCGTTGACCACCCTCGCGGCCTACTAGCTGTACTTGGCCGGGACGTTGGTGACGGGTCGCTGATGTAGTGAAGGCCTCCGGGGCATTGTGGTGATTGCCGTCATCCACAACCCTGGAGGCCTTCGTGTCTCACCGTAACGCCCGCT
>JBCCTY010000421.1:0-2117 GCA_039197885.1 Actinomycetota bacterium | reverse complement strand
TAGCCGCTCGGCGCCCGAGGAGAGTCCGGCCCGTCATCTCGTTGCGGGCTCCGGGGCGGACAGTGTCCGGACAGCGCGCCGGCGTGTGATGTCGTCCGCCAACGGTGAGCCGGATGCGGGAGGGCGACATGAGGAGGTGGTGGCCGATGTCGGCGGCGGTGGTCGTCGTGGTGTGCGTCGGTCTCGTTGCGCTCCTCCTTAGTGGGAACACGTCCGGGCCGGGCTGGGAGGGATGTGTGGTCGAGTCCGACGCGTTCGCGACGCAACTCCTCGACGCCGCTTCGACGTCGTCATCGTCGGCGAAGGAGTTCACGGAGCGGGCGAGCCTCCGCCTGCCGGACGGCGGTCGGGGACTCGCCTTCGCGTTCGGCCAGGAGCGGGATCGCATGACCCGGAGCGTGGCGCTGCCGATCATCGCCGACCCGGATCGCCTCCTCGCCGCCGGTGAGCCCATCAGGATCGACCTCGAGCTCATCACGAGGGAGCGGGGCAGCTCGGTCTTCCCCGGGTCGGCACGGGTGCTCGCCTCGACCGTGACCCGCGACGGGCAGGCGCTGGAGATCGAGCTGTGCGTGGATCCCGACGCTGCGCCGCCCGGAACCTGGGTCGGTCGCCTCGTCACCGACGACTGGCGCCTGGCCCGTACCTCGCTGCCCGTCGAGGTCACGCTCAAGACGAGTCGCGCCGACTGGTTGCCCTGGGCGGTGAGCGTGCCAGCCGCCCTCGTCGCCCTCGCCGTGCAGTGGGCAGTCGTCAGGCACGAGGCAGGGAAGGGCGCACCACGGCAGGCACGGGCCGACGACGCCTCCACGTCGCCGCTGCCCGGCATGGTGGTCGCCGTCGTCGTCGCTGCGGCGATCGTCGTCGTGATCCCTCACGTCCAGGCCGTGCACGAGGATGGCGCCTGGGCCGGGACCCTCGACGAGCTCGTGGATCTCGCCTGGGGCGTCGGCCGGTCAGCGACGGTCGTGTACCCGGTCATCGCGGTGATCTCGATCGTGGTCGCGTTCGGTGTCGCCTCCCTCCGAGGGACAGCCGGCTCGGCCCGGACAACCAACGGTCCGGTGCGACGCGACGCCGACGAGGTCACGGCCGAACCCCGGCGACAGCCGCACGAGCGGCCCGACGATGCCGGGAGGAGCGTGCTGTGAGACGCGGGCTGTTCCTCGTGATCGCCACGGCCCTGCTCGCCACGGGGTGCACGGCGCAGGACGACACTTCTGCATCGACTGATGAACCCCCGGCCGGGGCGTCCGCGCCTCCGACCGCCCCGTCAGGGGGAACGACGCCGGGCGGTACGTCTGCACCCGACCGGACGACCGACGCCGCAGCTCCGGCGACGGAACTGCCCAGCGAGCCGACGGCACCACCGACCAGCGACAGCGCAGACGACCGACTCACCGACGACGGGTTGGCACCGCTGGTGGACGAGTGCTCTGCCGGTGACGTCGTGTCGTGTGACGAGTTGCGGGTTCGTAGCGAGCCAGGCACGACCGAGGACCAGGTCGCCCGTACCTGCGGCGGCCGGACGATCGACTCCGACTCCTGCGCGGCGGTGTTCTGTCCCGAGCGGGCGTTCGGGGAGCGCACCGGCATCCCCTCGGCCTCTCGAATCGTCGCGGAATTCGAGACGGAGAGCTTCGACATCCTCATCTGCGAGTCGGGTGTCGGCCCGCTGTACTTCGCCCAGGCGAAGGCTCCGCCGAACGCGTCCATCGTCCTCGACGCCGCGCCAACGCCCGACGGGGGCTTCGTCGCCCGAAACCCGGGAGTCACCGCGTCGGACGACTACGTCTACTCGGTGGGGGGCGACGGGCTGGTGGTTCGTCGGGGTGACGAGGTGCTCGTCTCCCAGCCGCTCCTCGAGGGCCGCACTGTCACCGACGGCTGAGTCGGCGCCGGTGCGGTTCGCGGAGGCCGAGGGCATCTCCTGGCAACGGACGTGAGGCGTCGGTGTGCGATCCAGGTGAGCGGGCTCGTCAAGCGGCCCGGTGAGCCAGGAAGGCGTCAACAAGCGCAGCGATCTCGGCGTCACTGGGACGGGTGCGAGTCATGAGGCGACGGTGGGTGATCGGGCCGAACAGCTCGCTCGCACCGGCTGCCGGATCGAGGCCAGC
>JBCCTY010000420.1:0-2195 GCA_039197885.1 Actinomycetota bacterium | reverse complement strand
GTCGTCCCGGCTCGTCTCCGCCGCCACGACGACGGCACCTTCGGCGCGGCGCTGACCGACGTCCCGCCGACCGGCGAGACCCGGGCCCAGGTGATGCTGGAGTGGGCGGCCGAGCACGACTTCGACCCCGGCCAGGGCGTCGCCTACGCCGACGCCACCAGCGATCTCCCGATGCTCGAGGCCGTCGGCTACCCGGTCGTGGTGAACCCCGAGGTCCGCCTCGCCGGCATCTCCGAGAAGCGCGGCTGGCTGGTCGAGCACTGGAGCCCCTCGGCCGGCTCGCCCATCCCCCGCCTCCCCATCGGACCGCGCCACCGCAGCGCACGCAGGAGCAACGCATGACACGGACGCCTCGCCGAGGGATCGTGCTGGAGGTCGACACGTCGACCCCGCCGATCCTGTTCCACCACGGCGACTCGTTCCGGATGGAGCGACTGCCGACCGGCTCCCGGGTCGTCTACCCCAACGAGCCCCTCGCCTCGATCGACGACGTCGACGGTGCGATCGACCACGCCCTCACCAACCCGATGGGCGACTGCGAGCCGCTCCCGGCGCTGCTCCACTCCGGGATGAAGCTGACGATCGCGTTCGACGACATCTCGCTGCCGCTCCCCCCGATGCAGACGCCCGACATCCGGGGCCGGATCATCGAGCGGGTCCTCGACCACGCCGCCGCTGCCGGGGTCGACGACGTCGAGATCATCGCCGCGCTGGCGCTGCACCGGCGCATGACCGAGGACGAGCTGCGTCACGCCGTCGGTGACCGGGTCTACGACGCGTTCGCCCCCGACGGCCTGCTCTACAACTTCGACGCCGAGGACCCCGACGCCCTGACCCACCTCGGCACGACCGATCACGGCGAGGAGGTCGTGTTGTCGAAGCGGGCGGTCGAGAGCGACCTGCTCGTCTACGTCAACATCAACCTCGTCGCGCTCGACGGGGGCCACAAGAGCGTCGCCACCGGACTCTCCCCGTACCAAGCGCTCCGCCACCACCACAACGTCGAGACGATGCGCAAGAGTCGCTCCTTCATGGATCCCGACAACTCGGAGCTCCACACGAAGAACTGGCGGCAGGGTCGGCTCATCCAGGAGTCGGGCCTGAAGATCTTCCAGATCGAGACCACGCTCAACACCGAGACGTTCCCGCCACCGTTCGGCTTCCTCCAGAAGCGGGAGTGGGAGTGGAACCTGCGGGACCGGGCCACCTTCTCGGCAACCCAGGCGGCCTTGCGACCCATGCCGTGGAGCGCCCGCCGGAGGATCTTCCACTCCATCGAGTCGCCCTATGGCATCACCTCGGTGCAGGCCGGTGAGGTCGAGACGGTCCACGCCGAGACCATCCGGCAGGTCCACCGCCAGCAGCTCGTGACCGTCGAGGGGCAGTCCGACGTCTTGACGATGGGCCTGCCCTATCTCGGCCCGTACAACGTGAACTCGATCCTCAACCCGATCCTCGTCTCGTGCCTCGGGCTCGGCTACTTCTTCAACCTCTACAAGGGCAAGCCGCTGGTGCGCGAGGGCGGCGTCGTCATCATGGGCCACCCGAACCTGCCCGAGTTCCACCCGGTCCACCACCCCTCCTACATCGACTTCTTCGAGGAGGTGCTGGCCGACTCGACCGACCCCGAGGTGATCGAGCACAAGTACGAGCGGCGCTATGCCGAGGACGAGTGGTACCGCCACCTCTACCGGACGAGCTACGCCTACCACGGCGTGCACCCGTTCTACATGTGGTACTGGACGTCCCACGCCCTCCAGCACCTCGGCGGCGGCGACCACGTCATCGTCATGGGCGGCGACGTCGAGGCCACCCGTCGGCTCGGCTTCCGGCCGGCGTCGACGCTGCGCGACGCCCTCGAGATCGCCAGCGACATCGTCGGGCGCGACCCGTCGATCGTCCACGTGAAGAACCCGCCGCTGCTCATGACCGAGGTGCTCTAGACCGTGTCACGAGAGCCGGGCACCGAGCGTCCCACTCGTCATCTCGTCGGCCGGCCGGCTCGCTGGTCGGCCCGCCGTGCCCTCCGGATGGTGCCGGCGCCGCTGCGGACACCGTCGCGCCCGATGTCGATCGAGCCGGCGCCGCTGCCGGTCCGTGGCGTCGAGATGGACACCGACTGGGCCCGACGCCCCGTCGCCCGGGCCACCCGCCGGGTGCTCACCGAGACGGTCTGGTCCGGGCTGGTGCGGTAC
>JBCCTY010000419.1:0-2281 GCA_039197885.1 Actinomycetota bacterium | reverse complement strand
GCATCCAGGCCGCCGATCTCGTCGGTCGCAAGCTGCCGATGGAGGGCGGTCAGGTCGTCAAGGCCGAGCTGACCCGCATGCGCGAGACCATCGACGAGCTCGCCGCCGTCGCCGACCTCGCCGACCTCGCCCCGGGTCTCGCCGCCGCCATCGACCGCCTCGGGGAGGCCAGCGACTGGCTGCTCGGTCGTCTCAACGTCGCCCCCAACGATGCCATGGCGGGCTCGACGGCCTACCTCCGCCTCTTCGGTCTCGTCGAGGGTGGTCACGACCTCGCTCGCTCGGCGCTGCTCGCTCACCGCCTCCGCTCCGGCGACGGCGGTGGCTACGACGACGACTTCCTCGCCGACAAGATCGCCGTGGCCCGCTTCTACGTGCAGCGGCTCCTGCCCGAGAGCGCCGGTCTCGTCGAGCTCGCCACCGCCGGCGCCGAGAGCACCTTCGCCGTCCCCGAGTCCCGCCTCTGAGGACGTGGGCGACGACGAGCTGTTCCGAGAGATCTCCGGCCGTCTCGCCGACGAGCTCGTCGCCGTGGTCCCCGCCTGGGTGGAGCGCCGTGTCGCCGAGCTCCACGATGCCTGGGCGGGCACCACACCGGCCGGCGTCCGCGACGCCGCAGCGGCGGCAGGGACGCGCGCTGCCGAGCAGATCCGGGTCGATCTCGACGCGCTGTTCGCACTCGACCTCGACGAGCAGCGAACCAATCCGCTCCACCTCGTTCGGCGGCTCGTCGTGCATCCCACCGAGGTGTTGGCGGATGCCGGTGTCGGCGAGGTCGTCCGCGACGGTGACGCCGAGCGGATGTTCCCCGACGACGTCTACGACCTGACCCCCGGCGCGTTCACCGACCTCGATCCCGACCTCCACGAGCTCGGGCTCGCCTGGGGAGCGGCCAAGGCCAAGGCCCACCTCGCCCGCCGGCGGTCGTCGTGAGGATCGTGGGCTTCGTGCCCGACCTCATGGACCGGTCGCGCCTCGGCGGAGCGGTCGAGGTGGTGACCGAACCGGCGTCGCTCGTCGGCGTCTCGGCCGATCTCGTCGTGGTCGACCTGGGGCGCGACGGCGTGCTCGAGGTCGTCGGGCGCATCGACGCGCCCACGATCGGTTTCTGCGCTCACGTCGACGACGAGCTGATGAGCGCGGCGACGGCCGCAGGGTGCGACGAGGTCCTGCCCCGCAGCCGGTTCTTCCGTCGGATCGCGCAACTGGTCGCTGACGACCGCTGATCGTCGAGTCGGTAGGGTCGCAGGATGGGTTACGTCGAGGAGCGCGCCGCCATCGTCGCCGATGGGTCGCTCCGCGGGCGCGACCTGACCAGTCGGCTCGCACAGGAGGCGGACCGCTGGCTCGGGTCGATCTTCGACGAGACCGCAGCCGGCGTCGAGGGTCGGCTCGCCCTCGTCGCCACCGGTGGCTACGGACGGGGCCGCCTGGCTCCTCACAGCGACCTCGACGTGCTGCTGCTCCATGAGGACGTCGACGGCATCGCCGAGCTCGCCGACGGGTTCTGGTACCCGATCTGGGATGCCGGCCTGCGCCTCGGGCACGCCGTTCGCACCGTGCCCGAGTGCCTCGCGGTCAGCGCCAACGACCTCGAGACGGCGAGCGCGATCCTCGGCAGTCGGTGCGTCGCCGGTGACCGGTCGCTCGTCGACGAGCTGGTCGACGACATCGAGGTGCTCTGGGCCGAGTCGGCGGGCCGACTCCTCGGCGAGCTCGTCGAGGACGTCGAGGGGCGCAGCGAGACCTTCGGTGAGGTGGCGTTCCTCCTCGAGCCCGACCTGAAGTCCGGCGGCGGAGGCCTGCGCGACGTCGACGCGATCCGCTGGGTCGACCTGGTCTGGCCCATGCACTCCGACGCCGATCGCCAGGCCCTCCGCGACGCCGAGGACACGCTCCTGGCGGCCCGGGTCGAGCTCCACCGCATGACCGGCCGGGCCGACGACCGTCTGCTCCTCGAGCGCCAGGACGCCGTCGGTGAGGCGCTGGGTGTCGACGCCGACGAGCTCATGGGCATGGTCGCCTCGGCGGCGAAGGCCGTCACGTGGATCGGCGACGAGACCTGGCGGATCGTGCGGCGCAAGAACCGTGGCACCGACCTCGCGGTGGACCGCGACCGTCCGCTCGCCCCGGGGGTCATCCGGCGTGACGGCACCGTCCACGTCGTGGCCGATCCCGCCGCCGACCCGGCGGTCGCCCTCCGAGCCGCAGCGGCCGCGGCCCGGTCCGACAGCCCGATCGACCGGGCGAGCCTGGCCGTGCTCGCCGACCGGCTCCCGGT
>JBCCTY010000418.1:0-2312 GCA_039197885.1 Actinomycetota bacterium | reverse complement strand
GGCCCCGTGGCGCAGGAGGCGGCGCGCCGGGCGCTCGAGGCGATCGACGACGGCGCCCGCCGCACGGGGATGTCGCGGCGCCGCTTCCTCCAGCTGTGCGGCACCGCCACGGTCCTCGGCGCCCTCGCGGCCTGCAGCCGCGAGGAGGCCGCGAGCCCGGCCACGACGTCGACGTCGTCGACCACGAGCTCCACCACGACCCCGGGCGGGACCTTCGTCGTGCCCGACGAGGCGGCCATCGAGCCCGAGGCGGCCGAGGAGGCGCTCGGCGGTGAGCAGTTCGTCGTGGACGTCCAGACCCACCTGCTCGAGTTCGACCTCGGCACCCCGGCCGGCGGCTTCTTCGGGGGCGGCTTCCCGCAGGCGTCGTGCGGGCTCGACGACCCCCGCAGCTGCTTCTCGATCGACCAGTGGATCGCCCTCGTGCTCGAGCAGAGCGACACGGCCGTGGCCGTGCTCTCGGCGGTGCCGATCGTCGACGACCCGTCTCCCCTGTCGACCGAGGTGATGGAACGGGCACGTCGGGAGGCCGCGGCGATCGGCTGCGACGGGCGGGTGCTCCTCCAGGGCGAGGCGTTCCCGACGACCGGCGAGACCGAGGCCGTGCTCGACGGCATGTCGGCGCTCGCCGCCGACCACGACATCGTCGCCTGGAAGACCTACACCCACGTCGGCACCGGCTGGTTCCTCGACGACCACGACCCGGAGGCCGCCCAGGTGGGTCAGCGCTTCCTCGACCGGGTCCGCGAGCTCGGCGCGCCGATGGTCGCCGTGCACAAGGGCTTCGGGAACGACCGCTTCGCCTCGCCGGTCGACATCGGTCCGGCGGCGGCCGCCAACCCCGACCTCTCCTTCCTCGTCTACCACTCCGGTTACCAGCCCGGTGTGGTGGAGGGGCCCTACGACCCGGCCGCGCCGAACGCCGGCATCGACCGGCTGATCGCCTCGGTGGACAGCGCCGGGATCGGGGCGGACGGCAACGTCTTCGCCGAGCTCGGCTCGACGTGGTTCAACCTGCTCCGCGACCCGACCCAGGCCGCGCACGCGCTCGGGAAGCTGCTGGTGACGTTCGGACCCGAGCGGATCCTCTGGGGCACCGACTCCATCTGGTACGGGTCACCGCAGGCACAGATCGAGGCGTTCCGGACCTTCGAGATCAGCGCCGAGCTCCAGGAGCGCCACGGCTACCCGGAGCTCACCGACGAGGCGAAGACGATGATCCTCGGTGGCAACGCCGCCCGTCTCCACGGCATCGAGACGCCCGAGTGCGGCCCGAAGCTCGACCCGACCGAGTCGGCCGCGCCGACCGGCGCGCTCGGCCCCGCCACCGAGGCCGAGGCCCGGGCCGTCTTCGCCGCCCACCATCCCTGGTGGTCGACCACGCCCGTGTGAGCCCCGGGCAGCCTCACCTCGGCGTCACCAGAGGATCGGCCGCTCCTGGACGCCGGCGAGGCCTCGCCACCACGGCCCGAGGCCGAAGGTGCGGCCGGCGTCGGCGACGATGAGCCCGACGCAGACGAGCGCCTGCAGCAGGTGGGTGTCCCAGAACGGGTTCGACGCGGGCCAGACGTAGCCGGCGAGGTACATGAAGAGCAGCATCGCGGTGCCGCCCGCAGCACCGATCCGGCTCAGGAAGCCGAAGGTCAGCGAGAGCCCCACACCGGCCAGGCCGAACATGAAGAGCCAGTCGGTGACGACGATCTGGTCGGGTGCGTCCGACGCCATCCACGAGAACCACGAGCCGGTGTGGCTCGCCTCGGTCGCGAACGTGAGGAAGCCGTGGGTCGGCGAGCCGCCGTTGACGAAGGCCGCGTCGCAGGCCACGTCGATGGCACCGTCCTCGGCTCGGCACGTCGAGAACCCCAGGCCGACGAACTTGTCGAGGAACGCCCAGAGGAAGGTCCAGCCCATCGCGATCCGGAGGGCGACCCAGATCAACCTCGTCCGATCCGACCCGTCCCGGCCGACGCCGGTCAGCGGGCGCAGTGGTGAGCGATGGGTCGTGCTGGCGGTCATGGTCCGTCCCCCCGGTCCGTGTCCTCGTCACCGACAGCGTCGCGCCGGTCACGGCACCGGGACATGGGCCGTTCGGCCCGACCGCGGTGGCCTCCGTGGACCACCCGGAGCGGGCGTGCGCCTCCCTACGCTGTCGGGCGATGGCACCGGGGAACGACATCGAGCGCGTCGACCCGACCCCGTCCTCGGGCGAGGTCGTGGTGCCACCACCGCTGCCAGCGGGGCGACGAGCGGTCCTCTTCGCCGTCCGTCGTCTCGGCGATGCCCTCGTCGACCAGGTCGCCGACGACCTCGAG
>JBCCTY010000417.1:0-2321 GCA_039197885.1 Actinomycetota bacterium | reverse complement strand
GTAGATCGCGTTGAGCGGACCGAGGCCCATCGACACCGTGGGGTACTCCCAGAACTCCGGCATGAGTCGGGGGTGGGGGTACGACGAGAGGCCGGTGCGGCCGATCTCGCGGCGGAAGTGGTCGAGGTCGTCCTCGGTGAGTCGGCCCTCGAGGTAGGCGCGGGCGTAGACGCCGGGTGCGGCGTGGCCCTGGAAGTAGACGGCATCACCGGGCTGTCCGGTGTCCTTGCCCCGGAAGAACCAGTTGAGGCCGACCTCGTAGAGCGCCGCGGACGAGGCGAACGTCGAGAGGTGGCCGCCGATGCCGTCGGCGATCTTGTTGGCGTTGGACACCATCACGGCGGCGTTCCAGCGGATGAAGGCGCGGATGCGGCGCTCGATGTGCTCGTCGCCGGGGAACCACGGCTCGCGCTCGGGCGAGATGGTGTTGATGTACGGCGACGAGACCGCGGCCGGCACCTGCACCTGGAGCTCTCGCGCACGCTCCTGGATCTTGGAGATGAGGAAGCGCCCGCGCGCCCGGCCCCGTTCGTCGACGACGGCCTCGAAGGAGTCGAGCCACTCGGCCGTCTCACCCGGGTCGATGTCGGGCAGCTGGTGCACGAAGCCGTCGAAGATCATGCCTCCATGCTGCCACCTGGCGAGGGGGGCGGTGCGCGCTGGTGGAAGCGTTTACACGTCGCGGTCGTCGCTCGTGCCGTGGCGGTAGGGTCGCCGGCCATGACCACCCGGGCCTACACCGACGGCGCCTGTTCCGGGAACCCGGGGCCGGGGGGCTGGGCCTGGGTCGTGCCGGACGGGCCGTTCGCCTCGGGCGCCGATCCGCGCACGACCAATCAGCGGATGGAGCTGCGTGCCGCGTACGAGGCCGTACGGGCCAACGACGGGCCGCTGGTGATCGTCAGCGATTCGACCTACGTCGTGAACTGCTTCAAGCAGCGCTGGTGGGAGGGGTGGCTGAAGCGGGGGTGGAAGAACTCCAAGAAGGAGCCCGTCGCCAACCGCGACCTGTGGGAGCCGTTCATCGAGCTCTACCGCGAGCGGGGCGATGTCGACTTCGAGTGGGTCAAGGGCCACTCCGGCGATCCCTGGAACGACGCCGCCGACCGCCTGGCGACCGGCGCCGCGGCCGCCCAGGCGGGGCGCTCCGGGGAGCGGTTCGGACGGGAGGTGGTCGCCGACCTCGACGAGGACGAACCCGTGCGTCGCCCGGCGGGGACCGGCAAGCCCGACGGGCACACGGTGGTGGTCACTGGGCTGCGGGCCAAGGACCTCGGCGGTGGCTACGACGACGAGGCGACCCATCGGCGGGTGCGCGACCGGCTCGTCGACATCCTCCGGGCCAAGCGCGAGCTCGAACCCGACCTCGTGGTGCTCACCGGCCTGTCGCTCGGCACCGAGCAGCTCGCCGCCGAGGCGGCGATGCGGGCCGGTGTGCCGCACGTCGCGGTCCTGCCCTTCCCCGACGCCGAGGCGATGTGGCCGCGGGAGTCGCAGTCCCGGTTCCAGCGGCTCCGAGACGCTGCGGTCGAGGTGCGCACGCTCCGCACCGACCAGCCCGAGTCGCGACAGGAGGCAGGCAAGGCGATCGGCTCGCGGGAGTCGACGCTCGCCCGCTGGGCCGACGAGGCCATCGTCGTGTCCGACGGCTCCGCCGATGCCGAGCGGGCCGTGCGTCAGCTCGAGCGGGCCGTCGGCGAGGACGAGGTCTGGCGACTGGACCCGTCCGAGCTCTGATCGGCCCGGTCGGCGAGCAGCGCCTGCAGGGCGAGGAGGCCGACGGTCGCCATGACCGAGCCGGCGAGGAAGGCACCGACGGGCCCGCCGAAGCCGGCGACGACACCGAGGACGAGCCCCCCGATGCCGGTGGAGATGTCGAAGAACATGGTGAAGGTCGCGACCACCTGGGAGCGCTCGTCGTCGCCCACGCTGTTGACCGCTGCGGCGAAGAGCGCCGGGTAGAGCAGCGACTGGCCGACGGCGTAGACGCCGGCGGCGAGGTGGAGGCCCCACGGAGTCTGGAGCGTCGCCATGAGGAGCATGCCCGTCGCGATGGTCACCAGGGCCGCGGTGGAGGTGGTCCGCAGACCGAGGCGGTCGGGCACCTTCGCGCCGACGAGCCGCACGATCAGCACCGTGGCGGCGTAGACGGTGAACACCGTGCCGGCATCGTCGAGGCCGACGTCCTCGGCGTGGCCGGGTGCATAGGACGCGAACGCGGCGTAGGGCATGATCCCGAGCATCAGCACGAAGCCGGGCATGAGGCCGGCCGGGTGCGCGATGCGCCGGAGGCGGGAGCCGGTGCGGATGGGCGCAGGCGG
>JBCCTY010000416.1:0-2325 GCA_039197885.1 Actinomycetota bacterium | reverse complement strand
GCCGTAGGTGAAGATCCCACCGTCGGACGCCACGAACCAGTACCCGTCACCCACCGGATGCCCGGCCATCCCCACCACCGGCGCGTTCAACGGGATCGACCCCGTCGACCCATGGAACGGCGCATCGAAGGAGAACACCCCGCCGTCCTCACCCAACAACCAGTACCCCGACCCATCAGCCGTACACGCCATGTCCACGATCCGACCGTTCAACGGCGTGCCCCGCATCGAACCCGCGAAGGCCACGGCGCCGAAGGTCTCGACGCCGCCGTCGGCGGTCGCCAACCAGTAGCCGGTACCGGTCGGGTTGGCCACGGCGGCGACGATGTCGGTGACGGCCGAGCTGCCGTAGCTGGGACGGTTGCCGTAGTTCAGCACCGTCCCGCCCGACGTCACGATGATGTAGCCCTGCGAGGCGCTCGGGTCGGGAGCGGGCGAGGCGATCGTGCCGTTGCCCGGACCGGCGTTGAACAGACCGAGGTCCTCGAAGCTCGCCCCGAGCACCTCGTTGGCGTCGCCTCCGAGCCACGGTCCCAGGACCGAGGCGTAGACCGAGCGGTAGTCGATGTTGGTCACCATGGAGCCGCGGTCGCTGGCGCCCAGGTTGGGGGCCCCACCGAAGACGCCGCCCTTGACCTTCGGGCCGATCACCAGCGACATCGACGCCACGCCGTGGTCGGTGCCGGCCGCGCCGTTGGTCTCGTAGCGCCGACCGAACTCCGAGAAGGTCATCAGCGTCACCTGGCCGGAGACGCGGGGATCGAGCTCGCTCCAGAAGGTGCTGATACCGAGGTCGAGGCGCTCCATCAGGTTCTGGTGGCGCCAGCTCTGGCCCTGGTGGGTGTCGAACCCGCCCAGGTCGACCGTGAGCACTCGGGCGCCGACACCGGCGTTGATGAGGCGGGCCGCGATGGCCATCTCCTCGGCGAAGCCGTCGTCGGGCAGGCCCTCGGAGACGCTCTCGATCTGCCCGGCGAAGCGGAGGCCCTCGGCACCGGAGGTGGCGACGGCGTCGCCCCAGGGGCCGAGTCCGTGATCGGCGTCGCCGAAGCGCTCGACGATCCGGCGGGCGTCCATCTCGTTCTCGTTGTCGGAGATGAGCCAGCCGGGAGGGCCGCCGCTGAGGCCGACGCCGATGCGGTTGCGGCCGACGAGCTCGAGCGGCACGCCGTTGCCGGTCACCGCGATGCCGGCGAGGTCGGCGGCATCGTCGACGCCGTCGAGGTAGCGGCCGAGCCAGCCGCTCCAGGGCATGTCGGTGCCCATGCCGCGCTTCCAGCGCTCCATGGCGACGAAGTGGCTCATGTCGGCGTCGGGATCACCCACGCCGGACACGACGGCCACCTGGCCGCTGTCGTAACGCTGCTTGAGCCCGACCAGGGCCGGGTGGAGGGCGAGGCCCTCGTCGATGCGGTGCACCTCGGCCGGATCGAGGGCGAGGCCGCCACGAAGGTCGCGATAGCGGCCGGAGTCGACCGGTGCGACCATGTTGAGGCCGTCGTTGCCACCACCGAGCTGGAGCAGCACGAGGATGCCGTCGTTGGCGCCGATCGGTGCGGCGCCGACGAACTCGGCGGCCCGGGCGAACTGCGACGACAGCAGCGGTGCGGCGGCCAGGCCGGCGCCACCGGCGCCGACCCAGGTCAGGAACTTGCGTCGACTGATCGACGCAGCGTCCATCGAGTTGGGGACGGACAGGGCGGTGTGGATCTCGCGGTAGTCACCCATGGTTCAGCCCACCTGCACGTCGGGGGAGAGCGCGACGGTCGTGATGAGGTTGACCCGTTCGGCCCAACCTCGTTCTCCTCGTTCGCGGACCACGTAGTCCTCGAGGATGCGGCGGTTCGCCGCCGAGGCGTCCTCGACGCCGAAGGCGCGCAGCGTGGTCATCACCGAGTCGCCAGGGGTGCGGTCGTCGATGCCATCGAGGAAGTTGGTGTCGCCGTTGGCCTTCCAGGCCAGGTTGCGGATGAACCCGGCGCGGGTCAGGAACGCCGAGGCCGAGATGAACGCCTCGAAGTCCTCCCAGCCGGCGGGGTTGGGCGGATCGAAGGGCATCTGGCCCATCTGGCGGAGCTTCCACTGCGGGTTGGTGTCGTCGCTGCGCAGCCCGATGAGGCGGTGGAGGTCGGAGGTGTACTCCAGCGGCGGCCGTGGGATCGGAGAGCGACCGACGCCGGTGAGGAACTCCTCGCGCAGCAGGAGCGCCCGGATCATCGGCCGCAGCGTGAACCCACTGCTGACGAGCGTGCCGGCGAGCGCATCGAGCGCCGCGCCGGGGACCTGCGTGGCGGTCAGGAAGTGCCAGAGGCGGGTGACGAGGTG
>JBCCTY010000415.1:0-2336 GCA_039197885.1 Actinomycetota bacterium | reverse complement strand
GTGGAGGCAAGAACGTCCACGACGTGTTGGGCGTCGGCGTCGCGAACGGCGACGACACGAGCCTCGATGTCATGCAGACGTTCGTCGACTCGCTCTCGGGCGGGGAGGCATCAAGCGGCGTCGGCGAGCTGGGTCAGCACGCACTCCAGTGCATCGAGCGCAGCCTCGCCCGATGGATACGACACGCCAGCCGGGGTGTCGATGTCGAAGACTCGCCGCCGGGCGACGGCGCGAAGTTCGTCCCAGCCTTTGACGACCGAGGCGTCGCTGCGTGACTCGACGAGCAGGACGTCGGGCTCATCGGGTGAGGCACGTTGCTGCTCGACATCGAGCCGGATGTAGAGCTCGTCGTCCTGGATGAAGCGAGGTCGCCGCAGGCCGAGATCGCGGAGCGCGCACTCGATCGGGCTCGGATTGGTGTTCGTGAGCGACCACATCCTCCCGCCGAGGATCATCACCGGGGTGACGATCTCGTTCCGGACGTGCTCGGGTACGTCGGCGGTGATCCGCCGCACCGCTCGGAGATAGGAGCGTCGTTGCCGATCGAGCTCGTCGGCACGATCGACGAGAGCGGCGAGCTCATCGAGGTGGACGTCGCGGGGTCGCGCCTCGTCGAAGGTGACGGTCGGAGCGATTCGCTGGAGCTGCTCGATGTCGACGCCTTCGAGCGGTTCGCCTCGGAAGGAGTACGCCACGATGAGGTCCGGTTCGAGCTCCCGGAGTGTTGCGATGTCGGGGCGGTTCTCGGTGCCGACTCGCACGATGTCCCTGAGGTCATGCGCCGCCGCGAGGGGTGGGTGCCAGGTCGAACTGTCCTCGTCCATCGCCATCCCGACGAGCGGGGCGTCGATCGCGAGCAGCGGATCACCCAGCGTGAACTGCGCCATCGCGACCACCCTGGTCGGGGCCACCGGGACGGAGACCGTGCGGGCGAGGGCATCGGTGACGACCTTCGTGGTGCGGCGTCGCGGCCTCGCCAGCGAACTGGCCGCTCCGGCCCGACCCGAGACGCGCTGGGGATCCCCGACCGCTTCGGGCGTGGCTGGCGTCTCGGCGCAGGAGCTCGTCTCCCGATCCGAGCGGAGAGCGATCGTGAGAGCCTTCGTGGTCCGGTACCCGCACCGCCGCGCCACCACGGCTCGTGCCAATCCGGCGTCGAGCAAGGAGCGGGCGTGCTGCATCCGGCTCGCTCCAGACCAGTCGGTGAACGTCAGGCCGGTCTCCTGGACGAACCGCCGCCGGAGCGTGCGCTCGCTGGCTGCCACCTCCCGGGCCCAGGCGCCGAGGCTTCGCCGGTCCGAAGGATCCGATGCCACGGCTTCGGCGACGCGACGGGCCGCCGGATCGACCGGGTACGACGGACCGAACGTCGACTCGGCGAACGCCGCTGCGAGTCGGTCGGCGATCACCGACTGCAGCACCGCAGCTCGCCCACCTTCCGACCGATCCGCGAGATGCAACAGCGACGCCACGAGCAGTTCGTCGAGCGGCACCGCCCTCGCCTCCACAGGCAGACCCGCCCAGGTGCCGGCATCGAACGAGGCGTGGATGAGCTCGGCGGTCGAGTCGCCGGTGATCCGTTGACCACACGGCACCCACGCTCCCCGCCGTGGACCGACCACGATCGGGAAGGCGGCGAGCCGGAGGAGCGCACTGCCGCTCGACGCCCAGATCAATCGATGCCTCGACGTCGCGAGGTCGCTCGTTGCCAGGTCGACGATCGGCAGCGGTCCGACGTCGAGTTCGGCATCAGCGGAACGCGGTCGTACCGGATCAGGACCCATTACCAGAGCTTAAGAGGTGCCCCTGCACCCGTGCCCGCCGACGTCGGCCACCCAGACCGCCGACGATGGCCGCTGACGCCGCGCAGTTGGCCCCAGACCGCCGAGCGGGCTTGGTTGACTCCGGGCTTCGAGACCTGTTCGCGACACAAGGGACGATTCGATGGCAGCTCGCTCGGCGTGGGCAGCGGTACCGACGGTGGTGTGGCGCCTGTCAGCAGTGCTCCTGGTGTTGGCCGCCGCCGCGTCGGCGTGCGGTGATGCCGACGATGGCGAGTCGACGAGCTCGACCGAGAGCGGTGTCGACGCCGCCCCGGTCGCCGATGATGGCGACACCGATGTCTCCCGCCCCGACACCACCCTCCCGGTGGACGCTGACGACACCGGCGGTGGAGGCGACGGCATCGCGATGAAGTCGTTCACCGACGACATGGGGAGGACGGTGGACGTGCCCGTCGAGCCGCAGCGCATCGTCGCCATCAACGAGTTCAGCCACGCCGAGCCGCTGCTCGCGCTCGGCGCTCCGCTGATCGGCATGACCGACCAGGGAGGCGG
>JBCCTY010000414.1:0-2414 GCA_039197885.1 Actinomycetota bacterium | reverse complement strand
GAGCCGGGTGGGGTCTTGAGGACGACCAGCGGCGGGGCGAGCGCCACCGACACGACCCAGTCCGACAGCACCCGACGGAGGTGGTCGTCCGGCGCGTGTCGGTCGTGGGCCACCTCCGGCACCGCGTAGACGAGCTCACCCCCTGGCATCCGGACCTTGACCGCACCGAGCTCGTCCAGGTCACGGGAGACCGTCGCCTGGGTGGCGTCGATCCCGTCGGCCGCGAGCAGCTCGACGAGCGCCCCCTGGCTGGTCACCGCGTGTTCGGTGAGGATTCGCTCGATGGCGTGCTGGCGCTGCGTCTTGCCCATCGATCAGTCCAGGAGGAACGACAGCAGCCCGCGGGCGGTGTGCATCCGGTTCTGGGCCTGCGGCCACACCAGGCTCGACGGCGACTCGAGCACCTCATGGGTGACCTCCTGGCCCCGGTGGGCCGGCAGGCAGTGCAGGAACACGGCGTCGCCGGACGCCTCGCCGAACAGCGCCGAGTCGATGGTGAACCCGTCGAACTCCCTGAGGCGCTGCTCGGTCTCGTCCTCCTGCCCCATGGACGCCCAGACGTCGGTGTAGACCACGTCGGCCCCGACCACGGCCTCCTCCGGGACGTGGGTCGAGACGACCTCCATGCCCAGACCTCGCAGGTGGTCGATCTCTGCGTCGCCCAGGTCGTAGCCCGGGGGCGAGGCAACCCGTCCGCCCATGCCACACAACGCCGCACCGATCATCAGCGACCGGCAGACGTTGTTGGCGTCGCCGACGTAGGCGACCGACAACCCCTCGAGCCGCCCGAAGTGCTGGCGGATGGTCAGCAGGTCGGCGAGTGCCTGGAGCGGGTGAGCGTCGTCGGAGAGCATGTTCACCAGCGGCACGTCGATCACGGCCCCCATCCGCTCCAACTTGTGGTGCTCGAACACCCGGGCGCAGATCACCGAGTGGTACTGGGCGAGGGTGCGGGCGACGTCCTCGGCCGTCTCCCGGGTGTCGATGCCGATCTCGTCGGGCCGGATCGTCACCGGGTGCCCGCCCAGCTGGACGACCGCCATCTCCATCGAGTTGCGGGTCCGGGCCGAGGGCTTCTCGAACACCAACGCCGCGCCCTGACCGGCCAGCGCCGGGGCGGGGTCCTTGGCCTCGGAGCGGTCGAGCACCTCCACGACCTCGGCCGGGGTCAGGTCGTCGATCTCCAGGAAGCCGCGCATCACGATCCTCCTCCGGCGACCACCCGATCGCAGATGGCGAGCGCCTCGTCGAGCTCGGCGTCGCTGACCGTCAGGGGCGGCGCCATCCGCAGCGCCGTCGGCGTGATGCCGTTGGCGACGAGACCGGCGTCGAGCAACTGGGCGGCGATCTGCGGTGCCGTGCGCCCGCCCCGGGCGGCGTCGGTGATCTCGACGCCGAGGAGCAGGCCGAGCCCTCGGACGCTGTCGACCCACTCCCGGGCGAGCAGGCCCTCACGGAGGCGCTCCCCCTGCTTGCGGGCGAGGCCGGCGGCGTCGATGTCCTCCATCACCCGGAGCACGGCTCGGGCCGCCGCCGAGGCCAGCGGTTGTCCGCCGTAGGTCGAACCGTGGTCGCCGGGCACGAACGCCTCGGCGGCCTCACCCGTGGCCCAGCAGGCCCCGATGGGCATGCCGTTGCCGAGGGCCTTGGCCATCGGCACCACGTCGGGCTCGACGTCGTAGTGCTGGTAGCCCCACCACTCCCCCGTGCGACACATCCCGGTCTGCACCTCGTCGAGCATCAGGAGGACCCCTCGCTCGCGGCACAGCTCGGCGGTGCCGCGCAGCCACTCCGGGTCGGCCGGGTTCACACCGCCCTCACCCTGGATCGGCTCGATGAAGACGGCGGCGACGGTGTCGTCCATCGCCGCCTCCATGGCGTCGAGGTCGTTGAGGGCGACGTGGCGGAAGCCCTCGGGCACGGGCTGGAACGGCTCGTGCTTCGACGGCTGGCCGGTGGCGGCGAGGGCCGCGAGCGTCCGGCCGTGGAACGAGCCGTAGGTCGTGATGACGACGTGGCGCCCCCTGCCGCCGTGCTTGCGGGCGATCTTGATGGCGCACTCGTTCGCCTCCGCCCCGGAGTTGGCGAAGAAGACCTTGCCGCCGCCACCGTGCAGGCGGTCGATCGTCGCCGCGACCTCGGGGCCGACCGTCGTGCCGAACAGGTTCGACACGTGCTGGAGCTGCGTGGCCTGCCCGGCGACCGCCTCGGCGACGGCAGGGTGCGAGTGCCCGAGCGAGGTGACGGCGAGCCCGCAGAGAAAGTCGAGGTAGCGGCGGCCCTCGGTGTCCCACAGCTCGGTGCCGAGCCCTCGCTCGAAGACCGTCGTGTGCGGTGGGTACGTGTTCATGAGGGTCATGCCAGCTCCTCCCCGTCGGGGACCGGCTCGGACGTGACCATCGTCCCGATGCCGG
>JBCCTY010000413.1:0-2416 GCA_039197885.1 Actinomycetota bacterium | reverse complement strand
GTAGTCGTCGGCACCGGTGTCGAGGCCACGGATCCGCTCCTCCAACGCATCGCGGGCCGTGATGACGAGGACGCGCGTGTCGGAGTTCGGACCGACCTGACCGGAGCGCACGGCTCGACAGAGCTCGAGGCCATCGCCGTCTGGCAGTCCGAGATCGAGCGCCACGAGGTCGTAGGTCGTGAGCACGAGGCGTTCGCTCGCGCCGGCGATGTCGTTGGCGACGTCGACGGCGTAGCCCTCGGCCCGCAGGCCGGCGGCGAGCGCGTCGGCGAGATCCGGTTCGTCCTCGACGATGAGCAGCCTCACATCGACCAGTCTGTCCGCGACATCGCCGAGGGGGCGCTCAGGTGAGCTCGCGGAGCCGGGCCGAGACCGCCTTGCCGTCGGCCTGGCCCTGCGTCGCCTTCATGACCTGGCCGACGAAGAAGCCCATGACCTTCTGGTCACCCTCGACGAAGCGTTGCCACTCGTCGGGGTGTGCCTCGACGATGCCGTCGATGATGGCGTGCAGGTCACCGGCGTCCATGGCCTCGAAGCCCCGCTCGGCGGCGATGTCCGCCGGAGACCGACCGGTCTCGACCATGCCCGCGAGCACCTGCTTGGCCTGCGTGGCGGTGAGGTCACCACCGGTCTCCATCCGGACCAGCTCGGCGAAGGCCGAGGCGTCGAGGCCGGTCGCGTCCTCGCCGAGGTTCTGGGTGGCGTGGACGAGCACCCGGGCGGCATCGGCGCCCGCCCCGATGGCCCCGAGCGCGAGGTCGTCGAGCGAGCGCTCGACGATCAACGCGACCTCGCCCGGTTCGGTCCCGGCGGCCTCGGCCAGGGCCCGGCGGCGGGCGGCCGGCATCGGGGGGAGGTCGGCGGCGACGCGCTCGATCCACGCCGGATCGGGGTGCAGCGGCGGCAGGTCGGGGTCGGGGAAGTAGCGGTAGTCGTACGCCTCCTCCTTCGACCGGAGGGTGTGGGTTCGGCCGCCCTCCTCGTCCCAGTGGCGGGTCTCTTGGTCGGGAGCGTCGCCCTCCTCGTAGAGCGCGACGTGGCGGCGGGCCTCGTACTCGATGGCCCGACCGAGCGAGCGGATCGAGTTGAGGTTCTTGATCTCGCAGCGGGTGCGGAGCTCGTCGGCGCCGATCGGACGCACGCTGACGTTGGCGTCGACGCGCATCGAGCCCTCCTCCATCCGCGCGTCGGACACGCCGGTCGCGAGCAGGATCGCCCGGAGCTCCCCGGCGTAGGAGCGAGCCTGGTCGGGCGTGCGGATGTCGGGACGACTCACGATCTCGAGCAGCGGCACCCCGGATCGGTTGTAGTCGACGAGGGAGTAGGTGGCGTCGTGGATGCGCCCACCACCGCCGACGTGCGTGGTCTTGCCGGTGTCCTCCTCGAGGTGGGCCCGTTCGATGCCCACGACGTGCCCGGACGGCAGCTCGAGGTGCCCGTCCGCGCAGATCGGCAGCTCGTACTGGCTGATCTGGAAGTCCTTCGGCATGTCCGGATAGAAGTAGTTCTTCCGCGCGAAGACGCTCGGACGGATGTCGCAGTCGAGGGCGAGGCCGAGGCGGATCGCCAGCTCGACGGCCTGGCGGTTCAGCACCGGCAACGTGCCGGGCAGCCCGACGCACACCGGGTCGATGTTGGTGTTGGGATCGTCGCCGAAGCGGTTCGGTGCCGGGCTGAACAGCTTCGAGGCGGTCGCCAGCTCGACGTGCACCTCCAGGCCGCAGACCAGCTCGTACCCCTCGTGGGTCCAGACGTCGTCGCTCACGCTGCGTCCTCCGTGCGAATCGCGTCTTCCAGGACGGCGGCGGCTCGGAAGATCCGTTCCTCCCCGAGCGCTGGTCCGAGCAGCTGCACCCCGACCGGGAGGCCGTCGTCGCCGGTGCCGAAGGGCACGCTGATCGCCGAGTCGCCGGCGAGGCTGCTCGGCAGGGTGCAGAGGTCGGAGGCGTACATCGCCAGCGGATCGTCGACCCGGTCACCGAAGCGGAACGCCGTCGTCGGCGAGGTGGCACCGAGCAACACGTCGAAGCGCTCGTAGGCGGCGGCGAACTCCTGCTGGAGGAGCACACGGAGGCGTTGCGCCCGGCCGTAGTAAGCGTCGTAGTACCCGGCCGACAGGGCGTAGGTGCCGAGCATGATGCGGGCCTTCACCTCGGGCCCGAAGCCGGCGGTGCGGCTGTTGACCATCATCTCGGCCACGTCCACGCCGTCGACCCGAAGGCCGTACCGCACCCCGTCGAAACGAGCCAGGTTGGACGATGCCTCGGCCGGGGCCACCAGGTAGTAGGCGGTGAGTCCCTGCTTGGACGCGGGGACCGACACCTCGCCGACCTCGGCTCCTGCAGCGGCCAGCGCCTCGGCGGCCGCAGCGACGCGGGCCCGGACGTCGGGTGTGGCGACCGAGGTGATCTCGTCG
>JBCCTY010000412.1:0-2441 GCA_039197885.1 Actinomycetota bacterium | reverse complement strand
GGCGGCGGTGCGGTCGGCCTCGTACTCGCGGCTGCGGCTGATCGACATCTGGATCAGACCGGCGGCCAGCGGGGCCAGGATGATCATGGCCAGGTCGGCGAGGGGGTTGCGGTCGCTGTCACGCCCGCCACCGAAGATCAGCGCGAACTGGGCGAAGTTGGCGATGAAGGTGATGGCGGTGGCGATGGCCGCGGCGACCGACCCGATCAGGATGTCGCGGTTGCGCACGTGGGCGAGCTCGTGGGCGAGCACACCACGGATCTCCTCCCAGGACAGCACCTGCATGAGCCCGGCCGTCACCGCGACCGCGGCGTTGTCGGGGTTGCGACCCGTGGCGAAGGCGTTGGGCTGGGCGTCGGGCGTGATGTAGAGCCGGGGCATCGGCATGTCGGCCCGCTCGGTGAGGTCGCGCATGATGGCGTAGTACTGCGGGTACTGCTCCTCCTCCGCCGGGACGGCGCGGGCCGAGCGAATCGCGAGCGCGTCGCTCTTCCAGTAGGACATGCCGATCATGCCGAACGCGGCGACCAGGGCGATCACCATGCCGGTCGAGCCACCCAGGGTGGCCCCGATGAACAGGAAGAAGCCGGACAGGCCGGCCAACAGGACTGCGGTCTTGAATCCGTTCTTCATGGCGTTCGTTCACACCTCGTCTCGGATCCCGAATCTACCGACGCCACGATCGGCCCACACCGGCGTCGCGTCGGAGCTGACGGACCGTTCAGGGAGGTGCAGCAGGTGTCAGGCCGTCGAGGAGGCATCGCCGGTGTGATAGCCGGACGGGATCTCCAGGCACGGCACACCCTCGCAACGGAACATGGCGACGTTGCGAGGATCGTCGTCGAGGGCCAGGCGGGGATTGAACCCAGCAGCCCGCAGCTCGCGCAGCTCGGCCCGCTTGACGTCGGGTGACGGGGCGTAGTCGCCGTAGCCACGCATGATGAGCAGGTCCCACCGGACCTCGTGACGCAGGAGCCACTGGTGGGTCGTGTCGAAGATGCTGTCGGGCCGAGCGGTGAGGAGCACGACGACGAGGTCGTCGCGCAGGAGCACCAGCAGCTCGGCCACCTCGTCGATGAGGTCGTCGCCATCGGCGGCCTCGAAGAAGCGACCCCACTGCTTGCGTCCCTGCAGGAAGTGCTGGCGATGGACCGCGTCGGCCACCACCCCGTCGATGTCGACGACGACGCACGGGCCCGGCTCGATGGGCTCCTCGCGCCACGTCCAGGTCCAGGGAGTGCCGCTCAACCTCCGGCCGCCTCGGCGGCGCGCGCGACGATCTCGTCGACGACCGCGGCATCGGCCAACGTCGTGGTGTCGCCGAGCTCGCGGCCCTCGGCCAGGTCGCGCAGCAGACGCCGCATGATCTTGCCCGAGCGAGTCTTCGGGAGATCCGGGACGTCCACCACCATCTTCGGGCGAGCGATCTTGCCGAGCTTGTCCGCGACGTGGCCGCGGATCTGTTCGCGGAGGTCGGCCGAGCCCTCGTGGGTGCCGCGCAGGATGACGTAGCCGACGATGGCCTGGCCGGTGACGTCGTCGGTGGCGCCCACGACGGCGGCCTCGGCGACCGCAGGGTGGTCGACGAGCGCCGACTCGACCTCCGTCGTGGAGATCCGGTGACCGGAGACGTTCATGACGTCGTCGACGCGACCGAGCAACCACAGATAGCCGTTCTCGTCGAGCTTGGCGCCGTCGCCGGCGAAGTAACGGCCCTCGAAGCGGGACCAGTAGGTGTCGCGGTAGCGCTCGGGGTCACCCCAGATGCCGCGCAGCATCGACGGCCACGGTTCGGTGATCGTGAGGTAGCCGCCGCCCTGCTCGATGGGCCGGCCCTCGTCGTCGACGAGCTCGGCGACCACCCCCGGGATGGTGTGACAGGCCGACCCCGGCGTGGTGGTCGTGACACCGGGTAGCGGGGTGATCATGTGCCCGCCGGTCTCGGTCTGCCACCACGTGTCGACGATCGGGCAGCGCTCGCCACCGATGTGGGTGCGGTACCACATCCACGCCTCGGGGTTGATGGGCTCGCCGACCGTGCCGAGGACGCGCAGTGACGACAGGTCGTGCTTCGCCGGCTCCTCGGCCCCCCACTTCATGAACATCCGGATCGCCGTCGGTGCCGTGTAGAGCTGGGTCACGCCGTAGCGCTCGACGATGTCCCAGAGCCGGTCACGTCCGGGCGTGTCGGGCGTGCCCTCGTACATGACCGAGGTCGCGCCGTTGGTCAGCGGTCCGTAGACGATGTAGCTGTGCCCGGTCACCCAGCCGATGTCGGCGGCGCACCAGTAGACGTCGTCGTCGGGCCGGAGGTCGAACACGTACTTGTGGGTGAAGGCGACCTGGGTGAGGTAGCCGCCGGTCGTGTGCATGATGCCCTTGGGCTTGGCCGTGGTGCCCGATGTGTAGAGCAGGTAGAGCAGGTGCTCGCTGTCGAGGTG
>JBCCTY010000411.1:0-2461 GCA_039197885.1 Actinomycetota bacterium | reverse complement strand
CTCGTCCGGTGCGATGTGGAGGAACTGGGACGACCGGCAGCAGGCCGTGCAGCCGTCGCACGGGACGTCGGCGTCGGCGCCGTCGACGAGGGTCGATCGGATCGCCCGGAGCCAGGCGGTCAGCTCACCGGCATCGAGCGGATCGGCGGTCACGGGAGCGACGGTACCGGTCTGGACGGAGCCTCTTTCATCGAATATCGTCGATCATCGATGAAACAGGTGATCGACGGCCGACTCGACCGGGCCACGGCAGGGGAGTGGGCGGGGTGGTTCCGGGCGCTCGGCGATCCGACCCGGGTGCTGCTGCTCCAGCTCCTCGCCACCGCCGACGAACCGATGAGCGTGGGTGAGCTGACCGAGCGGCTCGACGTCGGGCAGTCCACCGTGTCGCACCACCTCGCCAAGCTGGCCGAGGTGCGGTTCGTGCTCGTCGAGCACATCGGCACCTCGAGCCGCTGGCGGGTCAACCACGCCTGCATCGACTGCTTCCCGTCGGCGGCCGAGGTCGTCATGGGGAAGACGCCCCTCGATCCACGGGAGCTGTGACATGACCGACGACCAGGCACTGCGCGACGAGGTCCGCGACTACTACCGGGAGGCGGCACGAACCCGCGGCTCCTGCGCCGGTGAGGACGAGCGATGGGGGGCGGCCCGCTACGACGCCGACAGCGTCGATGCCGTCCCCGAGGCCGCCGCCAACCTGTCGATGGGGTGCGGGAACCCCTACGCCCTGGCCGATCTCCGGCCCGGTGAGGACGTGCTCGATCTCGGCTCGGGCGGTGGGATGGACGTGGTGCTCTCGGCCCGCCGGGTCGCTCCGGGTGGCACCGCCTACGGCGTCGACTTCCTCGAGGAGATGCTCGAGTTGGCGCGGCACAACGCTGCCGATGCCGGCGTGACCAACGTCGACTTCCTCCACGGCATGATCGAGTCGGTGCCGCTGCCGGACTCGTCGGTCGACGTGGTGATCTCGAACTGCGTGGTCAACCTCGCGCCCGACAAGGCACCGGTCTTCGCGGAGGTGGCGCGGGTGCTGCGGCCCGGCGGCCGGGTGGCGATCTCCGACGTCGTCGCCGACGACGACGCCGAGCGATCCACCGACGGTGCCGCCTGGGCCGAGTGCGGCGCCGGCGCCCTCCGCCACGGCGAGTACCTGGAGTTGCTGGAGCGCAGCGGCCTCGTCGACGCGTCCATCGAGCTCACCCACGAGACCGGACCGGGTCTCCACGGCGCCATCGTCCGGGCCGTCCGCCCCTGAGCTCAAGTCGCTCGGTTCGAGCGCGCTGATCAGCGCGAGGCGACGACCGGGTTGTGCAGCGTGCCGACCGCCGACACCTCGACCTCGACGGTCATTCCGGGACGGAGGAACAGCGCCGGGTCCCGAGCGACACCGACGCCGCCCGGGGTACCGGTGGCGATGACATCGCCGGGTTCGAGGGTCGTGAAGCTCGAGCAGTAGGCGATGATCTCCGGGATCGGGGTGATGAGGTCGCCCAGCGGCGCGTGTTGGCGCACCTCACCGTCGACCCGCGTGGTCACCGTGACGGCGTCGAGGTCGTCGATCTCGTCGAGCGTCGTGATCCAGGGGCCACTGGCGCCCGAGTCGTCGAAGTTCTTGCCCGGGGTGAACTGCGACGTGTGACGCTGGAACTCGCGCACGCTGCCGTCCATGAAGGGCGTGAGCCCGAGCATGTGATCGAGCGCCTCGTCGACCGCGATGTTGCGGCCCCGACGCCCGATCACCACCGCGACCTCGCCCTCGTAGTCGAAGGTGTCGCTGGCGGTCGGGGCCAGGAGCGGTCGCTCGTGGCCGACGACCGACGAGGCGAAGCGGGTGAAGATCGTCGGGCGGTCTCCCGATGGCGCGATGGTGGCCGACTCCTCGGCGTGGTCGCGGTAGTTCAGGCCGACGCACAGGATCCGGGCCGGGTTCGGGACCGGCGGCAACCAGGCGATGGCGGCCGCGTCGACGGTGGGCACCGTGCCGGCTCGCCGAGCCAGGTCGTCGCCGGAGGTGACGGCGTCGACGAGGTCGTCGGCCGGGCCGCCCGACAGGTCGTGGACGCCGTCGTCGGTCACCACCCCGAAGGCGGACCGACCGTCGAGTTCGAAGGAGGCGATGCGCACCACGAGCGCGTCCGGTTCAACCCTGGTCGCGCAGCATGCGACGGAGGATCTTGCCCGACGCCGACTTCGGGATCTCGTCGATGAACTCGACGAGGCGCACCTGCTTGTAGGAGGCCAGGTGCTCGGCCACGAAGGCCTGCAGGTCCTCGGCGCTCGCGTCCTCGCCCGGCTTCCTGACGACGAAGGCCTTCGGCAGCTCGCCGGCCTCGTCGTCGGGCACGCCGATGACGGCGACGTCGGCGACGCCCGGGTGGGTGACGAGCAACGCCTCGAGCTCGGCCGGCGGGACCTGGAAGCCCTTGAACTTGATGAGCTCCTTCACCCGATCGACGAT
>JBCCTY010000410.1:0-2505 GCA_039197885.1 Actinomycetota bacterium | reverse complement strand
GAGCGAGCGGCCTGTTCATCGCGAGGTCGTGGGTTCGAGCCCCACCCCCGGAGCAACACCGCCCTCGGGTACGAGGAGCTGGCAGGAGCGAGCGGCCTGTTCATCGCGAGGTCGTGGGTTCGAGCCCCACCCCCGGAGCAAGAAGCCGCCATGCGCGAGCGGCTCGAGGTCGTGAACGTCCGCGGAACACCGGAGCGTGTGGGAGTTCCCGGGCAGGTCAGCGGCGTTGCGGACCATGTGAACCGCATCGCGAAGCGACGACTCGGATCGACCCTGGTGGCCACCGCCCTCCTCATGGCGGCGTGCAGCAGCGACGACGGCTCCGCCGCCGACTCGGACGACGTCGAGACGACCGATGTCGAGACCACCGACGCCGCACCGGAGACGACCGCCTCCTCGGCGGGCCTCGGTCCGACCTCCGGGGTGATCGATGCGTTCGGCGCCGAGATCCCGCCGCTTACCGTCGAGGTGCCGGACGGACCCCTCTCCGACGAGGTGATCGCCGATCTCGATCTGCTCGCCGCCTCCGTGACGACCCAGGCCGACCGGGGTGCCATCGAGCGGCTCGGGCAGTCGGGCGACGTCCGGATCGCGTGGTTCTTCAGCGACCTGCTGCGCTTCTTCCAACAGGGCAGCGTGTCGGACTCGCTCATCAGCTCCTTCGAGCGCCTCACGGAGAGCGACATCCCAGACCAACTCGCCTGGCAACCGGCGACCGACCGTCTGATCGCCTGGGACGTCCCGGCCCCGCCGGGCTACGTCGACTGGAAGCGGGTCCCGTTCGAGGTGATCGAGCCGTCGTGGGAGCCGTTCTTCGCCGATGCCGACGCCGACATCGACTGGCGCTGGGTGTCGTGGGGTGGGGTCCTCATCGACGACCGCCCGATCGACGAGACCGATGAGCCGTGCCCACGGGGCTGCATCCCGGCCCTCAACGACCCGGTGGTGACCGCGGCCTCCGGCGGTGACTGGTACCCCGACGACCGGCTCGTGTTCGGCATCGTGATCAACGGCGAGGCCCGTGCCTACCCCCGCAACATCATGGAGGTGCACGAGATGGTGAACGACACCCTCGGCGGTCGCCGCATCGGCGTGCCGTACTGCACCCTCTGCGGTTCGGCCCAGGCCTGGTTCACCGACGACGTCGATGCCGAGACCACACCACTCGAGTTGCGCACGTCGGGCCTGCTCAGCCGCTCCAACAAGGTGATGTTCGAGCTCAACACGTTCTCGGTCTTCGACACCTTCCTCGGCAACGCCGTGAGCGGGCCGCTCCGCGAGGCCGGCGTGCAGCTCGAGGCCGTGCCGGTCGTGACCGCGACGTGGGCCGACTGGAAGGCCGCCCATCCCGACACCACGATCGTCGCCGAGGACGGCGGCCTCGGACGCGAGTACCCGCTCGATCCACTGCGGGGCCGTGACGACGACGGTCCGATCTTCCCGGTGGGTGACGTCGATGAGCGGCTCGAGGCCCAGGACCCGGTCATCGGCGTGGTCGGGCCGGACGGCCCGGTGGCCTTCGATGCCGAGGCCGCCCGGGTCGCGCTCGACGCCGGCGGCGACGTCGAGCTCGCCGGTGTGCGGGTGCTGACCGACGGTGCCGGACTCGTGGCCGAGCTGACCGGCGGCGGCGAGGTCGCGAGCCACCAGGCGTTCTGGTTCGCCTGGAGCCAGTTCCATCCCGACACCGAGCTCTGGGTCGGCTAGGGATCCGAGGGTCGCAGTCCGAGGAAGAGCAGGCCCCACAACATCAGCGCCGCGGCCGAGACGAGCAGTGGCCGCGGCTCGCCACCGGTCCGGGGCAGCTCGCCGCCCCCGCCACCGGGTGCGCCACCACCGACGATCTCGAGCCGGGCGAGGTCGTGGTCGTCCTCGTCGGCGCCGCCGTTGTCGATCTCGTCGTCGACCGGGGTCTCGTCGTCGGTCGAGTCGGCGACGGAGTCGACATCGGGGAGCAGCTCGCCGTTCGGCATCACCACCGGGACGTCGCCGACGCAGGGCGTCGCCGACGAGATCTCGGCGACGTTGTCGAGCACGCCGGTCGCCCCGACCCCGACCCGCACCGTGATGTCGACCGTCGTCGACCCTCCGGCGGGGATCGTGCCCGGCAGGGTGATCGAGGCGATGCCCTCGCCGAGCCCGGTCCAGTCGGGATCGTCGAGCGTCAGGCCCTCGGGCAGGTAGTCGACGACGTCGATGCCGCACGCGTCGAGCTCGCCCTGGTTGAAGACGGTGATGCGGAACGTCACCTGGTCGCCGACGGCGACGGTCGCCCGGTTGCGGCCATCGACGAGCTGGGTGCGGAGCGCCAGGTCGAAGTCGGGTCGCCAGAACCCGAGGTCGACGGTGAGGTTCTCGTTCGGGTCGGCCGTCGACGGGTCGTTGTCGGGCTCCTCACCGGTCGGCTCGCCGTCGCCCAGCGTGATCGGACCGGTCAACACGCAGGCGTCGACGGTGCGCAGGCCGTCATCGACACCGTCGATCCCGTCGTCGGGGTCAGCCGAT
>JBCCTY010000409.1:0-2585 GCA_039197885.1 Actinomycetota bacterium | reverse complement strand
GGTCGGCCCGTCCGGTGAGACGCTCGCGCTCGGCCGGGGCCCGGCCGCCGAGCTGGCCGACGACCGCGTCACCCGACCGGTCGACTACGTCTCGGCCGCGTGCCTGCTCGTCTCGACCGACGCCTTCCTCGCCGAGGGCGGTTTCGACGCCGCCTTCGGCGCCGGCTACTTCGAGGACGTCGATCTGCTGTACCGGTTCGCCCGGAGAGGGTGGCGGACCGAGGTCGTGCCGTCCGTGCCGGTGCTCCACCACCACCACGGCACCAGCTCGGCGACGGCGGCGGCCGAGATGATGGACGAGCGGCGCCAGGGGTTCGTCCACCGGTGGCGCACCGAGCTCCACGACCGTCCGTCGCTGACCGACGTGACCTCGCGACCGCACCGCCTGCGATCGGCACGCGAGGTGCGCCGGCCCGACCGGCTGCTCGTCCTCGCCCAGGATCTGCCGCTCCTCGCCGCGGTCGGTCGAGGGCTCGCCGAGCATCGACCCGAGCTGGCGGTCACCGTCGTGTCCCAGGCGCCGCCCGGTGCGCTCGGTGACCGTGTCGAGCTGGTCGCCCCGGCCGACTTCGACGCCGACTGGCTGGCTCGGCACCGGCTCGTGTTCGGCGCGGTCCTCGCCTCGACGAAGATCCCCGCCGAGACGCTCGCCCAGGTCGACGCGTTCGTCGGTCCGATGATCCGGCTCGTCCATGACGACGACGTGATCTTCGACGCACGGGGCGTCGCCGACCTCCGGGTGCCCGTCGAACGCCCCGGCCCCCGTTGGTACGAGGCGCTGGCGCTGCTGGTGGGGCTCCCGCCGGACGACGCCCGACGCCCACGACGCCCGACCCCCCGGTAGGTTTCGCGCTCCATGACCCGTCCGGGGAGGACCTGGCGCCAGCGACTGGCGATCATCGGCCTCACCACCACCTCGATCGTGCTCCTCGCCGGCGCCGGCGTGCTCGGTTACGTCGCCAGCGTCCTCTCGCGCATCGACCGGGTCGAGGTGGCCGGGCTCGACGGCAACGAGGAGGGTCAGGGCGGCGACGAGGTGACGGCCGAGGAGCTCATCACGGGTGGTGGCGCGGGCGACGACGGCGACCCGATCGGTCCGGCCGGCCCGGCGCAGAACTTCCTGATCGTGGGCTCCGACGACGTCAGCGGCGTCGACGCCGACGACGCCATCCTCACCGATCGGGAGGACGAGGCGGGCCAGAGCCTGGCCGACACGATCATGCTGCTGCGCGTCGAGCCCTCCGACGGGTCGGCCAGCCTGTTGTCGATCCCGCGGGACCTGTGGGTCGAGATCGTCGACGACGACGGCAACTTCGAGGCCAAGATCAACGCCGCCTTCAACCTCGATGACGAGGACGCCCGGGCCGAGCGCCTCATCGAGACGGTGAAGCTCAACCTCGACGTCCCCATCCAGCACTACGTGCACGTCAACTGGAACGGCTTCCGCGAGCTCGTCGACATCGTCGGGGGCGTCGAGGTCTGCTTCGAGCGACCCCAGCGCGACGTCGAGACCGGCTTCCTCATCGAGGACGTCGGCTTCGTCGAGCTCGGTGGCGACGAAGCGCTGGCCTACGTGCGGAGCCGGAGCATGCAGGAGCAGGGTGATGACGGTCGCTGGCGGACGCTCGGCAACGCCTCCGACCTCGACCGGATCACCCGGCAGCAGGACTTCCTCCGCCTCGTGATCGACCAGACCGACGACCTCCGCAACGTCGGCTCCATCCGCAGCGCTCAGCGCCTCGTCGAGTCGGGGGTCTCCAACATCGAGATCGACGACACCCTGGCCATCGGCGAGATCGTCGACCTCGTCCGTCGATACGGGGCCTTCGGTGGTGACGACCTCCGCACGCTCTCGTTGAGCGTGGTCGACGTCCGGAGAGGCGAGCAGGACACCCTCGACCTCGACGGTTCGGTCGCCAACGACCTGGCGCTCGACATCTTCCGGGGGATCGAGCCCGATGACGTCGTCCCCTCACGGGTCGCGGTCACGGTCAGCGGACCGGATTCGGCCGAGGTCGCCGAGGAGCTGGAAGAGTTGCGCTTCGTCGCCTCGGCCACCGGCGGATCGGGTGCCGGCTCGGCCGAGTCCGTCCTGGTCTACGGGCCGGGGGAGGAGCAGGCGGCGTTGCTCCTCGCCGCGGCGCTCGGCACCGAGGTCCGCTACGAGAACGAGCAGACGGCCACGTCAGGCATCGAGCTGCTCCTCGGGACCGACGAGGTCGACGTCCTGCCCGCCATCGGGCGCCGCCCCGAGGCCGTGCCCCCGGCTGCGACCGCCCCCACGACGATCGCCCCGGCACCGACGACCACGGCGGTGCCTCCGACGACGACCACGACCGAACCGAGCATCTGCGCCGCCTGAGGCCAGCTGCGGAGCGGGTACCGATCAGGTCTCGGGTGGTTGTCGATCCCGGCACAAATCGTTACACTACGAACATGTGTTCGCAGTCGATCGTCGATGTCGTGACGGTGCGGGAGCAGACCGCCGAGCTCGTCGCGTTGTGTGATCGGATGCAGTCGTTGCAGGTCGAGCTGACCGCGGTGTTGGGTTCGTGGTTGGCGTCGGGGTGGTGGGCCGTCGATGG
>JBCCTY010000408.1:0-2605 GCA_039197885.1 Actinomycetota bacterium | reverse complement strand
GCCGGGGAGGCGTTCCCGGCCACCCTGGCCCACAACGTCATCGCCCAGGCCGGCGGGTTCGTCGACGACGGCTCCGGCGACACGAGCGAGGAGCGCAAGCTCCGCGACGAGAGCCGCAAGATCCTCGGGATCCCCGAGCTGCCGGTGATGGGCACCTGCGTCCGGGTACCCGTCTACACGGGTCACAGCCTCTCGATCACCGCCGAGTTCGCCCGTGACCTCGCACCGGAGCGTGCCACCGAGCTGCTCCGCTCGGCCGAGGGCGTCGAGGTCGTCGACCTCCCGACGCCGCTGACCGCCGCCGGGCGGGACCCGTCCTACGTCGGCCGCATCCGTCGCGACCCCACCGTCGAGCACGGGCTGAGCCTCTTCGTCGTCGGCGACAACCTCCGCAAGGGAGCTGCGCTCAACGCCGTGCAGATCGCCGAGGCACTCCCCGCTCGCTGAGCGGCAATCGTCCACCGATCGGTCGGAACCGGTCACCGGAGAGGCCTCCTCGGCATGGTCCGTTCGCGCCATGCCGAAATCGTGCAGACGTCCCTTGTGGTGACACAGGTCACCTCCTACCGTCGTCATGCGCCGTAGACGCGATTCGGGGGAGGAGCGCTTGTGGCGTTGACGAGCGAAGCAGTCGAGACCTGGCAGCACCGGGCAGCGTGCAGGGGGCCGCATGCCGCGGTGTTCTTCCCGCCGCCATCGTTCGAACGCAAGTTCGAGAAGCTCGCCCGAGAGGAGCGAGCGAAGATGATCTGCGGGGAGTGTCCCGTCGGTGGGGCCTGTCTCGACTACGCGCTCAGCATCAAGGAACCGCACGGGATCTGGGGTGGCCTCAACGAGGCGGAGCGGCGTTCGCTGCTCGCCTCCCGCGAGGGGGTCGAGGCGAGGTCGTCGTAGGTCCTGCGGGTCGGGTGGCGGTCGGGGGGCTGCCATCCGACCCGTTCCGGTTCCCGTTGCACCGCAGCGCCGTCACCCGTCGGCGAGCAGATCCAGCCGTGGGCCGGCGATCCGTCGATCTTCACGGCGCCGGGTCGCGCCGGTGCCGTCGAGGTGGGCCAGCAACGGGAGCGCGTGCTTCCTCGTCGTGCCGAGCGCGTCGCGGATCTCCGCGACCGTGAGCCCCTCGGGCTGCTCCTCGAGCAGCGCACGGACGCGTCGGGCCGCTTCGGCGATCGCCGACGGCGCGTAGTACTGCCCGTCGGACTCGATCACGTCGCCGCGACGGACGAGTTCGCGCAGCTCGCCCCGGTCGACGTCGTCCGGGGGTGGTGGTGAGAAGGGCTCGGCCGCGAGCGCCGGTGGGTAAGGATGGTCGGCGAGAGGATCGACCAGACCGGCCGGTCGGGCGAAGCCGCCGTCGATCTCGATGCCGTCGAGCAGGTCGAGCACGGCTCGGTCGAGCTCGCCGAGGCGAGCCAGGTCGAGCCCGAGTGGGCCGGCGTCGTCGACCGCCGAGCGGACCCTGGCCCGGATGGTGTCCTCGGCCTCGGGAGCGAGGACCCAACGACCGATCGTCGCCTCGACGGACTCGCCCACGAGCAGGGTGAGCAGGTCGGCCTCGACCTCGCCCCGTTCGGCCACCACCCGCTCGATCGACCGGTCGGGGCGGGCGCGTGCGGCGGGCAGCACCGGGTCGACATCGAGGATCTCGCCCCCGCCGACGGTCTCGTCCCGGCCCGTCTCGCGGAGCAGGAACCGGTCGCCCGGGGTGAGGGGCAGGGCGACCGGGAGGTGGATCCTGACGAAGCCGAGGTCTCCCGGCTCGAGCGCCTCGGCGCCGAGGACCCGGAGCGCGCCACGGTGCTCGGCCGTGCCCAGGTAGACGTGGTAGGCGCCGCGCCGGGAGACGTCGTGGTCGAGTGAGGCGAGCACCTGCAGTGAGGCATCGAAGCGGGTCGTGGTCCACCACTGCCCGGGCCGGACCAGCACGTCGCCGCGACCGATGTCGCTCCGGGCGACGCCGACCAGGTTGCAGGCCGCACGGGAGCCCGGGGCCAGTCGATCGACCGATGACTTCCGGGACTGGATGGCGCGGATGCGGACCTCGGTCCCGGCCGGCTCGACGACGAGCGCGTCCTCGACGCCCAGCGAGCCACCGGCGAGCGTGCCGGTGACGACGGTGCCCGAGCCCGTGGCGCTGAAGGACCGGTCGACCCAGAGGCGGGGCCGATCGAGGTCGGTCGCCGTCGGCGTCCGGTCGACGAGTCGGTCGAGCGCTGCCCGGAGATCGTCGAGGCCTCGACCCGACAGCGCATCGACCTCGACGATGTCGGCCCCTTCGAGGAACGTGCCCTCGACGTGCTCCTCGACGTCGAGCAGCGCCAGCTCGCGGAGCTCGTCGTCGACCACGTCGACCTTGGTGAGCACCACGATCCCGTGCCGGTGACCGAGGAGCTCGAGGATGCGGAGGTGCTCCTCGCTCTGTGGCTTCCACCCCTCGGGGGCGGCGACCACGAACACGCAGGCATCGACCCCGCCGACGCCGGCGAGCATGTTGCGGAGGAAGCGGACGTGGCCCGGCACGTCGACGAACGAGACCTCGGCGCCGCTGGGCAGCTCGGCCCATGCGAAGCCCAGGTCGATCGTGAGGCCTCGCTCCTTCTCCTCG
>JBCCTY010000407.1:0-2639 GCA_039197885.1 Actinomycetota bacterium | reverse complement strand
CCCCGGCGACACCGACTGGAGCCTCGACCTCTACGTGCCGCTCTTCTACGCCTCGGTGCCCGCCAACGCCGTGACGTTCGCGCTCCTCGCCACGGTCGTCCGGCGTGCGACGCCCACCGTCGCGGCGTCGACGGCCTACCTCATCCCGCTCTTCGGGGTCGTGTTCGGCTACCTGATCCGCGACGAGTCCCTGGGGGTGGTCGAGCTCGTGGGCGGGACGCTGGTCATCATCGGCGTGCTGATCGTCGTGCAGGCCACCTCCAGGTCGTGACCCCCGAGCACCGGTCGTTCTACGAGGAGGAGGCGCGTCGGCGGACCCGGACCACGCCCGCCGGCTTCCGGGTCGCCATCCGGTCGGCCTTCATCGCGACGCTCGTCGAGCAGGCGAGCAGGTCGGTCGTCGATCTGGGAGCAGGTCCGGGTGGCGACGGGGCGGCCTTCGCCGCTGCGGGGCTGCGCTACGTCGGACTCGATCTCGCCGTCGGCAACGCCGGACTGGCTCGCGAAGCTGGCCTCACGGTCGTGCCCGGTTCGCTCACCGCCCCACCGTTCCGGGCGGGGTCGTTCGACGCCAGCTGGTCCATGAGCACGCTGATGCACCTCGACGAGGCGGAGACCCTCGTCGCCGTGAACGAGATCGGTCGACTCCTGCGACCGGGTGCGCCGCTGCTCGTCGGGCTCTGGGGTGGGACACTCGGCGACATCGTGAGCACCTTCGTGATCCCGGAGCACCCGCGCCGCTTCTGCCTCCGCGAGCTCGACCACAACCGGGAGTTGCTCGGCACGCTCGCGAGCGTCGAGCGCGTCGAACGCCGCGACGCCGGGCCGGACGGCTGGGAGTACCAGGTGCTGCACCTCCGGGTCGGGTGATCTCCAACGGGTGTGCGAGGCTCGGAGGCATGAGCCACGCACGTCCGTTCCGTTTCAGCGTCCTCGCGCAGAAGGCCCGCTCGGGTACCGAGTGGACCGAGACCGCACGCAAGGCGGAGGACCTCGGCTACTCGGCGCTGCTCATGCCCGACCACTTCGGCGGCCAGCTCGCACCCATCTCGGCGCTGACCATGGCCGCTGCGGTGACCGAGCGCCTCCGGGTGGGCACGCTCGTGTTCGCCAACGACTTCCGCCATCCGTCGGTGCTCGCCAAGGAAACGGCGACGATGGATCTCCTCACCGACGGACGGGTCGAGGTCGGTCTCGGCGCCGGGTGGATGACCGAGGACTACGCGTGGACGGGCATCCCCCACGACCGGGCCGGGGTGCGCATCGACCGGATGATCGAGGCGGTCGAGGTCATCCGTGGCCTCTGGGGCGACGGGCCGGTGTCGTTCGCCGGCGAGCACTACACGATCAACGAGATGGACGGGCAGCCCAAGCCCGTGCAGGACGGCGGGCCACCGATCCTCATCGGCGGCGGTGGCAAGCGGGTGCTCTCGAACGCGGCTCGACTCGCCGACATCGTCGGCATCAACCCCAACGTCGGTGCCGGCAAGATCGGGCCCGAGGCTATCGCCTCGATGTCGGCCGAGGCGACCGAGGAGAAGCTCGGCTGGGTCCGGGCTGCCGCCGGTGACCGCTTCGACGACATCGAGATCAGCATCCTGAAGTTCGTGACGATGGTGACCGACGATCGCGACGGCACCGCCGGACAGGTCGGCGGCGCCATGGGCATGGACGCGGCGACGGCGCTGGCCAGCCCCCACATGCTCATCGGCTCGGCCGGCGAGATCGCCGAGACGTTGCACGAGCAGCGCGAGCGGTGGCAGGGCTCGCACGTCACGGTCCAGGCCGACGCGCTCGAGACGTTCGCCCCGATCGTCGCCGAGCTCGCCGGGTCGTGACCGACGTCCGCCGGGTCCGGCGGGAGCCGCCACCGTTCCGTCGGCTAACGGTCCGTTCGACCGCGATGATCAGCACGCGGATGATGCGGGTCGTGCTCGGTGGCGACGAGCTGGCGGGGTTCGCCATCGAGGCCCCGGCGTCGAGCGTGCGGCTGCTGCTCCCTCCGCTGGGCGAGCGGGAGCTGGTCATGCCGACCTGGACCGGCAACCAGTTCGAGCTGCCATCGGGAGCACGGGCGCCCATCCGGACGTTCACCCCGCGGTACTTCGACGCCGACCGGCTCGAGCTCACCATCGATGCCGTGATCCATGACGGCGGTGCGGCCACCGACTGGGCCCGCGCTGCCGAGGTGGGCGATCCGTCGGCCATCTCCGGCCCCGGCCGCAGCGAGCGCCCCGACGCGGAGGCGACCTCGCACCTGCTCGTCGGCGACGAGACGGCCCTCCCTGCCATCGGTCAGCTCCTCGAGGCGCTCCCCCGCGATCAGCCCGTCGAGGTCCACGCCGAGATCGCCGAACCCGGAGCCGAGCTCGACCTGCCGCCTCATCCCCGGGCGACGGTGACCTGGCACGTGCTCGGCGTCAACGACCCCCCGGGAGCGGCGATGGAGGCCGCCATCCGTGCGGTCGACCCGCTCCCCGAGGCCGTGTGGGTGGCCGGTGAGGCGGCTGCCGTGCAGCGGATCCGCACCCACCTCTTCGACGAGCGCGGCCGGTCCCGCTCCGACGTGACGGCCCGGGGCTACTGGAAGCTCGGCCGCTCGGCGACCTGAGCCTCGTCGGGTCCGGGGCGGCACCATG
>JBCCTY010000406.1:0-2640 GCA_039197885.1 Actinomycetota bacterium | reverse complement strand
TGTGCGACGCTCGGGGCAGGACGAGGAGGATCACCCATGGGGATGCTGGCCACGTTGCGGTCGGTGGTGCAGGTGCGGCGCTTCGAGACCGACGGCGTCCTCCGTCGTCTGGCTCGCGCCGCCGACACCGACGATCTGCGACGTATGGCGAAGCGCCGACTGCCAGGGGGCGTGTTCGACTACATCGACGGCGGCGCCGAGGACGAGCGGACGCTCGACCGCAACTCGAGCGCCTTCGCCGATGTGGAGTTCCGGCCGCGGGTGCTGCGCGACGTCAGTGACTGCGATCCGTCGACGACGTTGCTCGGGTCGCCGATGCCACTCCCGCTGGTCCTGTCACCGACCGGGTTCACCCGCATCGCCGACCCGCAGGGTGAGCTGGCCGTCGCTCGGGCCGCGGCCCGGGCCAACCTGCCCTACGCGCTGTCGACGATGGGCACCCGGTCGATCGAGGAGGTCGCCGAGGTCAGCGACGGCCGGAAGTGGTTCCAGGTCTACGTGTGGAAGGACCGCGACCTCGTCGCGGAGATGCTCGATCGGTCGAAGCGCCACGGCTACGAGGCGATCGTGATCACCGTCGACACCGCCGTGCTCGGCCGGCGGGAGCGTGATGTCCGCCGGGGCTTCACGTTGCCACCGAAGATCGGACTCGAGACCTTCGTGGACGGTGCGCTCCACCCGCGCTGGACCCTCGACCTACTGCGGTCCGAGCCGATCGGGTTCGCCAACGTGACCGGCCGCATCGACGATGACGGCACCACGGCCGTGTCGTTGGCTCAGTACGCCAATGACCAGTTCTCGCAGTCGCTGTCCTGGGACGACGTCGGCTGGTTCCGCGACCGCTGGTCGGGGCCGATCGTGCTGAAGGGCATCCAGACCGTCGAGGACGCTCGCCGGGCGGTCGATGCCGGGGTCGAGGCCATCGCCCTGTCCAACCACGGCGGCCGTCAGCTCGACGACGCCCCGACCCCCATCGAGCTCGTCGGACCGGTCACCGACGCGATCGGCGACGCCGCCGAGGTCATCTGCGACGGCGGCGTCCGCCGGGGGAGCGACATCGTGAAGGCGGTCGCGCTGGGCGCGAAGGCGTGCGGGATCGGTCGCGCCTACCTCTACGGCCTCGGCGCCGGAGGTGAGCGCGGGGTCGATCACGTCCTCGGACTCCTCGACGCCGGTGTCCGCCGCACGATGGCGCTGTGTGGGGCGCGGACGCTCGACGACGTCGGCCCGCACCTCGTGGCGCGGCGGGGTGGTCGGTCGGTCTAGGACCGGTCCGCCGACTCCGTCGCCGCGGTGCGATAGATCGCCTTGGCCATCAGCGAGGTCTCCGTCCGGCGCCTGGCGTCGTAGATCGTCGCCCGAGCGTCGTGGACATCGGGGTCGTCGGGGGCGGCCTGAGCTGCCAGCTCGACGAGGTGGCAGGCCAGTCGATGGTCGCCGCCCTCGCTGAGCACCCGTGCCCGTTCGGCGAGCACCGCCGTCCCGCCGGCGAGCTCGGCCAGCTCGGTCGCCAGCGTCGACCGCGGCGCCGGTTTCAGCTGCGCCGGATCGCCGTCCCACCAGCCGCCGTAGAGCCGCCAGACGTTGCGGACGACGAACTCGGGCTCGTCGTAGGTCGGGCGGAGGAACGGCAGCGAGAGGACGTCGGGGTCGACCCGGACCGAGTGGACGATCTCGTCGAGGGTCGCACCGGCGTTCATCGCGTCGACCACGTCGGCGACGAGCCGCTCGAGCGCGCCGGCGATCGTGTCGAGCACGTCGGCGATCCGCTGGCGACCCCCGATCGGCAGCCCGTGAGCCGGGAGGAGCAGCTCCGGGCCCAGCGCAGCCATCTCCCGCAGGGCCGCTGCCCATTCGCCCGGGTAGCGCTGGACCTTCTGCGGGTTGCCGGCGTTGGGGAAGGCCCACACGAGGAAGTCACCGACGACGACCGCGCGATGGTCGGGGATCCACGCCCATGCGTGATCGTCGGTCTCGCCACGGGCGTGGCGCAGCTCGATGCGGAGATCGCCGACGCGGAGCCCGCTGCGATCCCGGAAGGTCGAGCTGCACTCGGCGACGTCGTCGGGGAGGAAGCGTTCACCGTCGAGCATCGCCGGTCCGGCTCGCCGGGCGCCACCGAACTGCCGCTCGTTGATCGACCGGTTCCAGCCGTCGGTCGCCCGGTAGCGCTCGAAGCGGGCCTGGACGTTCTCGTGGCCCACGACCATCGGGTCGCGGTGGCCGCGGGCACGCCCGTCAGCGACGATCGCGCCGCTCCCGCCGACGTGGTCGACGTGACCGTGGGTGTACACGAGGGTGCGTACCGGGTCGTCCGACCACCCACGGAGCGAGGCGACCACGGGACCGGCCGTCGCCTTGCCGCTCGCGTCGAACAGCACGAGCCCATCGTCGGTGTCGAAGGCCACCACGTTGCTGAAGCTCTCGATCATCGCCAGGCGATCAGCGATCTCGCTCAGCTCGTTGGTGACCCTCACGGCCCGCTCGTCGAGTCGGCGCTCGTCGATGATGCTCGACGACAGCTCCAGCAGATCCACGCGGCCTCCCGACCTCGATGCTGCCTCAGGCTGCCACGACGCGGTTGCGACCTCCACGCTTGGCCTCGTAGAGCGCCGCATCGGCGACCCGCAGCACCTCGCG
>JBCCTY010000405.1:0-2701 GCA_039197885.1 Actinomycetota bacterium | reverse complement strand
GATCGAGCACATCGTCGGGCAACCGATCGCCATCGAGGGCTCCACGGTCTCGGTGGGCATCAGCATCGGTGCCGTCGTCCTCGACGGGAGCACCCTCGATGCCGACGCCGCGCTGCAGCGGGCCGATCAGTTCATGTACGCAGTGAAGCAGACCCGGATCGAGCGTCGCCTACAGGGTTCGACCGGCCAGCTGCTGACGAGCGAGCGCGAGGTCCTCGGGGTTGGTGACGCCGATCCACTGCTCGGGTGAGTCGCGGACGACCACCTCGAGCCCCGCACCCATCAGCGACCCGACCTCGACCGGGAGCAGGCACTCGGACTTCGGCTCCTCACCGTGGGCGGCGAGGAACGCCTCGAAGCGGGTTCGGAGCGCGTCGACGATCGATCCGTCGAAGCACCACAGGTTCATCGAGACCGGCGTGTCGTCGCTGAGTGGACCGTGCTCGGACCGCAGTCCCTCACCGTCTCGCACGATGGTGAGGTGCTCCTCGATCGCGACGAGCCGGCCGTCGTCGACGCGGCACACGCCCCGCGACACCGAGCCCCGCTCCGGCACGGTGTTGCCCAGCCGGAACGTGACGAGACCGGCGCGCTGCGGACCGGCGGTCGCGAGAGCGTCGACCGCGAGCTGGTAGCTGGTCGGGCCGTAGTGGTCGTCGGCGTTGACGACGAGGAAGGGGCCGTCGAGCGACGGGGCGGCGGCGAGGACCGCGTGGACGGTGCCCCACGGCTTGGCCCGGGGCGGACCGAGCTCGTCCTGGCACTCGTAGGCGATGTCGACATCGGCGGAGTGGAATCGTCCGATGTGGTCGCGGACCATGTCGACGATGTCGGTGCGCACCACGAGGACGATGCGCTCGATGCCGGCGGCGAGGGCGTCGGAGATGGCGAAGTCGAGGAAGGCCTCACCCTCCGGGCCGACCGACTCGAGCTGCTTGGTGCCACCGAACCGGCTGCCGAGGCCGGCGGCGAGGACGACGAGGCTGGAGGTCATGCCGACAGGGTGTCAGATCAGGGTGCGTCGGCCCGACCGTCGTGACCACCCCGGAGACCGGCCCGTTCGAGGACGTCCGCGGGCACGCCGAACTCGGCGAAGACGTCGGCGTCGTAGCCGTGCTTCCGAGCGAACGACCCGGCGTGGCGGACGAACGCCGCCTCGAGCTCGTCGGGGGTGCCGACCGGGGCCGGCTCGAGCTCGCCGAGCAATCCCCGGCGCTTGGCGAGGAGATCGAGGCGGGCGAGGACGTCGTCGGTGAGCTCGAGGCGCTGGTCGATCTCGCCGAGCTCGCGCTCGACGACCTCGCGCTCGCGACCCGAGGTGGCGAGCGGCGGGACGCCGGTGTCGACCAGCTCGAGGTAGTGGCGCACGGCAGCGACGGCGGCGGCCGGCACCGACCGGGAGCCCGAGCGCGGCCGACGAGCCGCTCGCTGGCCACCGACGGGTTCGCCCGACACCGAGCTGACCGCCTTGCGGACCCAGCTCCGCGTGCGGGTCTTCAGCACGGCGTCGTGGAGGCCGTCGGCCTGGCGTCGGATGCGGTCGAGCACCTCCATCGCCGTGGACTCGTCGAGCTCGTAGACCGCCTGCTGTCCGCGGCCCCGCTCGCGGAGCTCGGGGACCGGGAGGCCACGCTGGGTCGCCCAGCCGTCGACGGCCGGATCGATCGTCGCCTGCCAGATCGTGAAGGGAACCGCGAGCATGACCGTGTCGCTCATCACCGCGACCGTAACGGCCGTGGGCCGGGCCTGCCCTCGGCCGCCACCCTTCGCGGCCCGAGTGCCGCCGAACGGGCGTCACCTGGCCGCTCGGTCAGGGCCTCGACAAGGGCCGGGGCGGAGGTCGCAGGCCTCACACCAGGTCGACGTCGGTGTCGACCTGCACGAGTGACGGCCCCTCGTGATCGACCGCTCGCCGCAGCGCCTCGTCGAGGTCGGCCCGGTCGCTGACCCGGATGCCCTGAGCGCCGCACGACTCCGCGAAGGCGGCGAAGTCCGGGTTGACCAACGAGGTCTGCCAGACGTCGAGCTCGGCCGAGCGCTGCTCCTTCGAGATCTTGCCCAGCTCGCCGTTGACCATGAGGACGTGGGTGAGGTCCATGTCGTGACGAACGGCGGTGGTGAGCTCCATGGCGTACTGCCCGAACCCACCGTCTCCGCTCACGCTCACGACCTTGCGTCGCCCGCCGACCGCGGCCCAGGCCCCCAAGGCCGCCGGGAAGCCGAAGCCGATCGAGCCCAGGTAGCCCGACATGATCACGGCCTGGCGGTCGACCTCGAAGTACCGGCCGAAGCTGTAGGTGTTGTTGCCGACGTCGACGGGCAGCACCGCATCCGCCGGAACCACCCGGGTGAGCGAATCGAAGAGGGCCGCCGCGGAGATGCCCCGGTCCCGATCGTCGCGCTGCCGGCTGGCCTTCTCGGCCCGCCAGATCGACCACCGCTCGGCGACCTCGGGGCGGGGGTCGTCCCGAGCGGCGTCGTCGAGCCGGCCCAGCAGCACCTCGGCGGTCACCCCGACGTGACCGAGCACGGGAACGTCGACCGCGTGGAACCGGCCGAGCGCCATCGGGTCGAAGTCGACCTGGATGATCGGCTTGTACGGAGCGATGCCGGTGTGGTTCGAGAACGACGCGCCCCAGACGACGAGCAGGTCGGCCTCGTTCATGAACCAGCTGGCGATGGGGGTGCCCGAGCGACCGAG
>JBCCTY010000404.1:0-2751 GCA_039197885.1 Actinomycetota bacterium | reverse complement strand
GTCGCCAGTGCGCCGCCACGCGCCCCGATGGTCATCGCGGCGAGACGTCCCGGTCCCCCGAGGCCGGCCGCTGCGAGGCCGTACAGCGCGGGGAAGACCGCGGCCACGCCGAGGCCGGCGAGCATCCAGGCCGGCATCGTGACGGCGGGCCGATCTCCCAGCACTCCCGACACCACACCGACACCGACGACGAGTGGGCCAACCGTGAGCATCCGCCGCCGACCGACCGCGGCCACGACCCGGTCGGCGAGGAGCCGTCCGCCGAGCATGCCGGTGAAGTAGGCGGCGACGACCAGCGCGCCGACCCGCTCGGCCGCCCCCTGGGTGTCGACGGCCAGCGCCGCTCCCCAATCGGCCGGGATCTGCTCGACGGCACCGGCGAGCGCGCCGGCCGCGATCCACATGAGGGCCACTCGACCGCCGAGTGGCTCACGGCGATCCGAGGTGGCGGGCGCCTCGGGGACGAACCGCAACGCCACCACCGTGATCGTGGTGGTCACGACCGCCAGCATCGCGAAGCTCGGTCCCGGATCGAGGTCGGCCGACGTCGCGATCGCCATCAACCCCGCACCCGACAACGTTCCCCCCGTCCAGGCTGCGTGGAGGCGGTTCATGTAGGAGCCCCCGGCACGTTCCTCGGCCCTCGACCCGCAGAGGTTCATCCCGATGTCGGTGAGGACGTCGCTCGCCCCGGCGACGACGAAGGCCACGGCGAAGAGCACGGGGCTCGTCAGCTGGCCGGCGACGGCGATCGTCGCGGTCAGGAGCAGACCGGTGGCGAGGGTGAGTCGTCGGGCACCCAGTCGCTCGGCGACCCGGGGGGCGAGCAGCGAGCCGAGCAGCCCGCCGAGCGCGAACGAGCCGACGATCAGGCCGATGCCCGAGGTCGACACGCCGAGCTGCTCGGCGACACCGGGGAGACGGGCCGCCCAGCCCCCGAAGAGGAAGCCGTTCCCGGCGAAGACCGCGGCGACGGCCAGCACCTCTCGACGAGCGGCGATCCGGTCGACGGCGGTCACGGCACATCCTCGCGCTCGACACCTGCTGGTCCAGCCCAGCTCCCTGCAGTATGTAGAACGATCGCTCGCATCGATGGCGGAGCGGGTCACCACCGCACCCCTCACCCCGGCGATCGCTCGACGAGCTGCCGAGCTCGAGCGGGCCCCGGCGTTCCCGCACGACCCCGCCGACCGGCTGATCTTCGCAACAGCGTCGGAACAGGAGACCCGGCTCGCCACCGCCGACCGGAGGATGCGGGCCTTCTCCGGCCAGGTCTGTCTCTGGTGAGGACGGGCACGGCGCGACGAGGTCCGGCTGGTCGGTGACGAGCGTCTCGATGCTGGGCAGCATCGCGGCGATCGACGCCGCTTCGGGGGATGAACCGCGTCCTGGATCGGACCAACAGGAATCCGATCTCTCCCTGTAAGGCAAGCCAAATAGCAGGTTGACTAGGCTGCCCAGATGCGGTGCGCATCCGAGCAGGGGCCCGTCCTCGCCGGGATCGAGCGGGTCGATCCACGCCGCGACGAGGACGCGACGGCGGTCGAGCGCTTCGATCGACGTCATCACCACGTCGTCTGGTCGCCGTCCGGAGCGCTACAGCTCCAGACGCCGCGACGGTCGTTCCTCGCCAGCGATCCGGTGGGGCTCTGGGTCCCCGCCGGCCACCCCTACGACGTCGTCGCGGGTTCGACCTGGTGGACGGCCCGGTTCGATTCGACGACGTGCCCCACCTCGTGGAACCGCTTCGCCCAGGTGACCTTCGACGACGTGATCGGCCCGATGCTGATCCACCTCCACCGTCAACCCCGGCGGCAACGGTCCGCCTCGCTCGTCTCGGCGGTCGTCGACCACCTCCAGCAGGCCTTCACCGCGAATCCGGTGCCGCTCCGGTTCCCGACCGACCCTCGGGCCCGCCAGATCGCCGACGAGCTGGTCGCCGATCCGTCGTGCCTGATGGAGCTCGCCGACTGGGCGCCGCTGGTCGGCGCCAGCGAGCGGACACTGCGTCGGGTGTTCGCCGAGCAGACCGGCGTCCCCTTCCGTCGGTGGCGGCTGCGACTGCGGGCGCAGACCGCCACGCGACTTCTCCGCGACGGCATCCAGGTCGGTGAGGTGGCCAGCCGGTGCGGCTACCGGTCCGCCGACTCGCTGTCCCGTGCGTTCCGATCGGAGTTCGGGATGACGCCGAGCGAGCTCGCTGGGCTCGGTCGGGGCCATGCCCGATCCGACGACGCATGGCCGCTCGTGCAGGAACCTTGTCCGCCCCGGCTGGACGACGAGGGCAACGATCTTCTGGCCTCGCTCACTCACCTCGTCGGAGGAGATGCCATGAACCGCCTCGGCCGCCACACCTTGCTACTCGGTGCGGCACTGCTCGTCTTCGCAGCGTGTGGGAGCGACGACGACGGGGGCGGCGCCGCGGGAGCGTCGGGCTCCGAGCCGAGCGCGACGACCACCGCGCCCTCCACGACCGAGTCCGAACCGATGACGACCGACCCACCGACGACGAGCGAAGCGGCCGCCGCCGACAGCGAGACGCAGATCTTCGTGGACGACCTCGGCCGCGAGGTCGAGATCCCGGCCGAACCCCAACGGGTGATCTTCCAAGGCACCGAGCACGCTTCGCACGTCACGACACTCGGCTTCGTGCCGCTCGCCGTGGCGTCGTCCTACACGGGCGACGCGCCTGGGGAGCTCGAGGGGATCGGAGGCGTCACCGTGGATCTCAGCGGCATGGTCGACGTCGGG
>JBCCTY010000403.1:0-2767 GCA_039197885.1 Actinomycetota bacterium | reverse complement strand
GCGAGGTCGGCGTTCGTCGATGTCGTCTCGGCGATCCACTCGACGTCGCGCAGACGTGAGTCGCCGAGGCGGTTTCTGGCAAGATCCCCGTTCGCCTCGGGTGGGCGCTCGATCATCGCTCCTCCGTTCGGCCAGACCTCCGGCCCCGCGACCCTAGGGTGACGACCATGTTCGACAAGATCCTCATCGCCAACCGGGGCGAGATCGCCGTGCGCGTGATCCGGGCCTGCCGAGAGCTGGGCATCACGAGCGTGGCGGTCTACTCCGAGTTGGACCGCGACGCGCTCCACGTGCGACTCGCCGACGAGGCCTACGCCCTGGGCGGCAAGACCGCGGCCGAGAGCTACATCAACACCGAGGCCTTGATCGACGTGATCCAGCGGTCGGGCGCCCAGGCGGTGCACCCGGGCTACGGCTTCTTCTCCGAGAACGCCGACTTCGCCCGGGCCATCACCGACCTGGGCGTGAAGTTCATCGGACCGCCGCCCGAGGCCATCGAGGTGATGGGCGACAAGATCTCGGCCCGACTCGCCGCCGAGCGCGTCGGTGTCCACGCCGTGCCGGGGACCACGGAGCTCCTCACCGATCCGGCGCAGATCATCGCCTTCGGCGACGAGTACGGCTACCCCATCGCGGTGAAGGCCGCCTACGGCGGTGGTGGCCGGGGCATGAAGGTCGTCCGCTCGGCCGACGAGGCCGCCGAGCAGCTCGAGTCGGCCCAGCGCGAGGCCAAGGCCTACTTCGGTCGGGACGAGTGCTACATGGAGCGCTACCTGACCTGGCCCCGCCACATCGAGCTCCAGATCATCGCCGACACCCACGGCAACTGCGTCTACGTCGGCGACCGAGACTGCTCGGCGCAGCGGCGCCACCAGAAGCTCGTCGAGGAGGCCCCGGCCCCGAACCTTCCCGACGACATCCGTGAGGCGATGGGCCAGGCCGCCGTGAAGGTGGCCGAGGGATGCGGCTACGAGAACGCCGGCACGGTGGAGTTCATCTACCAGGACGGCGAGTTCTTCTACCTGGAGATGAACACCCGGCTGCAGGTCGAGCACCCCGTCACCGAGGAGGTCGCCGGCGTCGACCTGGTCCACGAGCAGATCCGGGTCGCTGCGGGCGAGCCGCTGTCGTTCACCCAGGACTCGCTCGAGCACCGCGGCCACTCGATCGAGATCCGCATCAACGCCGAGGACCCGGCCGCCGGGGCCTTCCTCCCCTCCCCCGGTCCGATCTCGACGCTGCGCCTCCCGACCGGCCCCGGCGTCCGCTGGGACGGCGGCTACGAGCCGGGCGACGAGATCTCGCAGTACTACGACAACCTCGTCGGCAAGCTCGTCGTCACCGGGCGCGATCGCGACAACGCCATCGACCGCACCCTCCGGGCACTGCGCGAGTTCGAGGTCGAGGGGATCGCCACGGTGATCCCGGCCGACATCGCCATCCTCGAGCATCCCGACTTCCGCGCCGCCGAGCACAGCACGAAGTGGGTCGAGGAGACCCTGGACCTCTCCGGCGTCTCGGCACCGGCGTCACCGACCACCGACGGCGGCGACGAGAAGGTCCGCCGCGACGTCGACGTCGAGGTGAACGGTCGCAAGTTCTCGGTGTCGGTGTGGGTGCCGGAGTCCGAGATCGGCGCAGCGGCACCGGCTGCCGCGAAGCCCCGCGCGCGCCGCTCGTCGTCGGGTGGCGGCGGCGCTGGTGGCGCAGCGGACGGCACGGTCACCGCGCCCATGCAGGGCACCATCCTCAAGGTGATGGTCGCCGAGGGCGACGAGGTCGAGGCCGACCAGACCGTCGTCGTGCTCGAGGCCATGAAGATGGAGAACAACGTCGCCACTCCCAAGGCCGGCACGGTGAAGGAGCTGAAGGTCGCCGCCGGTGACACCGTCGGCACCGGCGACGTCATCGTCGTCATCGAATAGCGGCTCACCCCGCCGGGCGGGTCCTGTCACCGCAGCACCCCGCCGTCCTCGCCTTCGGCTGCGGGTGCGGGGGCCCCGCTGCGGTGCCACCCGCCCTGCTCCGTTTCTCGCTCGTGGTCGTCCGTAGGGTCGGCGATCATCCAGGCGTGGTGACCGAACGCGAGCTGGTGGGTGAGGTGGACGGGCGGTTCGATCCTGCTGCGCGCGGGCTGGCAGCGTGGCCGGATCCGAACCCGGAGCGGAACCCGCCGGACGAGGCGTACTCGCGGTTGTCCGACCCGGGGAAGTGGTCGATCGTCGGGGTGCGGGCCGATGCCTGGATCGATGCCCTGGTCGGACTCGGCCTCGCCGTCGTCGACGACGTCGCGTGGGCGCGCGACGACGGGCCGGTGGTGAGGTCGGCCCGGCGTCTCGTCCCGGTCGCCGACGGGGCGATCCCCCTCGTCATCGCCCGCACCGCCATCTGGGGTGACGATGCCGACATCCGCGGTGAGGGTGTCCTCCTCGGGGTCGGGGAGCCGGCCGTGGCGCTCGAGCGGGTCCCCGACTGCGGCTGCGACGCGTGTGACAGCGGGTCGCAGGACGCGCTCGACGGGCTCGACGACGAGGTGCTCGCCGTCGTCACCGGGGTCTTCCGGCACCTCGTCCGGCCGGGTCGGCATCGGGTGTTCCCCGTCGGCCGACTCGTCGAGCAGAGCATCACCGTGCGACGAGGCGGTTACTCGGCCTCGAACCTCCCGCGCCGGCACGGGTGGGTTGACATCCGCCGGGTGCTCGCCGATCCGACCGGTTGGGTCGAGACGTCCGGGGCGTCCTGGCTCACACCGGACGCCTGATGCCCG
>JBCCTY010000402.1:0-2857 GCA_039197885.1 Actinomycetota bacterium | reverse complement strand
GTGACCAGCACGGTGCCACCGCCGGACCCACCCTCGGGCCCGAGGTCGATGATGTGGTCGGCGGTCTTGATCACGTCGAGGTTGTGCTCGATCACCAGCACCGTGTTGCCCTGATCGACGAGCCGGCTCAGCACCGTGAGGAGCTTGCGGATGTCCTCGAAGTGGAGGCCGGTCGTGGGCTCGTCGAGGATGTAGATCGTGTGGCCGGTCGAGCGCTTCGACAGCTCACTCGCCAGCTTGACCCGCTGTGCCTCGCCGCCCGAGAGGGTCGGCGCCGGCTGCCCGAGCCGGACGTAGCCGAGCCCGACGTCGACGAGGGTCTGGAGGTGGCGAGCGATCGCCGGCTGGGCGGCGAAGAACTCCAGCGCTTCCTCGCACGACAGGTCGAGGACCTCGGCGATGTTCTTGCCCTTCCAGCGCACCTCCAACGTCTCGCGGTTGTAGCGAGCGCCCTTGCAGACCTCGCACGGGACGTAGACGTCGGGCAGGAAGTGCATCTCGATCTTGATCGTGCCGTCGCCCTGGCAGGCCTCGCAGCGACCACCCTTGACGTTGAAGCTGAATCGCCCGGGCAGGTAGCCGCGGACGTTGGCCTCGTTGGTCTTGGCGAAGAGCTTGCGGATGTGGTCGAAGACACCGGTGTAGGTGGCGGCGTTGGACCGGGGCGTCCGACCGATCGGTGACTGGTCGATGTCGATCACCTTGTCGAGGTGATCGAGGCCCTCCACGGCCTTGTGCCGGCCCGGCGGCTCCTTCGAGTTGTAGATCTTCTGCATCAGCGACCGATGCAGGATGTCGTTGACGAGCGTCGACTTCCCCGAGCCCGAGACCCCCGTGACGCACACGAACACGCCGAGCGGGAACTCGACATCGAGGTCACGGAGGTTGTGCTCACGGGCGCCCCGCACCAGCAAGCGCTCGTCGGTGAGCGGGCGGCGCTGCTCGGGCACCGGGATGGTCCGCTTGCCCGCCAGGTACTGCCCGGTGATCGACTTCTTGTTCTTGAGCAACTTGGCGACGCTGCCGCTGTGGACCAGCTCGCCACCGTGCTCGCCCGCGCCGGGACCGATGTCGATGACGTGGTCGGAGACGCGGATGGTGTCCTCGTCGTGCTCGACGACCAGCACGGTGTTGCCGAGGTCGCGCAGCCGCACGAGCGTGTCGATCAGGCGGGCGTTGTCGCGCTGGTGCAGCCCGATCGACGGCTCGTCGAGCACGTAGAGCACGCCGACGAGACCGCTGCCGATCTGCGAGGCGAGGCGGATGCGCTGCGCCTCGCCACCGGCCAGGGTGCCGGCCGACCGGTTGAGCGTGAGGTAGTCGAGGCCGACGTCGAGCAGGAAGTTGAGCCGCTCGGTGACCTCCTTGACGATCGGCTCGGCGACGATCAGGTCGCGCTCGGACAGATCGAGCTCGGCGACGGCCTTGGCCGACTCACCGATGGAGAGATCACACAGCTCGTGGAGGCTGCGCCCGCCCACCGTGACCGCCCGGGACACCTCGTTGAGCCGGGCACCGCCGCACGCGTGGCACGCCACCTCGCGCATGTAGCCCTCGATCTTGTCGCGCGCCCAGTCGGAGTCGGTGTCGGTGTGGCGCCGCTCCAACGACGGCACCACCCCTTCGTAGGCGGCGGAGTAGGTGCGCTGTCGGCCGTAGCGGTTCTTGTAACGGACCGTGACCTTCTTCTTGCCGGTGCCGTAGAGGATCTTCTTGCGCTGGGCCGCGGTCAGGTTGCCCCACGCCACATCCATCGGGATGTCGAACTCGGCGCCCACGGCGGCGAGCAGACGCTGGAGGTAGCGACTGTTCGGTCCCGACCAGGGGGCGATGGCGCCCTCGCCCAGGGAACGATCGGGATCGGGCACGACGAGCTCGGGGTCGACCTCGTAGCGGGTGCCGAGGCCGTCGCACACCGGACAGGCGCCGTAGGGCGAGTTGAACGAGAAGTTCCGCGGCGCCAGCTCGTCGAAGGAGCGACCGGTCGTCGGCGAGTACAGGTGGCGGCTGTACTGGAGGATCTGCTCGTCACCGTCTCCCTTCGGCACGATGTGCGCGTAGACGTGGCCGTCGGCCAGGTTGAGCGCCGTCTCGACCGATTCGGTCAGCCGCTGCTCGATGCCGTCGCGCATCACGAGCCGGTCGACGACGACCTCGATCGTGTGCTGCACGTAGCGCTCGAGGCGCTCGCTGTCGTCGAGGTCGCGGACCTCGCCGTCGATCCGGGCCCGGGCGAAGCCCTGGGCCAGGAGGTCGGCGAACAGCGTCGAGTACTCACCCTTCCGGCCTCGGACCACCGGCGCCAGCACCTGGAACCTGGTGCCCTCCTCCAGCTGCAGGATGCGGTCGACGATCTGCTGCGGGGTCTGCCGCTCGACGACCTCGCCGGTCTCGGGGTCGTGCTGCACACCGATGCGGGCGTAGAGCAACCGGAGGTAGTCGTAGACCTCGGTGATGGTGCCGACCGTCGAGCGGGGGTTGCGGCTCGCGGACTTCTGGTCGATCGAGATGGCCGGCGACAGCCCCTCGATGAAGTCGACGTCGGGCTTGTCCATCTGGCCGAGGAACTGCCGGGCGTAGGCGCTGAGCGACTCGACGTAGCGGCGCTGACCCTCGGCGTAGACCGTGTCGAACGCCAGCGACGACTTGCCACTCCCGGACAGACCGGTGACGACCACCAGCGAGTCGCGGGGGATGTCGACGTCGATGTCCCGGAGGTTGTGCTCTCTGGCCCCTCGGACCCGCAGCTGCTCACCCATCCGTGCCGAGGTTAGCGGGCTCGGGGGCCGGAGAACACGTGTTCGATGGCGCCGTCGACCCGTGGAGGGAACGGCACCGCCGCGCCTCGGGCCCTAGC
>JBCCTY010000401.1:0-2902 GCA_039197885.1 Actinomycetota bacterium | reverse complement strand
TGCGGTCTGCTACCCGTACGTCGAAGGAACCTCACCCGACACCTCCCACCGTGCCGACGTCGAGCGGATGGGCACCACGCTCGCATCCCTCCATCGCACGCTCGCCTCGATCGAGCTCCCCGCCCTCCCGCCGACGACGGCACTGGCCGGCGCCGGGCCTCCGGGAGACCACGATCAACCATTGCACGGGGACTTCGGAGCACCGAACCTCCTCACCACGACCGATGGACTCCGGATCATCGACTTCGGCGACGCCGGAACCGGGTCGATCGCGTTCGAGCTGGGCAACAGCCTCTACCTCGACCTCTTCGACAGCTGGGTCGCAGGCGACCCCGAGCGCCACGGGCGGTTCCGGACCTGGTTCCTCGATGCCTACGCCGAGCGCGCCGGGCGGGGCATCGACACCGACCTCGTCAACGAGGCGACCCGGATCCGCATGGAAACGCTGCGACGTTGGCTCGACCAGCCGGACCAGGCGCCGCCGGGGATCCGCGGCGCCACCCCCGCCTGGCACGGGCGACTCCGGTCGTTCCTCTCCGACGCACCCGCCATGATCGACCCGTGAGCTCAGCGCAGGCGGCCCGGGTCCGCTGCGCGGGCATCCTGCTGGTGCGGGGCGACCGCGTCCTCCTCGGGCGACGCCACGCCCACCGCCGTTGGTACCCGGGCGTGTGGGACGTCGTCGGCGGACGCATCGAGGACGGCGAGTCGCCGCTCGACACGGCCCGGCGGGAGGCCACCGAGGAGCTCGACGTCCAGCTGGCCACCGCCGACCTCACGCGTCTCGACACCGTGCGCACCGCCGAGCTCGAGCTGACGACCTTCGCGTCGGCCGCCTGGACGGGCGAGGTCCGCAACGCCGCCCCCGACGAGCACGACGAGTTGGCCTGGGTCACGCTCCCCGACCTCGAGCACCTCGCGCTCGCGCTCCCCGAGCTCGTCGAGCTGGCCCGAGCCGGCCTGGCCACTCAGTCGAGGACGTCGGAGGGTCGATCGCCGAGGAGGTAGCGAGAGCCCGGACCCAGGGTCGAGGCGATGTCGTCGGGGTTGTAGATCCGACAGCGGTCGAGCGACAGGCAGCCGCATCCGATGCACGACGTGAGGTCATCCCGCAACCGCACCAGCAGCTCGATCCGCTCGTCGAGGCGTTCCCGCCAGGCGGCCGAGACACGCTCCCAGTCGCCGGGGGTCGGGGTGCGCCCATCGGGGAGCGCGTCCATGGCCTCGCGCAACTCGGTGAGTGTGAGCCCGACCCGCTGTCCGGCCCGGACGAAGGCGATGCGACGCAAGGTCTCGCGCCGGAAGCGGCGCTGGTTGCCGGCGGTGCGCTCGGCGTGGATCAGGCCCTCGTCCTCGTAGAAGCGCAGGGTCGCCGGCGTGGTGCCCGTGCGCTCGGCGACCTCTCCGATCGCGAGCAGATCGTCGGCCTCCACCGGCTCACACCTCCAGACCCTTGACCTCAAGTGAACTCGAGGTCTTAGCGTGCCACGCATGGACCCCGAAGCCCATCTGCTCGACCTCGATCCGGACGACGTCGTCGACGAGTACCGCCGCCGGGGGCTCGCCGACGTCCCCGACGCCGAGCTCGGCGCCGCTGCCGCAGCGGTCATCGGGCGCGGTCACCCGGGAACCCCGAGCTCGTTCCTGCTCCACGCCCCGCTGGAGCTCATCGCTCGCACCACGCTGCTCCGCCTCGTCGATCCGGCCCACCGGACCGCAGCCCGCCAGCGGATCGCCTGGCTGGCGGCCACCCACGCCCGGGCCGTCGGCCCCCAGCCCCTGCCCGACCACCGGCCGACCGACGACCCCGCCTCGACCGCTGCGATGCTCGCCCGAGCCGTCGACGCCGGCGAGCTGGACGACGCGGGCGACCTCGCCGGGAGCCTCGCCGCCGGCACCACCGCCGACGAGCTCGTCGGCCTCGCCGCGGACGTCGTCGTGCCCCGCCTCGGCGCGGCCGGGCACGGCACGATCTTCCTCCACCTGCTCCGGACCTACGCCGCCGGATCGCCTCGGGCCGCCGCCATGTTCGCTGCGCTGGCTCGCGAGCTCGCCCGTCACCCCGGACTCGCCGTGACCTGGGCGGACGGAGCCGGCGAGCGTTCCAACCACGGCGATCTCGACGAGGCGCTGCGCTCGGTGCCGCACCTCGGCCCGTTGGAGAGCGACTTCATCGCACCGACGACGGGACGGGTCGAGTCGGCCGGCCTGGCCGACGACCTGCTCCGCCCGTCGGTCGGATCGTCGACCGACATCGCCCAGGCCACCCGAGCGCTCCTCCGGGTCGCGGCCGAGTCGATGCTCGTCGACGACGCCGCCGTCGCCCCGTACGGCTGGTCGCACGCGCTGACCATCCCCCAGGCGATCGCCGGCGTCGCCCGAACGGCGTCGGATCCCGCCGCCGCGATCGGCGTCGCTGCCACCCACCTCGCCGGCTTCCGCGCATCGTCCGGCGCAGCCGACCTCCGACGACCGACCGCTCCGCCGTCGACCGCACCGACGGTCACCGAGCTCGCGACGAACGCCGCCGTCCACCCCGATGCGCACCTGGCGAAGTACACGCTCGCGGCGATCGAGGCGACCCGGACCGACCCCTCGCACCGGCGCCTCTACCTGGCCGCCGCGGGTCGACTCCGCGACGTCTGGCGGGAACGACCGATCGGCGCCGACCCGATCCTCAGCCCAGCACCTGCTGCAGGAAGTTGACGTAGCGGTCCACCACCACGGGCCAGCCGAACCTGCGTCGGACGAAACGCTCGCTCACCTCGCCGAGCGCCGCCCGGAGCTCGGCATCGCCGAGGAGTCGGTCGAGCGACACCTCGAAGGTGGCGTAGTCGTCATAGGGCAACCCGGCGCCCGAACCCATGGCGTGCTCCATGGTCGGGCCGCACCGCCGGTTGAC
>JBCCTY010000400.1:0-2903 GCA_039197885.1 Actinomycetota bacterium | reverse complement strand
TCGGCCATCGCCGCCAGGACCGCGAGCGAGCCCGAGGCGCAGGCGCCCTCGTGACGTGAGGCCGGCATCCCGGCGAGATCGGGGTGGACGTGACCGAAGTAGCCACCGAGCATGCCCTGACCGGTGAAGAGCTCGCCGACGAAGTTGCCGACGTGCCCGACCTCGACGTCGCCGGGGTCGACCCGGGCGTCGTCGAGGGCACCCGACACCGCCTCGGTGAAGAGGTCGAACATGGTGAGGTCGTGCCGCGTCCAGTTGGTCGCGAAGTCGGTCTGGTGACCGCCCAGCACGAAGACGGGTTCGCTCATCGGTGTGTTCCGTTCACGGTCGGGCCGTTGCGGCCGAGAGGCCGGCTGCGATCTCGTCGTGGGACGCCCACGTGGCGTGGGTCCCGCTCGAGATCTGGTGCGGGAGGATGATCCGGCAGATCGGTCCGGCGGCGACGTCGCGTGCGTCGATGATCACGCACTCCGACCGCGCCTCGTCGAGGTCGGTCACGAACGAGACCAGGTAGCCGTCGTCCTCGGCGGTCGCCCCGACCCGGGGGCAGAACGGCGCCTCGCTGCCGAAGCGGTTGGGGCCGAAGCCGAGCTCGATGCTGCTCCCGTCGTCGAGGTCGTGCTTCACGATCCCGTTGAAGAGGAACAGCCCCGGCTCGGTCGTGGTGGAGTAGACGTAGCGGTTCCTCCGGCCGGCGTAGCGCTGGTTCAACATCCCGAACTCGAGGTCGCGGTCGTCGAGGCGTTCCTCGGTCGTCGCGCCCGTCGAGAGGTCGAAGCGCCACCGATGGAGCCTCGGTCGGAACGAGCGCTCGTCGACGCCCGCCATGATCTTGGCCAGCCGGGGGTCACGTCCCGGCGCCTCGAGCGGGGCGGGATCGGGATCCTCCTGGAAGTAGCCGTCGAGGACGATCTCGTCACCGACCTCGTAGGCGTTGTTCCAGTGCAGGACGAAGGTCGGGTCGGCCTCGAACCAGCGGATCTCGTTCGGCCCGCCGTATCGCGGGACGATCGCGAACCGGGTCGGCAGGTGGTCGTGGAACCTCGGCACGTGGAACCCGGCCTCGAGCAGCTCTTCGTCCCAGAAGTAGGGCAGGTCGACGAGAATCGAGAAGTGCTCGGTGAAGGCCATGTCGTGGGGCAGCCGCGGCCCGGGCAACTCGATCGGGATCAGGTGGGCGAGCTTCCGGTCGGGACCGACGACCCCGTAGTGCATGTAGGGCGCCTGCTTGCCGTAGTTGAAGAACAGCAGCTCGCCCGTGGCCGGGTCGACCTTCGGGTGGGCCGAGACGCCCTCGGGCGGCACCCAGTTGGCCGTGCCGACCTGGTCCATCGTGGCCGGGTCGAAGCGGTACCCCTCGCCGCACATGTAGTGGGTCGAGACGATCTCGCCGGCGTGGACGACGACGTCGGTCGACGAGGCGTCCTTCATGTCGCCCCGAGCGCCCCAGCCCGGACGCATCGACTTGGCCGGGTTGCCGGTCAGCCCGGCCCACAGGGCGTGACCGGCCTCGGCCTCCGCGAGGAACCCTGCGGTGCGCACGAAGCGGTTGCGGTAGGTCGCGGTGCCGTTGCGGAACGACATGGCGTGGAGCATCCCGTCGCCGTCGAAGGGGTGGTAGACGCCGATCGCGTCGTGGACGGGGTTCTCCGTGTTCCGCACGTAGATGCCGTCGAGGTCGGTGGGGATCTCGCCGATCACCTCCATCCCCGTGGCGTCGACCTCCTCGTACTGCGGGGTCCAGGCCCCGTTCAGGTAGGGGTGGTCGTTCGGGGCGATGGTGGGCGTGACGCGGTGGACGACGGTCGTGGGCACGCGCAAGATGTTGACCAGCGGTCAGGAACCTGTCAAGGACAGGCGGACCTAACGTGCTGGGGTGCCCACGCAGGCGGAGCGGAGATCGACGACCCGGCGGGCGATCGCCTCGGCGGCCTTCGACGCGTTCGTCCGGAGCGGTTCGACGGTCGTGGCGCTCGACGAGATCGCCCGTGACGCCGGCGTCACGAAGGGCACGATCCTCTACCACTACGAGAGCCGGGCGGGTCTGCTGTCCGCCGTGGCGATCCGCCTCTTCAGCGACATCGAGGAGCGGGCGACGCAGGGCACCGACGTCGATGCGACGACCTACGTGACCCGGTTGCTGGAGGCCCAGACCGAGCCGGTCGCCCGGGTGCTGTTCCTCATCGGCGACGAGCTGCTCCGACTCGAACGCCTCGACGGCGTCGATCCGTTCCTGTTCCTCCGCCAACGCCTCGACGAGCTGGGGACGGCGGGATCGAGCGCGGTGCAGGCCGGCGCGATCCTGCAGTTCGGTCGCCAGCTCGCGTTCGGCCGGGCCCGTCCCGACGAGATCACCGGCATGGTCGCCGCCCTCGGGCTCTGATCGGCACCGCACTCCCCGGATCTCCGGGCCTCGTGTGTGCGAAGCTGTCGGCGGGGGAAGGGGGTCCGAGATGGTGTTGTTGTCCGCACCGGCTCAGGCACTGTTGGGAACGGACGCGGTCGCCCACGTCTGGACGCGGAACCCGGACGGCACGCCGCAGGTGTCCGTCGTCTGGGCCGTCGTCGAGAACGACGAGATCGTGTTCGGGTGCAACCGGTCGAGCCGCAAGGCGCGCAACCTCGGGCACGATCCGTCGATCGTGCTGTCGATCGAGGACGACATCCGGAGCGAGCACGGCTTCCAGCGTCACCTCGTCGTGCGCGGTACCGCCCGGCTGTCGGGGCCCGACCCGGAGCTCATGGACCGCCTGGCTCGGGCCTACACCGGCCTCGGTCGGCATCCGCTCGCGCTGCGCGACTCACCCGACGCGATGGTCGTGCGGGTCGACATCGACCGGATCAGCGGCGTCGGCCCCTGGCTCGATCCCGAGACGCCGGACGGCTGACGGCAGCCGGAGCCG
>JBCCTY010000399.1:0-2903 GCA_039197885.1 Actinomycetota bacterium | reverse complement strand
GACGGCGATGGCCTCGAGCTCTGTCGAGCCGTGCGCTCCGGTCAGGTCGGTCCGAACTCCGACACGCGCGTCCTCGTCATCACGGCCCGCGATGCGTTGGAGGAGCGGATCCGTGGCCTCGACACCGGTGCCGACGACTACGTGGTGAAGCCCTTCGACCTCGGCGAGCTCGCCGCCCGGATCCGGGCGCTGCTGCGACGCGACGTCGGCCAGGGCGATCCGGTGCTGGTGGTCGGCGACCTCCGCCTCGACGCTGCCCGCCACGAGGTCCACCGCGGCGACCGCGAGGTCGAGCTCACGGCGAAGGAGTTCGCCCTGCTCCGCTACCTGATGCTCCACCCGGGCCAGGTCCTCACCGCCGAGGCGCTGCTCGAGCACGTGTGGGACGAGAACGTCGATCCGTTCTCCAACATCGTGCGGGTCACGATCTCGAACGTTCGCCGCAAGCTCGTCGCCGGCGGCGAGGACGACCAGCCGATCGAGACCCTGGTCGGTGCCGGCTACCGACTGAGCGCGTCGTGAGCGGGATGGCGACGTTCCGCTCGGCCCGAGGGCGGATGGCGTTGACCTGGTCGGTGCTCGTCGTGGTCGCGGCGGCCGCGCTGTTGCTGGTCATCAACGTCGCGCTCGCCCAGGCGCTGGCCGATCGGCCGGTGTCGCGGCAGGTCCTCACGGTGCGACAGGACGGTCCGAACCTCGTGCTCGGGAGCGAGGAGATCCAGGTCGTCGACGGTGTCGAGCGGGCCGTCAACCAACGCACGCTGAGCAACATCCGGCGGGTCTCGGTGGCGGCCGTCGTCGGGCTCTTCCCGATCAGCCTCGCGATCGGTTGGGTCGTCGCCGCCCGCGGCCTGCACCCGGTCGATCGCATCACCGGCGTCGCACGAGACATCGAGGCCACCGATCTGACGAGACGGATCCGCCTGACGGGTCCCGACGACGAGCTGAAACGGTTGGCCGACACCTTCGACGCGATGCTCGACCGGATCTGCGAGGGCATCGACGAGCAACGTGCCTTCGTGCAGAACGCCTCGCACGAGCTCCGCACCCCGCTCGCCGTCGCCACGACCAACCTCGACGTCGCCCTGCGCGATCCCGATCCCGACGGCGTCCGCCAGCGCGCCACGGTCGCACGACGATCGCTGGGTCGCCTCGCCACCCTCGTCGACGACCTGTTCTTCTTCGCCCGGCAGCAAGCGGAGGACGTCGAGCCCGAGCCGGTCGACATCGACCGGCTGGTCGACAACGTGGCGGAGGACTTCGTCGAGTCGGCCCGCCGGAGAGGCATGTCGATCCGGCGGGAGGGTCGGTCCGAGGCCGTGCTCGAGCTCGATCGCGACGCCATGGCGCGAGCGTTGGCGAACCTCGTCGACAACGCCGTCCGCCTCGCTCCGGCCGGTTCGGTCATCACCGTCGGGGCGGGCCGACTCGACGGGTGGGTCTGGATGGGGGTGCGCGACCAGGGCCCCGGCCTCTCGGAGTCCGACCGCCCGCTGGTCTGGCAGCGGTTCTGGCGGTCCTCCGACGGTGGGACCGGTCTCGGGCTCGCGATCGTCCGTCAGACCGTCGAGGGCCACCAGGGACGGGTCGGTCTGTCCTCGGAGCTCGGCGTCGGCTCGTCGTTCCTGATCTGGCTGCCCGGTGCCGACGCCGGCTCCCAGCCCGCCGTCGATCCGCTCTGGGCGACGTCGGGACCTCCGACCTGACCGGGGCCTGACCGGATGGGCGAGACTGGGGACATGGACCTCCGACCCGAACGCGTCCTCGAACGAGCCCGTGACCTGCTCCGGTCCGCGGCCTACGTCCATCTCGCGACGGCAGGTTCGCGCGACGTCCACGTCCGCCAGGTGCAGCTGTTGGACGTCGACGACGACCTGACCACCTGGTTCATGACCAGCCCGCGGTCCCGCAAGGTGGCCGAGATGCGCGTCGTCGGACGGGCCACCCTGGCCACCGACGACGCTGCCACCTTCTCGGCGACCGCCGTCTCCGGTTCGATCGAGATCATCGATGATCCCGCCCAACTCACCGAGCGGTGGATCGACGAGCTCGGTCGGTTCTTCCCGGCCGGTCCGACCGGAGGCGACTGCGTGCTCGTGCGCGTCGAGGTCGACCGGGCCGAGGTCATCGACTTCGCCGGGGGCATCACGCCACCGCCGTTCGGTCTGGTCCCGGCCGTCGTCCAGCGGTCCGGTGACCGCTGGGAGGTCGTCGCCGCCGAACGCTCGGAGTAGGCGGGCCTTTACGTCCCCTTGACGCCACCGTCCGTACGTTGGCGATCATGCAGACCGACGTTGGCGAGGCGCGTCCGACCTGGCGCGACCTGCCGGACCAGCCGCCCTACGGCGCAGCCGGACCGGGCGCAGACGACGCTCCTCCCGGCGCCGTGCCACCACCCGCCCCCGAGTCCGGGGACGACGGAGCTGGGGATCGGTCCGGGCGGCGGGCCGCGATCGTCGCCGTGCTCGCCGTGCTCGCGGTGGCGTTCGCGTCGACCGCGCTCTACCTCGCGACCCGTGACGACGGCGACGAGCTCGCCGTCGAGCCCGCGTCTGCGCTCCGTCCACCGGAGTCGGCACCGGAGGCCGACGCCGACGCACCGGTCGCCCCGTCGCCCCTCGACGACCTCGCCCCCGGGCTCGTCCCCGAGCTCGAGGAGTTCTTCGGTGGTGACGTGCCGCCGGTGCTGGAGGAGTTCTTCGGTGGTGAGGTGCCGGACCTCGGGGAGTTCTTCGGGGGTGAGGTGCCGGATCTGGAGGAGTTCTTCGGTGGTGACGTGCCGCCGGTGCTGGAGGAGTTCTTCGGTGGTGAGGTGCCGGACCTCGGGGAGTTCTTCGGGGGTGAGGTGCCGGATCTGGAGGAGTTCTTCGGTGGTGAGGTACCGCCGGAGCTCGAGCGGTTCT
>JBCCTY010000398.1:0-2945 GCA_039197885.1 Actinomycetota bacterium | reverse complement strand
TTGTCGTCGAAGCGGACGATCACCAGATCGACGCTCGAGACCTTCGCCCCCACCGGTTCCCGGTCCGGGACCTCGTCCCAGTTCGCGATCCGTCGAGCCTGCATCCGCGGTTCCTCCCCGGTTGGACCTGAGGACGGTAACCCGTTCGGCTCCGGTGCGGTTCCGCTCCCGCTCGCCCGACGTGGGACACTCCGCAACGGGGGGAGGCGCCATGGCTGAGCACGGGATCGACCACGGGGCAGAGGTCGCCGACGACGTCTGGTTGACCGGGTGACCGTTTTCGTCGACCACCTGGTGCTGGCGGCGTCGAGCCTCGATACCGGGATCGCCCACGTCGAGCAGCTGACCGGCGTCGAGGCCGTCCTCGGTGGGGCGCACCCCGGGTTGGGCACCCACAACGCCCTCGTGGCGTTGGGTGACGACGTCTACCTCGAGATCATCGCCCCCGACCCCGAGCAGGCCGAGCCCGCCGGCGGTCGTCCCTTCGGCGTCCACCCCGACACCACCGTCGACCTGGTCAGCTTCGCCGTGCGGCCCGGCGCCGACACCACGATCGACGAGGTGGTCGCCGGCTCCCGCTCGCGGGGCCACGATCCCGGCCCGATCGCCGCGATGTCACGGCACCGACCCGACGGCGTCGAGCTCCGGTGGCGGTTGACGATGCCCCCGGGGGCGGGCGGCGACCTCGGGATCCCCTTCGTGATCGACTGGGGGAACACCCCGAGCCCCGCCAGCACGAGTCCCGGCGGCTGTCAGCTCCTCGAGCTGCGGGTGGCGCACCCCGACGCCGAACGCATCGGTGCCGTGCACGCGTCGCTGGGCCTCTCGGTGCCCGTCGAGGAGGCCGCCCGGCCCTCGATGGAGGCGGTCCTCACCTCGCCCCGCGGCCAGGTGGTGCTCGGCGGGTCGGCCGGCTGACGTCGAGCAGGGCGGCCGGTCAGCCGACGCCGATCTGCTCGGCGCACAGCGGTCCGCCCTCCTCGACGCGGTCCCCGCAGGTCTCACCGAAGAACTCGTAGTCCGAACCGATCGGCGCATCGAAGTAGAGGTCGTCGCAGGCCTGGCCGTCGCCGTTCTCGCAGTCGTCCCACAGCACGTCGAGCACCGGGTCGTCGCCGTAGCCGAACGCATCGCCCTCACCGATGAGCGAGCAGCTGCCCTGGGTCTCGGCGCGGGTGTCACCGCAGGTGCTACCGAAGCGCTCGTAGCCCGAACCCAGGGGGGAGATGAAGTAGAGCTCGTCGCAGGCGTCGCCCTCGCCGGCCTCGCACTCGTCCCAGAGCACGTCGAGCGCAGCGTCGTCGCCGTAGGTGTCGATCGGGCCGGCCTCGACGGCGTCGGTGCAACGACCCCGAGCCTCCTCGCCTCGCTCGCCGCAGGTCGAGCCGAACGTCTCGTAGCCGCTCCCGAACGGGCTCTCGAGATAGAGGCGGTCGCAGTCGGCGAGCTCACCGACGGCGCAGCTGTCCCAGAGCACGTCGAGGGCTGGATCGTCGCCGTAGGTGTCGATCGTGGCGGCGCCCCCGCCGTCGTCGTCGCAGAAGCCGAAGCCACCATCGGACCGACCCCCGCAGGTCGCACCGAAGGTCTCGTAGGCGGTCCCGATGCCGCTCAGCGAGTAGAGGCGGTCGCAGTCGGCGAGCGCGCCGGCCTCGCAACCGTCCCACAGCGCATCGAGCGCGGGGTCGTCGCCGTAGTCGCTCGGGCCCGCCACCTCATCGTCGCCGTCGCAGTTGCCCCGGGTTTCCTCCGAGATGCCGCCACACGTGCTGCCGAAGCGCTCGTACTCGCTGCCGATCGGCGTCGTGAGCCAGAGCGTGTCGCAGGACGAGAGGTCGCCGGCCGCGCACTCGTCCCACAGCGCGTCGAACCCGGGATCGTCGCCGTAGGTGTCGATCGGACCGGTGACCTCGGCGTCGCCCACGCCGTCGAGGGCCGAACCGGCGTCGGCATCCTCGTCGGGCTCGACCGAGTCGGTGGCGGCGTCCGCGTCGTTGGTGTCGTCGGGCAGCTCGAGGCCGCACTCGTCGATGGCGAAGCGGTCGATCCGGGCGTCGGCTGCCTCGAACTCCTCGCCGCGGCTCACGAGCTCACCGAAGAAGGCGAGCCCGGCCTCCTCGTCGTCGGGATCGAGCTCGGCCAGCTGCTCGACGATCTCGGTCAGCAGCCGAACGTCGTCTTCGATCTCGGAGGGAGCGGCGTCGGCCAACCGGCGGATGGACTCGACGGCTGCAGCCGCGTCGTCAGGATCGTCGAGCGAGACCACCTCACCGTCGCCGGCCACCGCCTCGAGCTGCGCGCAGAACGTGCCGCCGTCGGCCGAGTCACCACCCCCGCCGCATGCCGCGAGCATGACCGCCACGACCACCGGGACGAACCACCATCGAGATCGCATCGTCGCCTGCCCTCCCTGCGCTCGACCGGTTCGGTCGGCCGCAACGGCGTGGACCTGAGGACCGACGGTCACCCCCGTCAGGGCCGCACGCAGTTCAGCTCGACGTCGAGGAACCCGCCGTCGCGGACGCAGTCGAGCAGCGCGCGCCACACCCGGTCGCGACCGTCGTCATCATCGTCGTCGTCGTCCTCGTCATCGTCGTCATCGTCGTCATCGTCGTCGTCCGGCGGCCGGGGCGGTGGCGTCGGTTCGGGATCCGGCTCCGGTGTCGGGTCGGGCGGCAGCGGCTCGGGGTCCGGCGGCAACGGCAGCGGCTCGGGTTCCGGCGGTTCCGGTGGCAGCGGTTCGGGCTCGGGTGGGAGCGGCTCCGGCGCCGGCGGTGGGGCCGCCGTCGTGGTCGTCGGCTCGGGCTCGGGTGGTGAGGTGGTCGGCGCAGCCGTGGCCGGGGGCGCTGCCGAGAGCTCGGCCGCGGGGGCGACCGTCGTCGGCGGCGCGGTCGGCGCCGGGGGCGCCGGGTCGGGGTCGGCCGGACTCGGGGCGGGGGCGGGGG
>JBCCTY010000397.1:0-2965 GCA_039197885.1 Actinomycetota bacterium | reverse complement strand
GAACCGCGTCGGCGGTGGTGCCGGCTGCGCTCACCGACGCCGCCGTCGCCGAGGCCCACGTCGAGCGGCTCCTCACCAGAGGACATCTCGGCCGGGTGGCACGGTCGTCCGGTGAGGTCGTGGGCGTCCTGCTCGGCAGGCCCGACGGCGATGCCGCCGAGCTGCCCGCAGCCGGCTTCGCCATCGATCCGGCCGCTCCCGACCCGACGCGCGTGCTCGCCGAGCTGTACGGCGAGCTGGCTCCGGACCTGCTCGGCCGAGGTGCCACCCGGCATTACCTGGCGCACCTCGACACGCCCCACGCCGTGCAGGCGGTGTCCGACCTCGGGTTCGGTCGGATCAGCTACTGCGGCGTGCGCCCGGTCGATGCGCAGGTGCCGACCCACCCGCGTGCTGGGGGCGTGACCGTCCGGATCAGCACCGCGGACGACCTCGACACGGTCGCCCGGCTCTGCCGGGTGGAGATCGACCATCGCTACGTGGCGCCGGTCTTCAGCCCACGCCCGGAGCGTGAACGCACGCTGCTCGAGCTCGCCGAGGCGCACGGCGAACTCGAGCAGCGCGGCGGCGTCCACGTGATCGCGACGCTCGACGGCACCGATGTCGGTGTCCTGACCCTCGGACCGACGGGCATCGAACCCGGGTTGTGCCCCGACGATCAGCCGTTCATCGGAGAGACGGCCACCGTCCCGGCAGCGCGGGGGCGAGGGATCGCCAGCGCGATGGTCGAGACCGCCATGGGGTGGGCGGCCGACCAAGGCCATGCGGGCGTGACGGTGAGCTTCCAGCCGTCGAATCGGGTGTCTCGGCGCTTCTGGCTCGGAGCCGGGTTCGTGCCGACCGGGTTCTGGGCCGTCCGTCGCATCCCCGAGTCGTACGCAGCCCGTCCCGATCACTGAAGGAGTCGCTCGCGGAGCGGCGCGCCCGACGTCGCCGGCCGGCGAATCGGGTCTCCGTGCCGCGCGGCGAGGGCCGACCCTGGTGGGCCGGCCCTCGTGCTCCGTCGGGTTGTGTCTCGTGCCGCCGGGGCGGCGTCGGTGCTAGAGCAGCGACAGCACCGACTGGGGGGCGTTGTTGGCCTGGGCCAGCATCGCCGTGCCCGCCTGGGTCATGATCTGACGGCGGGTGAAGTTCACCATCTCGTCGGCCATGTCGGTGTCACGGATCCGGCTCTCCGACGCCATCAGGTTCTCCTGCGAGACCTGGAGGTTGGCGATGGTGTGCTCGAGTCGGTTCTGGGTGGCACCGAGGGTGGACCGGGTGGTCGACACCGAGGAGATCGCCGCGTCGAGCGTGGAGATCGCCGTGGTGGCGGCCGTGGTCAGGTCGACACCGGACACGTTGGAGCCGAACACGCTCGCCGACGACATGGCCAGGTTGTCGTTCAGCGAGAGCTGGTTGGCGGCTCCGGAACCGGCACCCACCTGGAAGGTCAGGTTGCTGGTCGAGAAGTCCTGGAAGACCTGGTTGCCGGCGAAGGTGGTCCGGGAGCCGATGGCGTCGAGCTCGGCGAGGAGCTCGTCGACCTCGGCCTGCTGCGCGACACCGTCGGTCACGGCGGTGTTGGAAGCGTCGACGGCGAGGGTCCGCATCCGCTGCAGGATCGACTGGACCTCGTTCAGCGCACCTTCGGTGGTCTGCACGAAGCTCACGCCGTCCTGGGCGTTGCGGGTGGCCTGGCGGGTGCCGTTGATCTCGGCCCGGAGCGACTCGCTGCGGGTGAGGCCGGCGGCGTCGTCACCCGCACGGTTGATGCGGAAGCCACTGGAGAGCTTCTCCAGGGACTTCCCGAGGTGGTTGTTGGTGCTGTTCAGGTTGCGGTAGGCGTTGAACGCCGTGATGTTGTTGTTGATCCTCATGTCGGGATCGACCTCCGTGTGTGTCTGCCGAGCGACGTCCGTGCCGCTCACGGATCACATCGGCAACCGCAGAGCGTGGTCTGAAGATCGGATCCGACAACGCTGCGTCAACCACCCGACAACGGTGGTCCCCACGCGACGGACCGGGGGCGGCGACCTCGCCACCCCCGGTCCGACCGGAGCTCGTGTTGCGTGGGCTGCGACTCGCGCCGCGGTCTCGCCTAGAGCAGCGACAGCACCGACTGCGGGGCCTGGTTGGCCTGGGCCAGCATCGAGGTACCGGCCTGGGTCATGATCTGACGGCGGGTGAAGTTCACCATCTCGTCGGCCATGTCGGTGTCACGGATCCGGCTCTCCGACGCCATCAGGTTCTCCTGGGCGACCTGGAGGTTGGCGATGGTGTGCTCGAGTCGGTTCTGCGACGCACCGAGGGTGGACCGGGTGCTCGACACCGAGGAGATCGCCGCGTCGAGCGTGGAGATGGCGGTGGTGGCGGCCGTGGTCAGGTCGACGCCGGACACGTTGGAGCCGAACACGCTCGCCGACGACATGGCCAGGTTGTCGTCCAGCTGCAGCTGGTTCGCTGCGGTCTCGTTCGCGCCGACCTGGAAGGTCAGGTTGCTGGTCGAGTAGTCCTGGAAGACCTGGTTGCCGGCGAAGGTGGTCCGGGAGCCGATGGCGTCGAGCTCGGCGAGGAGCTCGTCGACCTCGGCCTGCTGGGCGACACCGTCGGTCACGGCGGTGTTGGCCGCGTCGACGGCGAGGGTCCGCATCCGCTGGAGGATGGCGTGGACCTCGTTCAGCGCACCTTCGGTGGTCTGCACGAAGCTCACGCCGTCCTGGGCGTTGCGGGTGGCCTGGCGGGTGCCGTTGATCTCGGCCCGGAGCGACTCGCTGCGGGTGAGGCCGGCGGCGTCGTCGGCTGCCCGGTTGATCCGGAAGCCGCTGGAGAGCTTCTCCAGGGACTTCCCGAGGTGCATGTTCGTGTCGTTCAGGTTCCGGTAGGCGTTGAACGCCGTGATGTTGTTGTTGATCCTCATGTGGGGATCGACCTCCGTGTGATGTCAGCGCGAACGTCCGTGTTCGCTGACCACCCCATCGGTCGG
>JBCCTY010000396.1:0-2989 GCA_039197885.1 Actinomycetota bacterium | reverse complement strand
GGCTTCGCCGGTCGTCACATCGGTCCTCGTGCCGCCGAGGTCGACGAGATGGTCACGGCGCTCGGCCACGACTCGCTCGACGCCCTCATCTCGGCCGCCGTGCCCGACTCGATCCGCGACGGGCACGTCCCCGACCTCCCCGCCCCGGCCTCCGAGCGCGAGGTCGCCGACGAGCTCGCCGCCATGGCCGGTGCCAACGTCGTGCGCCGTCCGATGATCGGGCTCGGCTACCACGACACGATCACCCCACCGGTCATCCGCCGGAACCTGCTCGAGAGCCCGGCCTGGTACACCGCCTACACCCCGTACCAGCCCGAGATCTCCCAGGGTCGGCTCGAGGCGCTGCTGAACTTCCAGACGATGGTGGCCGACCTCGCCGGGTTGCCGCTCGCCAACGCCTCGCTGCTCGACGAGGGCACCGCTGCCGCCGAAGCGATGACCATGGCCCGTCGGGCTTCGAAGGCGACCGCCGACACCTTCCTCGTCGACGCCGACTGCCACCCCCAGACCATCGACGTGGTGCGCACCCGCGCCGAACCCCTCGGGCTCAAGGTCCGGGTGACGAACCTCCACACCGATCCCGACCTCGACGCGTTCGGGGTGCTGATCCAGTACCCGGGCTCCTCGGGCGAGGTGCGTGACCCGTCGCCGGTCATCGAGCGAGTCCACGCCGGCGGGGGTCTCGCCGTCGTCGCAGCCGACCCCCTCGCGCTGACGCTCCTCACGCCGCCCGGCGAGCTGGGTGCCGACATCGTCGTGGGCTCGACACAGCGCTTCGGTGTGCCGCTCTTCTACGGCGGCCCGCACGCCGGCTACATCGCCACCAGCGAGACCCATCGCCGGACCCTGCCCGGTCGCCTCGTCGGCCTGTCGGTCGACGCCGCCGAGCGCCCGGCCCTGCGCCTCGCGCTCCAGACGCGCGAGCAGCACATCCGGCGCGAGAAGGCCACCTCGAACATCTGCACCGCGCAGGTGCTCCTCGCCGTCACCGCTGGCATGTACGCGGTCTGGCACGGTCCCGAGGGCCTCACCCGGATCGCCCGCCACGCCCACACCTCCACCGCACGACTCGCCGCTGCCCTCCGCGCCGCCGGGACCGAGGTGACGACCACCCACGTCTTCGACACGATCTCGGTGCGGGTGCCGGGCCGATCCGACGCGGTGGTCGACGCCGCTCGCTCCGCTGGGGTGGAGCTGCGCCGCGTCGACGCCGACCACGTCGGCATCGCCTGCGACGAGACCACGACCGACGACGATCTCGCCGCCGTGCTCGGCGCCTTCGGCGTCGAGGACCTCCCCGACACCGCCGACGACCTGCTCCCCGACGGGCTGCGCCGCACCTCGGCGTTCCTCGAGCACCCCGTCTTCCACCGGCACCGCTCCGAGACCGAGATGCTCCGCTACCTGCGCACGCTGTCGGATCGCGACGTCGCCCTCGATCGGGCCATGATCCCGCTCGGCTCGTGCACCATGAAGCTCAACGCCACGACGGAGATGGAGCCGATCTCGTTGCCCGGCTTCGCCGGGATGCACCCGTTCGCCCCGGTCGAGGCGGCCGCCGGCTACCAGCAGCTCATCGGCGACCTCGAGTCGTGGCTCGCCGAGGTCACCGGTTACGACGCCGTCTCACTCCAGCCCAACGCCGGCAGTCAGGGCGAGCTCGCCGGTCTGCTCGCCATCCGCCGCTACCACGAGGACCGCAACGACAACGCCCGCCGCCTCTGCCTCATCCCCGAGTCGGCCCACGGCACCAACGCGGCGAGCGCCGTGATGGCAGGGCTGCAGGTGCAGGTCGTGGCCTGTGACGACCAGGGCAACGTCGACCTCGACGACCTGCGATCCAAGATCGCCGCCCGTCCCGGTGAGCTCGCTGCGGTGATGATCACCTACCCGTCGACCCACGGCGTCTACGAGGAGACGGTGACCGAGCTGTGCGGCCTCGTGCACGACGCCGGCGGACAGGTCTACGTCGACGGCGCGAACCTCAACGCCCTCGTGGGCGTCGCTCGGCCCGGGAAGTTCGGCGCCGACGTCTCCCACCTCAACCTCCACAAGACCTTCTGCATCCCCCACGGTGGCGGCGGTCCGGGCGTCGGTCCGATCGGCGTGCGGGCCCACCTCGCGCCGTTCCTGCCCAACCACCCCCTCGTCCCCGAGGCCGGACCCGACACCGGTCCGGGTGCGATCGCCGCCGCACCATGGGGGTCCGCCGGCATCCTGCCCATCCCCTGGGCCTACATCCGGCTCATGGGCGCCGAGGGCGTGACGGCGGCCACCGAGCACGCCGTCCTCGCCGCCAACTACGTCGCCCATCGCCTCCGGGGCCACTACGACGTGCTCTACACCGGTCGTGACGGGCTCGTCGCCCACGAGTGCATCGTCGATCTCCGTCCGCTCAAGGAGTGGGCGAGCGTCGACGACGTCGCCAAGCGCCTCATCGACTACGGCTTCCACGCGCCGACCATGTCCTTCCCGGTGGCGGGCACGCTGATGATCGAGCCGACCGAGTCCGAGTCGAAGGCCGAGCTCGACCGGTTCTGCGATGCGATGATCGCCATCCGCGACGAGATGCGTCGGGTCGAGGCGGGCGAATGGCCCTCCGACGACAACCCGCTCGTCAACGCGCCCCACCCGGCCGAGGACCTCCTCGGTGCCGAGTGGACCCACCCGTACTCGCGTGAGGAGGCCGCCTACCCCGTGGCCTCGCTCCGCCGCGACAAGTACTGGGTCCCGGTGAGCCGCATCGACAACGCCTACGGCGACCGCCACCTGGTCTGCAGCTGCCCTCCGATCTCGGACTTCGCCGAGGAGTAGCTCCTCAGCCCTGCTCGACGAGCAGCCCGAGGAACTCCTTCACCAGCTTCGCTCCGACCATCGCGGTCATGTCGTGGTGGTCACGTCGCGGGTTGATCTCGACGACGTCCGCGCCCACCAGGCGGGCGCCAGGAGCGTCGGCCAGCTGGTGCACGAGGCCGAGCACCTGGCGGGT
>JBCCTY010000395.1:0-3013 GCA_039197885.1 Actinomycetota bacterium | reverse complement strand
CTCAGCACGCTGACCAGCCTCGTGGTCGACGCCGGCCTCGACTCGACGCTGGCCGGCGAGGGCCCCTTCACCGTGCTCGCCCCGACCGACGAGGCGTTCGAGGCGGCGGTCGAGGCGCTGGGCGGCCTGCCCGAGCCCGAGGTGCTGACCGAGATCCTGACCTACCACGTGGTCCCCGCCGAGGCCCCGGCTGCCGACGTCGTCACCCTCGACGCGGCGCCGACGGTCCAGGGTGAGGAGGTCGCCATCGAGGTCGACGGCGACACCGTCGTGCTCAACGGCGGCCAGGCCGAGGTCGTCACCACCGACGTCGAGGCGAGCAACGGCATCGTGCACGTCATCGACGGCGTGCTCCTGCCGCCGTCGATCGTCGAGGCCCTCGCTGCTGCCGAGGAGGAGGCCGAACCGGAAGAGCCCGAGGAGCCCATCGAGGCCGCACCCGAGACCGTCGTCGAGTTCCTCGCCGAGGACGGACGCTTCACCGCGCTCGTCGGCGCCGCCGGCGACCTCGGGTTGGCCGACGCGCTGACGGCCGAGGGCCCGCTGACCGTGTTCGCCCCGACCGACGACGCCTTCGCGACCGCAGCGGCGGCGCTCGGGTCCGATGCCGAGGACACCGAGCTGCTGACCCAGATCGTCACCTACCACGTGGTCGACGGCAGCGTCACCGCCGAGGCGGCGATCGCGGCCGGCACCTCTCCCACGCTCCAAGGCGAGGAGATCACCTTCGAGGAGGTCGACGGCCAGGTCGTCGTCGCCGGTTCGGGCGTCGTCACCGAGGCCGACGTCGAGACCGGCAACGGCCTCGTCCACGTGGTCGACGCGGTGCTCCTGCCCCCGACGATCGCCGCCCAGGTCGCGGTGACCAGCGAGATCAACGAGACCCTGGCCCTCGACCCCGTCCAGTTCGCCACCGGTAGCGCCGCCATCGAACCGGAATCCGAGACCACCCTCGACACCGTCACCGCAGTCCTCACCGAGAACGTCGACGTCGCCCTCGTGATCCAGGGTCACACCGACGACCAGGGCGACGACGACGCCAACCAAGCCCTCTCCGAGGCCCGGGCCCAGTCCGTCCTCGACGCGCTCGTGGCCCGGGGCATCGACGCCGAGCGCCTCACCGCCATCGGCTTCGGCGAGACCCGTCCGATCGGCGACAACGCGACCGGTGAGGGGCAGGCCCAGAACCGCCGGATCGAGTTCCGACTCGGCGGTTGACCCGGGCGGGAGGGCAGACGTGGACGAGCTGATCGAACGAGCCCGCGCCTGGCGTGACGTCGACCCCGATCCCGTCACCCGGGCCGAGCTCGACGCGCTCATCGACGACGGCGGCGACGAGCTCGCTGCCCGGTTCGCCGGCCGCCTCTCCTTCGGCACCGCCGGCCTCCGCGGGCCGTTGGGCGCGGGGCCGACGCGGATGAACCGGGTGCTGGTGCGCACCACCGCCGCAGCGATCGCCGAGGTGCTCCGCACCCGCGGCGAGGTCACCAGTCCGGTCGCGATCGGGTTCGACGCCCGTCACAACAGCGACGTCTTCGCGTCCGACACCGCCCGGGTCCTCGCAGCGAGTGGTCTCGACGTCGCGCTGCTCGACACCCCGCTCCCGACGCCCGTGCTGGCCTACGCGGTGCGCAGCCTCGGGGCGTGCGCCGGGGTCATGGTCACCGCCAGCCACAACCCACCGGCCGACAACGGCTACAAGGTCTACTGGGGTGACGGTGCGCAGATCGTGCCGCCGATCGACACCGAGATCTCCGCCGCGATCGACCGCATCGGGCTCGTCACCGACGATGCGCTCGCCGCCGCCGATGACGGCCGCATCAGGTCGCTTCCGGCGTCCTTCGCCGACGGGTACGTGGCCTCGATCCCCCGGCTCGCCCCGCACACCAGGAGCCGCCTCCGGGTGGCCTACTCGGCGATGCACGGCGTGGGCGGAGCGACGATGGTCGAGGCCCTCACCGCTGCTGGCTTCGCGGCACCGCTGGTCGTCGACGAGCAGTTCGCACCCGATCCGGACTTCCCGACGGTGAGCTTCCCGAACCCGGAGGAGCCGGGCGCCATGGACCTGCTGCTCGAGCTGGCCGAGCGCGAGCGGGTCGACCTTGCCATCGCCAACGACCCCGACGCCGACCGGCTCGCCGCCGCGGTGCCGTCACGCTCGGGTGGGTGGAGGGTGCTGTCGGGCAACGAGTTGGGCTGGGTCCTCGCCGACCACGTCCTGCGCCACACCGAGGGCGGGGATCGCTTCGTCTCGACCTCGGTCGTGTCGTCGGAGTTGCTCGGGCGTCTGGCCGAGGCCCACGGCGTCCGTTCCGCCCGCACCCTCACCGGCTTCAAGTGGATCGTGCGTCCCGCCATCGACGACGAGTCGCTGCGGTTCGTCTTCGGCTACGAGGAGGCGCTCGGCTACCTGGTCGGCGACGCCGTGCTCGACAAGGACGGGATCTCGGCCGCCGTGGCGCTGACCGAGCGGGTCGCCGAGCTCGCCGACGAGGGACGGACGATCGAGGATCTGCTCGACGAGCTCGCGCTCCGCTTCGGCGTGCACGCCACCGATGGGTGGTCGGTGCGCTTCGAGGGTGCCGACGGCGCCGAACGGATGTCGGCCCTGATGGACCGATACCGGTCGACGCCACCTGAGTCGCTCGGTGGCCGAAGGGTCGACGCGGTGCGCGACTTCGCCGCCGAGGACCCGCCCACCGATGCGGTCATGTTCACCGCCGGCTCGATCCGGCTGACCGTGCGACCCTCGGGCACCGAGCCGAAGATGAAGCTCTACTGCGAGGTCGTCGAACCGGTCGTCGGCGACGACCTCGACGCTGCTCGGGACCGGGCGTCCGGAGCGCTCGAACGCGTACGCTCCGACCTCGGCTGACCGCGCTCCGCATCCGCTCGCTCGACGGGCCGCTCAGGCCACAGCGCTCCCCCGCTCCGGTCTCGCTTCCTCGATGCTCCGCACCACCAGCGTGGCGCTCCGCATCCGCTCGCTCGACGGGCCGCTCAGGCCACAGCG
>JBCCTY010000394.1:0-3043 GCA_039197885.1 Actinomycetota bacterium | reverse complement strand
GCTCCGGTGACCAGGACCCCCCGCCCCGCGACCGACCTCGCATCGACCATGGGCTGAACCTAGTGCGCGCTCCGTCGGAGTCGTGAGACGAGCCGGAACCGGAGGGGATCTCGCCGCGGCCGCGGGTGGGTGAGGCGCGACTCGACCACCTCGTGGCGGCTCAGGTAGGTCGACACGAACGCCTGGAGCGTGGCGCCCGCCGGGAGGGCCAGCACAGCGCCCGCCGCACCCAGCAGCCCGGCACCTGCGATCACGGCGCCGAAGGCCACCGCCGGGTGCATGTCGAGGTGCTCCGCCGTGATCCTGGGGAGCAGGAGGTAGTTCTCGAACTGCTGGTAGACGACGATGAACCCCAGGACCCAGAGCGCCGACACCGGCGCGTCGACCAGGGCGATCAACACCGGCACGATGCCGGCGATATAGGTGCCCACGGTCGGGATGAACTGGCTGACGACGCCGACCCACAGCGCGAGCGCGACGGGGAACGGGATGTCGATGACGATGAACGCGAGCCAGTGGGCGAGGAAGGCGATGAAGGCCAGGAGGGCCCGCGAGTAGATGTAGCCGCCGGTCTTGTCGATGGCGAGGTTCCAGGCCCGGAGCACCTCGCGCTGGCGACGCTCGGGGAGCACCGAGCACACGGCCCGCCGCAGCCGGGGACCGTCGGCGACCAGGTAGAAGGTGAACAGGATGACGGTCAGCGCCTGGAAGAGCACCTGGACGACCTGACGCCCCACCTCGAACAGGTCATCGGCGAGGCCGGTGGCCAGGTCGCGCGCCGCGCCGCCCTCCTGGAACTCCTGGACGAGCTCGTCCGCGTCGACCTCGACGTCGAAGTTGCTCTCGACCCACTCCTCGACGTCGGCGATGTAGCCGGGCGCCTCGTCGACGAGGTTGTTGGCCTGGTCGACGATGACCGAGCCCATCGCGATGATGAACGCGACGATCGACAGGAACACCCCGAGGAAGACGAGGCCGGTGCCGGCCCCGCGTCGCATGCCCTGCCGCTCGAGCCAGTTCACGGCGGGCTCGATGGCGAAGGACAGGAACAGCGAGATGAGGAGCAGCGTGAGCAGGCCGCGGAGCTGCACGAACGCCCAGTAGGTCGCGAACAGTCCGGCGACCCCGGCCATCAGCGTGACGACGGCACGAGGGACCCAGGCCGGCATCTGGTCGTCGGGCGCGACGGCCGGTTCGACCGGCGGCACCTCCGGCCCCGGCTCCTCGACTCCTCCCTGGTCCTCCATCCGTCCGGAGTATGTCACCGGGTCGGGGTGGTCGACCGAGCGCCCGGCCGCGACCGCTTGAACCCCCGCGCCCGCAGCCGACGAGTTCGTCGTACGCGCCCGAGGAGGCACCCATGCGCCCTGCTGGTCAGCCCGTCGAGATCCTCGTCGTCAACGGCTTCGACGACTCACATCGACTCACCGAGGAGCGACTGCGCCTCGCCCGCCTCGCGAACGCCATCGAGATCGTCACCGGGCCCGAGGACGGCCTGCGCCGACTCCTGCGCCAGGCGGACGCCGGCACCCTGCCGGGTGTCGTGTTCGTCGATCTCGATCTCGACGAGGCCGAGCAGCTCCTCGACGGCATCCGGCGCGCCACCGATCTCGCCGACCTGCCCGTGATCGTCCTCGACGACGGGTCGGTCGACCTCGACGTGCGCAGCGGCTCGACGACGGTCCGCGTGCCCCGACCGGCCGGATTCGCCGATCTCATGGGTGCGGCCAACAGCTTCGACCGGTTCCGCTTCGACGTCGAGATGCGCGAGTTCCCCGAGCGGTACGAGGCCTGGATGTGGCTGCGCCACACCCCGGCCCCCGTCGACCTGATCGAGATCGAGTCGACGACGACGTCGGTCCCCGCGACCTGATGGCCCGGGGTCCGCGCCTCGACCGCGGCCGTGACCGCCGGGCGCCACACCCCACCCATCGACGTCCCGCACCGGTTCGCTCCCGAGGCCCCCACCGCCCCGCCGTCGCGCAGTACGTCGCCGCTGGCTTCCTCGCCGTGGTCGCCCTCGTGGTGATGATCGCGGCGCAGCGGGCCGGCACCGGAACCGATCCGACGACCGTCATGGTCGCCGCGGCGGAGCCGAGCCCCGAGCTCCTCCGCCCGGAGGACCCGATGACGACGTCGCCGACCGACGAGGCCATGGCGTCCGAACCGCCGGCGGCACCGCCACCCGACACCGCGCCGGCGCCCGAGGCGACACCGGAGATCGCCGAGGTGCCGCTCTCGCAGTCGACCACCACCATCGCCCCGGCCGCCACCGTGGCGCCGACCACCACCACCGCCGCACCGACGACCACCGTGGCGCCGACCACCACCGTCGCGCCGACCACCACCGCTGCGCCGACGACGACCGTGGCACCCACCACCACGACCCGGCCAGACGACCCGCTCGATCGGACGATCGTCACCATCCACGGCGACGAGACCGTGATCGACGTCGAGCGTGAGCTCCGCCTCGCCCTCGCGCCGGCCGCGGTCGAGATCGACGCCTCAGCGGGCCGGAGCCTCCTCGCCGCGTCACCGGTCATCGCCGCCCAGAGTCGCAACGGCCTCGTGGACGTGGTCGTCCTCGCGATCGGCCAGCACGATCGCCAGTTCCCGGACGGCTACGAGGATCTCGTGGCCGGCACGCTCGCATCGCTCGACGAGGTGCGATGCGTCGTGTGGGTGACGGCCGAGGAGACCGACGAGGGCACGGCAGCGGTGAACTCGGCGATCGCCCGGCAGACGGATCGGTTCGCGAACGCCAGGCTCGCCGACTGGGCCGACGCGGCACTCGCCATCGCGCCGCGCGACGACGCCGGTGAGCTGACCGCGCAGGCCCGCGACCGCTACGCCCTCGTGGTCGGAGCCACGGTCAGGGACTGCATCGGCGCCTGAGCGCCGAGATCAGCCCGTCGGATCGGTGAAGACCGGGGCCCGCTGCTCGAAGTAGGCGGTGACCGACTCGACCTGGTTCGGGCTCCCGATCAGCTCGGACTGGATCTTCGCCTCGGCGGCGAACGACTCGGACAGGCTCGCCCGGCCG
>JBCCTY010000393.1:0-3077 GCA_039197885.1 Actinomycetota bacterium | reverse complement strand
GCACCACGTCGCGTGGTGGTCTGCTCACGACGTCCCGCCACGGCGGTGTCCCGGTGGGGCGGGTGGGGATCGAACCCACGACCCAAGCATTATGAGTGCCCTGCTCTGACCACTGAGCTACCGCCCCGGGAGCAGCCGACGCTACCCGTCGCGGGTGGTCCGGACCCCGAGGAGGTTCGCGGCGCGGGCCCACCGATCGCGCGACGATGAGTGACCGATGCGCCACTCAACGCTCCTCGCTCGCCCTCGCGCTGCGGTCGTCGCAGCCGTCGTCGTGGCGATGTTGCTCACCCTCGCCTGGTCGTCCACGCAGCCGGCCGACGCAGCCGTCGGCACCCGCTGCCTCGACTGGACCGACTATGCCGACACCACGGCGCCGGCCGGGTCGGGCTCACTCGGCGCCGAGGGCGCTGCGGAGGACACCGCCGACAACGAGCAGCGCACCCTCACCAGGGTCTTCGGCGAACCCATCGACCTGCGCATCACCTGGGTCGACGAGCACGACGGCGTGCTCCTCGACGACAGCACCGGCGGCGACTTCACGGGGGTCCGCGACTACACCGGGCTCATCGGTGGCGGGGACGGCACCTCGGTGCTGCGCTACTTCCCGCGGGCCGACGAGGGCGGCACGATGCACTTCGAGTTCTTCGAGGCCGGCACCACGACACCGGTCACCGTCGAGATCGACCAGCTCCTCATCGGCGGTCACCGCGACTTCCCGACCCGACCCGAGGGCGTCTCCGAGATCACCCTGCGGACCGGTGGTCCTGCCGGCGCAGCGGTGGCGACCAGCTGGGCCGATCCCGACCTCGTGGCGATCGACACCGACCCCGCCGACGGCCTGACGGGCTCGGGCACCACGCCCATCATCGAGCTCGACACCGCCGACTACGGCACCGCCAACGCCACGGCCTGGAACGAGACGCGCAGCTCGTTCGTCTCGGTGGGAGCGTTCCAGGTCCGCGACTGGACCGTCGTCGACTGGGGCGACGCCCGGGCCGACACGATCGTCTGGCAGCTCTACGGCTCGGACCCCGACGACGACCCCGAGAGCGTCTCGCCCGGCGCGTCGGCGAACCACGACGGCCTGTCGGCCTACATCTCGGGCTTCTGCCTGACCCCCGACCCGTCCTATGACCTGGCGCTCGCGAAGGTCCTCACCTCCTACGACGCCGCCACCCGCCAGGCCGTGTTCTCGACGACGGTCCGCAACCAGGGCGGCCTCGACTCGGGGGCCTTCTCGGTCACCGACACCCTCCCCGCCGGGCTCTCGTTCGTGTCGGCCGACAACGGCGGGGTCGAGACCGCCCCCGGCATCGTGCGGTGGGACGTGCCCGTGGGCGCCCAGCTCGCGTTCGGCGAGACGATCACGCTGTCGACGACGGTGCGGGTCGACGACGCCTCGCTGGCGCCGTTCACGAACACCTCCGAGATCAGCGCCGACTCCGGCGACGACGACGACTCGACACCCGACGTCGACACGACCAACGACGCGATCGTCGATGCCACCGACCTGACCGCGCTCACCGTCGACGCGGCCACGCCCACACCCGACGAGGACGACCACGACATCGCCGTGCTCGCGCTCGACTTCGATCTCGCGCTCGCCAAGACCCTGCAGGCGGCCCCCGCCGAGCTGGCACCGGGCTCCGACGTGACGTTCGAGATCACCGTGACCAACCAGGGGCCCGACGTCGCCTCGGTCTCGGTGGTCGACTACGTCCGGCCCGGCTTCGTCTTCGACCCGGCGAAGAACCCGAACTCGCCCGTGACCGACGGCGACGGCGACACCTGGTCGGTGGCCTGGGACGCCACGGCACCGACCGCGCCGCTGGCCTCGCTGTCGGCCGCCGCGGGCTCGTTGACCGACGGCGAGATGGTCATGATCCCGGTCACGCTCACCGTGGCCGCCGACTGGGACGGCTCGGCGCTCGTCAACTGGGCCGAGATCTCCAACTTCGACGACGACCTCGACCCGGGCAACGGCGATGCGGCGAGTGGTGCGCTCACCGACGTCGACTCGACGCCCGACACCGACCAGGCGAACGACAACCAGCCGACGGCGCCGGGGGCGGCGGGCGACGATGTCATCACCGGCGATGGCGACGGCACGGACCCGGCGGCCGACGACGAGGACGACCACGACGTCGCCGGGGTCGGTTCCGGGGAGCTGAGCATCGGCAACCAGGTGTGGCTCGACGTCGACAACGACGGCCGCATCGACGCCGGTGAGGACCCGATCGGCGGCGTCGACGTGGCGTTGTTCACCGATGCGGATGCCGACGGCCGGCCCGACGACCGCAACGGTGACGGCGCGGTCAGCGCCGCCGACGGCATCGCCACCGACTCCACCGACACCGACGGCCTCTACCTGTTCACCGGGCTCGACGCCGGTACCTACGTCGTGGGCGCCTGCGGCGCGAACTGGGACACCGGCGGAGCGCTCCGGGCGCTGCTGTCGTCCGATCCGTCATCGGCTGACCCCGACGACGGGATCGACGGTGTCGATGACGGCCTGCGCACCGTCGACGCCTGCGTGTTGACCGGTCCGATCACGCTGGGCGACGGCGAACCGACCGGGGAGGAGCCCGACAACGACCCGTCGACGGCCGATCCCAACGAGAACCTCACCGTCGACCTCGGGTTCTGGCGCCCCGACTTCGACCTGGCGCTCCGCACCCAGCTCGTCGACGGCCGCAACCGGGCGACGGTGGCGATCGGTGACCAGGTGACGTTCCGCATCACCGTCTTCAACCAGGGCGAGCTCGACGCGTGCGGCATCGACCTCGTCGACTACCTGCCCGAGGGCCTGACCCTCGACGATCCCGACTGGACCGGGCTCGGCGAGGGCATCGCCTCGATCACCCTGCCGGGCACGATCCCCGCCGGAGGGTCGACGACCGTCGACATCACGGTGCGGGTCGGCGTCGGGGCGACCGGGGTGCTCGACAACGTCGTCGAGATCTCGTCGGCGACGCCCTGCGTCGGCGACGTCCCGGTGGTGATGCCGAACGGCGAGCTGCTCCCCGATGTCGACTCCGTCGCCGACTCGACCGACGACGAGACCCCGGTCGACG
>JBCCTY010000392.1:0-3098 GCA_039197885.1 Actinomycetota bacterium | reverse complement strand
TCGGGGGCCTGGCTCCAGACGAACGCGATGTCGCCGTCCATGAGATCGAGTCGCTCGGTGGAGACGAACCCACCGATGACGCTGTCGTACTCGGCGAGGGCCTCGTCCGCCGTGAGGGCCTGGGACGCCGGTCGGGCGAGGCCCGCATCGGCGACCACCACCGACGGGTACGAGTTCACGAGGTTGATCATGTACTGCGACGAGTCGTCCCAGACCCGGGCGATCGAGACCTCGATGGCGCCCGGGTCGCCGATCGTGGCACGCAGCACCTCGAGGCGAGCCTCGTACTCCGCGAACCGCTCGGCGACGACGTCTTCGCGGTTGAGGAGCGCGCCGGCGAAGTCGAGGCCTTCCTTCCAGTCACCGGAGCCACTCGTGTCGAAGACGGCCGTCGGTGCGATCGCACGGAGCTCGTCCTCGATCCCGTCCACGATGAAGGTGTCGGCGATGATCAGGTCGGGCTCCGCGAGCGCCACGGCCTCGAGGTTGATCGGGTTGAAGCCGACGTCGGCGACCTCGACCAGGGCGTCGGCGAGGTAGGGGAAGTTGCGGCCCATGATCCCGGTCGCCCAGGTCTGCGTACCGACCGGAGCGTCACCGGTGGCCACCAGGACCTCGAGGGCGTCCGTGCCGAGGTCGACGACCCGCTCGGGGTTCTCCGGCACGCAGATCGCTCCGCTGACGAGGAACGGATGGTCGAAGCTACGCTGACCGGCATCGCAGTCGGCCGCGGCGTCACCGGCCTCACCCGACTCGGTGGTCTCCGGCGCCTCGCTGGTCTCCGGCGCAACGGTCGTCTCCGGCGCCTCGCTGGCCTCTGGCGCAACGGTGGTCTCGGCGGCAGCAGCGCTCGCAGAGGTCTCGGCGGCATCGCTGTCGTCGTCGGCATCGCCGCAGGATGCGGCGATGAGCGCGAGCGCAGCGATCACGAGCGACGCGCGGACGCGACGGCGAGATGACGTTCGATGGGACATGAATCGTGCTCCTTGGGGGGAAAGGATCACCTTGGTGATGAAGTCAGGTGACCCTATCTGCAATGAAACACCCGTTACAAGAGACTCGGGCGCCGGGCCAGAGCTCGTCGCGGGTCGGACCCGACCCTGCCTCCGGAACCGAGGCCCCGGACCCTGCGTCCCGTCGTTAGGGCCCCCTCACAGGTGACGGCTAGCGTCGGGTCGATGCTCCTTCGCTCCGAGCAGGGTCCCGTCCTCGTCGGTGTCGATCACCTCGCCGACGGAGCGCTCGAGGGAGCCGACCGATCCGACCAGCGTCATCACCACCTCCTGTGGTCGCCGACGTCGGTGGTGCAGGTCCGGACACCGGGACACGCCCTGCTGACCGCTCCGCCCCACGCCTTGTGGATCCCGGCCGGGTTGTCGTTCGCGATCGACGCCATGGCACCGCTGTGGACGGCCAGGTTCGTGGCGGACAGCTGCCCGGATGCGTGGTGCCGCGTGGCCCAACCGCCGTTCGACGACGTCGCCGGGCCGATGCTCAGCCACCTGCACCGCTACCCCGATCGCACCTGGGCGCCCCAGCTCCTGTCAGCTGTCGTCGAGCACCTGCACGAGGCGTTCATCGTCGATGCCGTCCCGGTGCGCTTCCCCACCGACCCTCGGGCACGCGAGGTGGCCGACGCCATCGCGACCGACCCGTCCACGACCTGGGAGCTCGTCGACTGGGCTCCCTCGGTGGGCGCGAGCGAGCGAACCCTGCGCCGGCTCTTCGTCGAGGAGACCGGACTGTCCTTCACCAGATGGCGCCTGCGGCTCCGCACCCACGCCGCAACCCGCTTGCTGCGCAACGGCGTCCCGATCCCCGAGGTGGTCAGCCGGTGCGGGTATCGCTCCGCGCAGGCCTTCGCCCGAGCGTTGCGGTCCGAGCTCGGGGTGACGCCCAGCCAGTTGGCCGAACGGCGCGATCGCTCGTCGATGTCCGCCGGTGCTTGGCCGCCACGGCGCGCAGCTTGGCCACCGGCGACGACGCCCTCCCCCGAGACTCAGCTCCGTGCCGTCGCGGAGTCGATCACGGAGGGGCAGATGGCCGGTTGGAGAGGTCGAGGAGCGTTGCTCATCGGGGCCGGGCTGCTGATGCTCGCCGCCTGCGGCGATGGCGACGCCGGCGGCGACACGAGCGCAGGTACCACGTCGTTCGACGATGCGCTCGGCCGGACCGTCGACGTGCCGGTGGCCCCTCAGCGGATCGTCGGGCTCGATGGCTACGGCGTCGACGACGCGCTGTTGTCGTTGGGTGCCCCCGTCGTCGGGATCACCCGCCGGGACGACGCCGCCTACGAGAACGCCGCCTTCTACGAGGGTGGCGAGGATCTCCCTCGGGTCGGGGCGCCGTGGGAGCTCGACGTCGAGGCCATCCTCGCGCTCGAACCCGACCTGATCATCGGTGACGCCTGGGGAGGTGAGTTGTTCCTCGACGAGGCCGTCGTGGCGTCGCTCGAGCAGATCGCTCCGACGGTCTTCCTCGACGCCTCGCTGTCGCTCGACGAGCACATGACGAGGCTGGGCGAGTTGGTCGGCCTCGAGCAGATCGTCGACGAGGAGCGCGCCCGCACCGACGAGGCCCTCGCCGAGCTGGCGGCTGCTCGGGCCGAGGGAGAGCTGAGCTTCGCCGTCCTCGGGTACTTCGAGCCCAGTCTCTACGTCACGTCGCCCGTGAGCCAGGTTCCATCCGAGCTGGCGTTGATCGAGGCAGGACTGCTGCCGCCGAAGGTGACGGCCGGCTCGACCGAGCCGAGCGTCGAGCTGTCCGCCGAGCGGCTGCTGGAGGCCGAGGCCGACATCATCTTCTACTACGAGGAGCACGGCATCACGGATCATCCGCTGTGGCCCGAGCACCCGGCCGTGGAGGCCGGTCAGGCCTATCCGCTGTCGTTCGACATCGGTGAAGGTGCCTCCTATGCCTCCCTGCGGCGCCACATCGACGTCTTCCTCCCGATCATCGGCGGGGCCGACACCGGCGTGATCGACGAGTCGGCCTCGTGACGGCGGTCGATGGATGCGGTCGACACCGATCGTTGTGAGGGTTGCTTCACAGCATCCGGCTACGGTCGGCAAGATGCTGCGTTCACGGCAGGGGCCGGT
>JBCCTY010000391.1:0-3102 GCA_039197885.1 Actinomycetota bacterium | reverse complement strand
CGATGCCGGCGTCGCCGCTCACGAGCACCATCTGTGCGCCGTGCTCCACGGCGAGATCGGCGAGGTCGCGCAGGTGGGCGAGCTCGGCCCGGCGCCCGATCAGCTCCGGGACGGCTGCCTCGTCCTCCCCACCTGCCGTGTCCATGGCCGTCATTCTTCACCACGGAGAGTGGTTGACGCCAGTAGTGTCACAGCAGCGACGGCCAACGCCGCTCCGGCGGCCACCTCGGGAGAGGTCGCTTCGGAGACGAGGCCGCCCAGGAGCGAGCCGACGCTGAGGCCGAGGAACACCCCGGTCTGCAGGATCGAGAAGATCGCCACCCGGTTCTCGTCGGGCAGGCGCCGTCCGACCACCACGTTGGTCATCGAGGCGAAGCTGAAGATCACGCCGACGAGCCCGAAGGCGACGAAGGCCAGCGCACCCCCGACGCCAGCGAAGAGCAGCGCTGATCCGCCGGCGGCGGAGAGCCCTGCGACGACGAGCCCCCGACGGAGGAGCGTGCCGTCGTCGCCCGAGGTGCGCAGCAGCGCGACGGCGATCAGCGTTGCCGCAGGGGTCACGGCGCTGAGCAGCCCGATCGTCTGGTCGTTGAATGCCGCGACGACGGTTCCGTAGACGGCGACCTGGCTCTCGACGGACATCCCGGTGGTCACCGCGACCACGGTGGTGGCGAAGCTCAGGGCCGACAGGCGGTCGGATCGGAGGTAGCGGATCCCGGCCGACAGGCTGGCGCCGGCTCGTTCGTCGTCGGTTCGGACTCCCGATCGTCGCACCGACGCGATCAGGAGGGCGGACACGAGGAACGTGATGCCGTTGGCGGTGAGCGTGAAGGCGGCGCCGACGTAGCCGACGGCCACGCCCCCGAGGGCGTAGCCGATCAGCGACGACGCCTGGTTGGCCACGTGGGTGACCTGGATCGCCTCGGAGTAGTCCTCCTTCGGCACGATCTCGGTGACGAACGCCGACTTGGTGGCCTCGAAGACGGGGTCGGCCAGCGCCGCGGCGCCGACGAGGACGAGCAGGATCGGCGTGGACGGCGTGGCCAGGCCGATCACGAGGAAGACCACGCCTCGGAACCCGTCGGCGACCACCAGGACGATGCGCTGCCCGAACCGGGTCGACAACGAGGTGAGCCACTGCCCGACGCCGAGCCAGGGCGCCACGAACAGCATGGCGACGATGCCGACGGTGGTGGCGCTGCCGCCTCGCTCGAGCACCAGCAGGGCGATGGCGAGGCGAGCCGACCAGTCGCCGAGCTGGGAGATGATCCCCGCGGTCCAGATCAGTCGGAAGTCGCGGCCCGGCGTGAGTCGCAGCACGTCGGCGTGACCTCCTCTCCTCCCCACCCGGCCGGGAGAAGTTACCAGGCCCAACCGGTGACGTTCAGCGGTGCCATCGACGCGGATCGTGGTGCTCGGGGTGGTCCAGCGCGCTCCGACCCGGATCTACGTCATGACGTACGTCGCGAATACGTCATCTGACCGATCCGCCGGCGCCGGATCCGTCGGAGGATGACGTCAGCGAAGGAACGACACGCCGGACGAGCCGGAAGGGAGGTGCTGGGGATGATCGCCAACGGTGCGAGCTGGACCTGAGTCGTGAGTGTCAGTGGTCGGAGTTGCGAGCTGGAAGGGAGGTGCTGGGGATGATCGCCAACGGTGCGAGCTGGACCTGAGTCCAACTGGAGACAATCGAAGGAATGCACACCAGGGGCCGCTCGATGCCGAGCGGCCCCTTGGCGTTGTGCGGGCTGCGGGCGTCCTCACGCCGGCGCCGGGACGTGCCGATGGGCACCCATGTCGCGGGTCCGCACCGAGATCGACGAGCAGGTCGCCGAGCTCTTGCGGACAGCGAAGCGGTCGTTGGGTCTGAGCCTCACGTTCCTCAGCCGGATGGACGGTGTGACCCAGCACCTCGAGGTCGTCGAGTCCACCTACCCCTTCTTCAAGGATGGTCAGACCCAGCGCCAGGACACCTCGTTCTGCCAGGCGATCCTCGACGGCGAGCTCCCGAAGGTGATCCCCGACGTGACCGAGCTGCCCGACGCCATGCAGCTCCCCGCCGCCCGGTTCCCCCGCATCCGCAGCTTCGTCTCGGTGCCGGTCGTCCTGAGCGACGGCAGCGTCTACGGCACGTTCTGCGCCGCAGGATTCAGGGCCGACCAGCAGCTGGCCGACCGGGACCAGGCCCTGATGGAAGTCCTGGCCAGCGCGACGGCGACGATCATCGAGCCGAGCGAACTCGCGAGCCGCCACGCCGCGGAGATCCACTCCCGGCTCGACCCGATCATGCAGCGGGGTGGCCCGACGGTCGTCCTCCAACCGATCGTCGCGCTGCGCGACGGTCTCCGAGTCGGTGCCGAGGCGCTGAGCCGCTTCCCGGCGGAGTGGGACAAGGCCCCGGACGTCGTGTTCGACGAGGCGGCCGAGATCGACGTCGACGCCGAGCTCCAGATGTTGGCCCTGCGGCGGGCGGCCGATCACCTCGAGACCGTCGGCGGCTACGTCGCCATGAACGTCTCGCCGAAGGTCCTCCTCGACCCGCGTTGCCTCGGTCTGCTCGACGACCTGCCGGCGGAGCGGATCCTCCTCGAGCTCTCCGATCACGACCCGGTGGAGGACTACGACGCGCTCGCCGTCGCGCTCGCGCCGTTGCGCGCCGCCGGCATGCGCCTGGCCATCGACGACGTCGGCGCCGGCTTCTCGTCGTTGCGTCACATCGTCCTGACGGGCCCCGACGTGATCAAGCTCGACCGCAGCATCGTCAACGGGGTCACCGCCGACACCGTGCTTCGGACGCTGCTCCGCTCGCTCGTCGAGTTCGGTCGGGGCTGCGGGGCGGCGATCGTGGCCGAGGGCATCGAGACCGTCGACGACGCAACGACGCTCACCGACCTCGGCGTCGATCTGGGCCAGGGATGGTTCTTCGGCCGGCCGGGGCCGGCGGAGGCCCTCCGTGATCACTACGAGATCCGGCCCGGTCGAGGCGACCCGGTGATCGCCGACGGACGGATCGACCTGGCTGACCCGGCTGGCTGAGCCCTCGTCAGCTCGTGGCCCAGAAGGCCCGGTGCTGCGCGACGATGCGGTCCTCGAGCTCGT
>JBCCTY010000390.1:0-3110 GCA_039197885.1 Actinomycetota bacterium | reverse complement strand
GGCTGGCTCCTCACCCAGGCACCCGCGGTCCTCGACGGCGACGCCCCCACCGCCGACATCGAGTGGTTGCCCCAGCTGTCGCTGTCGATCAGCCTCCGCCTCGACGGGCTCGGCCTCGTGATGGGCCTCATCGTGTCGGGCATCGGCACGCTGATCATGTTCTACTCGATCGCCTACTTCGGGCGCCGTGACGACCTCGGCCGCCTCGCCGGGCTGCTCACCGGATTCGCCGGCGCCATGCTCGGCCTCGTCTGGGCCGACGGCCTGCTCACGCTCTTCGTCTTCTGGGAGCTGACCTCGATCACGTCGTTCCTGCTGATCGGATTCACCGACCGCGATCCCGCCGCCCGCGACGCCGCCTCCCGCGCGTTCATCGTCACTGGCGCCGGCGGCCTCGCCCTGCTGGCTGGCTCGATCATCCTCACGGTCGTCGCCGACGTCACGACCATCTCCGAGCTCGTCGACGACCCCCCGACCGGCACGCTCACCAACGTCGCCCTCGTGCTCGTCCTCGTCGGAGCGTTCACCAAGTCGGCCCAGTTCCCGTTCCACTTCTGGCTCCCCGGCGCCATGGCGGCACCGACCCCCGTGAGCGCCTACCTCCACTCGGCCACGATGGTGAAGGCCGGGCTCGTCGTCGTCGCGCGCCTCGCCCCCGCCTTCGCCGAGGCCGGACCGTGGCGCCCCCTGGTGGTCGGCGCCGGACTCGCCTCGCTGATCGTCGGCGGCGTGAACGCCATGCGCCAGCAGGACGCCAAGCTCGCGCTCGCCCACGGCACCGTCAGCCAGCTCGGCTTCCTCATGGTCCTGCTGGGTTACGGCACCGCCGCCACCACCTACGCCGGTGTCGCCATGCTGGTCGCCCACGCACTGTTCAAGGCGTCGCTGTTCCTCTGCGTCGGCGTCGTCGACCACGAGGCCGGCACCCGCGACATGCGCCGCCTCCGGGGCCTCCGCCGTGCGCTGCCCGTCACGGCCACGGCGTTGATCGTCGCGGCCGCCTCCATGGCCGCGCTCCCCCCGACCTTCGGCTTCGTGGCCAAGGAGAAGGCCATCGACGGCCTCCTCGAGCCCGAGGTCGGCGCCGTGGCCCTGATCGGCATCGTGCTCGGCTCGGTGCTGACGGTCGCCTACACGATCCGCATCGCCGTCGGCGTGCTCGGCGACGACGCTCCGGCCGACGACCCCGTCGACCCCGCCTCCGTCCACCGCCCGACCGCCGCGCTCCTCGGCGCGCCGGTCCTGCTCGCCGCGTCGTCGCTCGTTGCCGGACTCGCCGCCGGACCCGTCGGTGACCGGCTCGCCGAGGCCACCGCGTCGCTCGACGAGAAGACGGCCGAGAAGCACCTCGTGCTCTGGCCCGGCATCAACGACGCCCTGCTCATCTCCACCGGGATCATCGCCGCCGGCATCGCGCTCTGGTGGCTCACCCGAACGACGACCCGGGCCGCCGACCCGCCTGCCAGCCGGGCCACCGCCTGGTATCAGCGCACCTACGACGGCCTGCTCGAGGGTGCCCGTCGCACGACCCTCACGACCCAGAGCGGCTCGTTGCCCCTCTACCTCGCCGTCGTGCTCACCACGCTGGCTGCCTCGCTCGGCGCCGCGCTCGCCGCCGGTGCCACCGACTCGATCACCGACCCGCGCTTCAGCAACTCCCCCGTCGAGTTCGTCGCCGTCGTCGTCACCGGTCTGCTCGCCATCGCCGTGATCTTCGCCCGCACCCGCTTCGCCGCGGCCGTCCTCCTCGGCGGCAGCGGCTATGGCCTGGCCATCGTCTACCTCATCCAGGGCGCCCCCGACCTCGCCATCACCCAGTTCCTGGTCGAGACGCTCACCATCGTCGTGTTCCTGCTCGTCCTCGCCCGCCTGCCCGCTCAGTTCGCGCCCGCGCCGGCGTGGGCGCCACGGATCGCCCGACTCGGCATCTCGATCGCCGTCGGCGCCACCGTCGCGCTCTTCGCTCTCAGCGCCTCCGGTTCGAGGACCGAGCCCTCGGTCGGCGAGGCCTACCTCGAGCTCTCCGAGCCCGAGGCCGGTGGTCGCAACGTGGTCAACGTGATCCTCGTCGACTTCCGGGGCTTCGACACCCTGGGCGAGATCACCGTGCTGGCCGTCGCCGGTGCCGGCGTCATCAATCTCGTCCGGGCAGCGCGGCGAGAGCAGCGGCGCAAGCACATCGAAGACGGCTCGTCCGAGCTCGACGTCGGGCCCGCGACCGCCGACGGCCTCGGCGCCGACGGCCACGGCATCGACCAGCCGATCGGGGTGTGGCGATGAGTGGACCGGGAACCACCAAGCGGTCCGTCGTGTTGACCGCCACCGTGAACGGCATCACGCCGATCGTGCTGGTGTTCTCGGTGTTCCTGACCCTGCGGGGCCACAACGCACCCGGCGGGGGCTTCAGCGGCGGTCTCGTGATGGGATCGGTGGTGGTCCTGCTCTACCTCGCCGCCGGTCCGCCGGGCATCCGTTCGCTGCGCATCAACCCGATCGCCCTCATCGCTACCGGCCTCACCCTCGCCGTCGGTGTCGGACTGACCTCCCTGGTCGCCGACGAGTCGTTCCTCGCCTCGGCGATCTGGAAGGCGGACGTCCCGGTGCTGGGCGAGCTCAAGGTCGTGTCGTCGTCGATCTTCGACATCGGCGTGCACGTGCTCGTGGTGGGGGTCGTGATGGCGATCATCGTGGCGTTCGCCGAGGCCGACGACGAGATGCGGCGGCGCACATGAGCTACGAGCAGGCCCTCCTGATCGGTGTGCTCGCGGCGACCGGCACCTACCTCGTCCTCCACCGCACCCTCACGCGCATCGTGCTGGGCCTCGGCCTGCTCGGCAACGCCATCAACCTGCTGATCCTCACCTCGGGCGACGGTCCCGGCGAGGTCCCGATCGTCGGTCGGGAGGGCGACGTCACCGACCCGGTCCCGCAGGCGCTCGTGCTCACCGCCATCGTCATCGGCTTCGGGGTCATCTCGTTCCTGCTCGCCATGGCCTACCGGGCCTGGACCATCGACGGTCAGGACGAGGTGGAGGACGACATCACCGACCGCCTCCTCGCCGACCGCACCGCCGACGCGGAGGAGGCCGAGGCCGGCGACGCCACGACCG
>JBCCTY010000389.1:0-3118 GCA_039197885.1 Actinomycetota bacterium | reverse complement strand
GCCGTCGAGGCGCCGTTGCACGGTGATGAAGCCGTCCTCGAGGCTTCGTTGGTAGCTGACGAAGAGGAGGCCCTGGTCGAGCTGGTCGTTGCCGTCCAGCCCGTCGCTGTAGTTGAAGCCGCGCCGGAGGATGAGGTTGCGTTCGCTGCCCGGCGTGCGGGGGTTGGCCCGGGCGATGTGCGAGTCGAGGTCGGTGAAGACCGGTTCGTCGGTCTCGAGCTCGCCGCCGAGCGGTGCGCCGGTCGCTCGACTGCGACCGAAGATGGCCTCCTGCTCCGACAGGCGGGTGCGGTCCCAGAACTCGACCTGCATGCGGATGACGCGGATCGCCTGGTAGGTCCCGCCGACGGCCCAGTCGGGCTCGTCGTCGGGCTGGACCCACACCAGCTCCTCCATCGCCTCGGCGTCGGCGCCATCGGGGTTCGAGGTGCCGTCCTTGAAGCCCATGAGGTTGCGCACCGGCGCCTCGCCCGGCCCGACGTCGGGGAAGATGTCGTTGTAGCCCTGGCGCATCCACTTGGGCACCAGCCGCCCCCGGGTCGCCCGGAGCACCTGTCGGAACCCGTGCACGGCGGCGTCCTGGGTGTCGGCCGCGACGGTGATCGAGAGATCGCCGTGGGATCGTTCCTCCCGGACCAGGAAGTCGTTGCCGAACTTGGGCATGCGCTGCAGCTCACCCGGCTTGCGGTCGGCGAGGCCGAACCGCTCGTCGAAGAGCGAGGCGCCGACGCCGACCGTGACGGTCGTGCCGGTCGGTCCGGGGTCGGGCCCGAGGATCCCGGTGTCGTAGGGCGGGAACCCGCCCTCGCGAACCTCGAACGGCTCACCGCTCATGACCTGCTCGATGCTGTCGCCGAGGCTCGTGAGCAGCTCCCGGAGCTCGGCGCGGTCGTCCACCCGGACGTCGAGGCCGGCGACGACGCCGGCCGCAGCCGTCGGCGCGGTGACGCCCGCCTGCCGCTCCACGCGGTAGGGGTAGCGGACGCCGCCGGTCTCCTCGACCGGCGCCTCACCCGAGGCGTCGTCGTCCGAGCAGGCGGCGACGACGCCGGCGGTGGCGAGCGTCGCGCCGGCCGCGCCGGCGAGGCCCAGGAAGCTCCGTCGAGAGGTGGTCGGACGTTCGTCGTCCACGGCGTCGCTACTCGAGACCGAGCGTGCCGTTGAGCAGCGACAGCGACTCGGCCAGCTCGCCGAGCGTCGCGGCGAACTCGGTCCGCTCTTCCTCGGTGACCTCGTCGTAGGGAGCGAAGCCCTCCTCGTAGCTGCCGAAGACGGCGAGCTGACCGTAGAGCTCCTCGAACTGGCCGCGGATCGTGGCCAGCAGCTCCGGGTCGGCCTCGGTGAGCGCCGGCTCGAGCAGGTCGATCAGTGCTTCGGAGCCCTCGACGTTGGCCTGGAAGGCGAACAGGTCGGTCTTGGAGTACCGCTCTTCCTCGCCGGACAGCTTGCCGTCGGGAGCGGCCACCTCCTCGATGAGCTCCTGCGCTCCGACGGTGAGGACGCCCGGGGGCAGCTCGAGGCCGGGCACGGCCTCGGCGAGCGTCAGCAGGTCGGCGTCGAGCTGATCGGCGAAGCCGCCCGCCTCGCTCACGTCCTCGAGGATCCAGAGGTGGTACTCGAGTCGGTGCCAGCCGGTGAAGTTCGGGTCCTCGGGGCCCTCGAAGTCGTCCTCTCGGGCGTCGACGGCGCCGTCGATGTCCTCGATGAGCCCGGCGATCGGCTCGATGCGCTCCCAGGGGCGACGGGAGATCTGGTACTGCGTCTTGGCGGCGTCGATGTCGCCGGCCCGGACGGCGTCGGTGAACACGGTGGTCTCGGCGAGCATCGCATCGACCTGCTCGGCCACGTAGGCGCGGTAGCCATCGACGGCCTCGACCAGCAGCGGGTTGTCGGTGCTCTGGGCCAGCTCGTCCTCGTTGATGCCCGTGGCCGACCCCGACCCGGAGGCGGAGCCCGATGCGCTGGCCGAGCCCGATGCCGACGCCGATGCGCTGGCCGAGCCCGACCCGGAGGCGGAGCCCGACCCCGACTCCGAGCCCGATGCCGACGCCGATGCGCTGGCCGAACCCGATCCCGACCCGGAGCCGCTGCCCGACCCCGAGCCGCTGCCCGACCCGGAGCCGCTGCCCGACCCCGACTCCGAGCCCTCATCGAGCTCGCGCACCTCGGCGCCGTCGTCGTCACCACAGGCCGCCACCAACATGGCGGCTGCGAACAGCGCAGCGAGGAGGCGGCGCGTCGTCGTTCGGGGCATGGAGCAGTCCTTCATCGTCAGGGATGCCGCAGGGGCGGCAGATGCGTTCAGCCGGGATGTTAGGAAGCGCTAACGACCAGAGGCAAGTGCAGCGGCAGCCGAACTTGTTCGATCAAGTGTGCTTGTCAGAACAGGACATGTGTGCTGATCTACTCCGGTCGTGTCGCCGAACGACCCGGAGGTTCCCGTGGAGCTCGATGCGTTGCGGTTGGTCGCCGGTCTGGTCCATGCCGTGCCGGGGGCCTCGGCCCGTTTCGCCCGCCTCGACGGCGAGGTCCTCGCCGTCGATCGGACGGCGGACGCCGACGTCGACCCGTGCACGTTCCGGCAGGTCCTCGTTCGCAGCGGCCGGATGTGCACCCGGCCGCGCTTCGTCGACAGCATCAGCCACTGGGAGCTGGGTGGATCCTTGGAGCGACGCGACGGTGGCGTCTACGCCGGCAGCGACGAGCTCGGAGCACCGCTGCGATGGTTCGCATCGCTGCTCAGCCCGCCGTCGATCCGCGATGCGATCGCCGACGAACCCGCCATCGACGATGACCGCGTCTCGTCGGTGACCCTGTCGGGCGACGGCTGCCTCGGCGTCACCATCTGCCGCGTCGAGCTCGCTCTCGGGGTCCTCGATCACGAGGCCGACGAGCTGAGCCTGTCCCTGCTCGCCCCCTGCCTGGTTGCCGAGCTCGAGATCGACGCGCAGGGCACGGCGATCAGCTGATCCCGACGCCGACCCCCAACCAGAGGAGATCACGAGATGACCCTGACCACCCGTTCGCTCGCGCCCGTCGTCGCCGTCGCGCTCCTGCTCGCCGCCTGCGGCGACAGCGACGACGCGTCGAGCTCCTCGGCGTCGGCATCCGCCTCGGC
>JBCCTY010000388.1:0-3120 GCA_039197885.1 Actinomycetota bacterium | reverse complement strand
GTGACCCCCATCGACCTCGGGGCCTGAGCCCGGACGCGACACCGCCCCCGCACCTCGGTGAGGCACGGGGGCGGTGAACGGTCGAGGCGCTCGACTTGCGAGCGTCCTCAGTCGTCGTCCGGCGAGTCGTCCGGCGAGTCGGCGACGTCCGGGCTGTCGTCGACGTCCGGGCTGTCGTCGACGTCCGGGCTGTCGTCCACCTCAGGGCTCACGACGACGGCGGGCGTGTCGACGACCTCGGGGCTCACGACCACGTCGGGCGTGTCGTCCGGGCTGTCGTCCGCCTCCGGGCTGTCGTCGACGTCGGGCGTGTCGTCCGGGGTGTCGTCGACGTTCGGCGAGTCGTCCACGTCCGGGCTGTCGTCCGGGGTGTCGTCGACGTTCGGCGAGTCGTCCACGTCCGGGCTGTCGTCCGGGGTGTCGTCGCCATCCGGCGAGTCGTCCACCTCCGGCGAGTCGTCGGCAGTGTCGTCGGGGGTGTCGTCGAAGGGCGAGTCGAACGACTCACCGTCGGGCGTGTCGTCGGCGTCGTCGAGATCGTCGAGCACGATCGGATAATCGAGCTCGCCGAGATCGACCACCTCCTGGAGCCGGACGGGCTCCGGGCGATCGGGACCGTCCGATGCGCCGGCGACCTGGTAGGCGCCGAAGGCGCCGACCGCCACCACGGCGACACCGGCGGTCGCCACCTTCCACGCTTCGTTCGCTCGTTCCATGGGCCTTCCTCCTGTGCTGTGTCGGGGGGGGTGTGCTTCGCTGGAACCATCATCCGCAGCCCAGTTGAAGTGGGTCTGAGACGGTCATGAGATTCCTCTCACGTTCGGCTGCGACCCGGACGGCCGACGCCGCCCAGCGCTCGGCGAGCTCGATCCGAGCGCCCGTCGCGGCATGCCAGTCGTCCTGGAGGACCCGAAACGGCCCGGTGGCGAGACCGAGGACCACGCTGGAGACGGCGGACCGCAGCGCCACGGGGTCGACCACGGCGTCGAAGCGGCGGAGCATCGCCGCGGCGTAGCGCTCGACCTCCACCCGCCGACGGCCCAGCGCCAGCGTGGAGAGGTGGCCGATCATCGTCGCGAGGTCCTCGATCCGATGACCCAGCGCGAGGGTGTCGATGTCGAGCACGCCCGTGATCCGGCGACCGTCGACGAGCAGCTGCGCCTCGTGGAAGTCGCCGTGCACGGGCACCGTCGGCGCCTCGACGGCCTCCTCGGCCCGACGGTTCGCGGCCTCCAGCGCGTCGATCCGCGCCGCGAGGTCGGGACGGAGGCGACGCAGCAGCGGACCGAACGACCGGGTCCGCCAGCCGGCCGAGCGGCGGCCGTCGGTCGGTTCGGGGAGGAGGTCGAGCACGCCGAGGAGCGCCTCGGCACCGGGCCGCACGGGTCGGGCCAGCGCGGTGCGCAGCACCGTCCCCGGCAACGCCTGCAACACCACGAAGCCGGCGTCCGGAGCGAACCCGAGCGTGCGGGGCACCGGGAGGACGGCCTCGACGGCGAGGTGGTTCCGATGGATCCGCTCGGCGCGGTCGGGTCGGACCACCTTGACGAAGACCGAGGAGCTGCCACGGCGGAGCCGAACGACGGCCCGCCGACCGGGCCGGTAGGCCACGAGGCGTCGGCTCGTCTCACCCGGTCCGGCGCCCAGGTCGTCGAGGAGGTCCTCGATCATCGCCGGGTCCGTGACGGCGTGGAGGCCGGGCAGCCACGGGTCCTGCGGCGCCTGCCAGATCGTCACCGGCCCGTCCGGCCCCTCGACGCGCAGCCCTCCGGGCGGCTCCGATCCGCAGGTCGCGACGAGCATCTCGTCGTGCTCGCCGTCGGGCCGGCGGATCCGTGCGTCGTAGCGCACGGTCAGGTCACGGCCGGGGTTCCATCCCACCTGACGAGGGCGGACCGAGAGGAGCTCGCCACCGGACGCGCCGACGGCGGCACCCAACGGGGCCTCCGGCTCGCCGAGGAGGGTGGGGAGCGGCCCCAGCCGCTCGTCTCGCAGTTCATGGAGGGCTCGTCGCATCCCGCCATCGTCGAGGCGCCGCATGAAGCCTCGTTGAGGCCTTCATGAGAGTCGTCTCATGATCGGTGACCGCCGAGGCGAGGGCTCGCCCGACGCTCCCGCGAGCGTCAGCTCGGCTCGGCCTCGCCCAGGAGCTCGACGAGCCCATCACGGTCCTCGACGGTGACCGTCAGGGCGGAGTGGGTCGGCTTCGGGCCGATGATCTTCCGCACGGCCGGCTCGAAGTGCACGCACACCCCGCCGACCGGCGAGGTACCGAACGTCAGGCCGTCGTCGGCGAACGACAGCCGGGCACCGACGCAGGTCCACCAGCGGTACGGGCCGGTGACGTGGGCACCCGCGACCTCGGAACGGGGGACGTCGAGCCGCAGGCGACCGAAGGTCGCCACGAACCGATCGTCGGTCACCGCGACGCCGTCACGGTCGGTCAGCCCGAAGGGCAGCAGGGCCGGCTTCGCCCACACGCCGGCCGTCTCGTAGGCGAAGAACGTCGCGCCCGCCACGTCGGCGGCCCGCTCCCGCGACATCAGTTGGCCACCCGCAGCCGCGTGGTCGCCGGAGCCTCGCGGTCGAGCATCGGGAGCGCGACCCGCCCGGTGCGCTGGAGCTCGACGATGCCGTACGGCCGGATGAGGTCTTCGAAGGCGTCGAGCCGCTCCGGATGGTCGGCGACCATCAAGGTGATGCGATCGTGGCCGACGTCGACCACCGACCCGGCGAACAGGTCGGCGAGCGCGAGCAGCTCGGAGCGACGCTCGGGGAGGACGCCGACGGTCGCGAGCATCAGCTCGCGCTCGATCGATGCCTCGGGGGGCAGCTCGTTGATCTTGATCACGTTGATGAGCTTGTGGAGCTGCTTGGTGATCTGCTCGATCGGTGCCGAGTCGGCGTCGACGACGATCGTGACCCGGCTCGTCGCGGCATCGTCGGTCGGGGCGACGGCGAGCGAGAAGATGTTGAATCCCCGTCGGCTGAAGAGCAGGGCGATGCGGGCCAGGACGCCGGGACGGTTCTCGACGACGGCCGAGATGATGTGGAGCTGCGGCTGGCTCACGACTCGCCGCCCTGGCCCCCGGATGCGGAGCGGATGTCGGCCTTGCCGGC
>JBCCTY010000387.1:0-3162 GCA_039197885.1 Actinomycetota bacterium | reverse complement strand
GGCTACAGCTCGGCGACCGACCGGGCCAACTCGACCTTCTGGAGCTTGCCCATGGCGTTGCGGGGCAGCTCGTCGACGAACACCACCGCAGCGGGGTGCTTGAACCGGGCGAGCCGGCCGTCGCAACGGGCCAGGAGACCGGCCTCGTCCAGCGCTGCGCCGGGGGCCGCGACCACGACGGCGACCGGCACCTCGCCCCAGCGCTCGTCGGGACGACCCACCACGGCGACCTCGGCGACACGATCATCGTCGAGCAGCACCCGCTCGACCTCGGCCGGGTAGACGTTCTCGCCGCCCGAGATGATCATCTCCTTGATCCGGCCCCGGATGGTCAGCTCGCCGTCGGCGTCGACCACGCCCACGTCGCCGGTGCGGAACCACCCGTCGACCTTGGCCTCGGCGGTTGCCGCCGGGTCGTTCCAGTACCGGTCGAAGAGGTTCGGGCCGCGCAGCTGCACCTCCCCCTCGTGCCCGGCGGGCAGCACCTCCCCCTCGGGCGACACGATCCGCAGCTCGCTCAGCCTGGCGGCGCGCCCGGTGCTCCCGACGTGGTCGAACACCTCCGCGGCCCGCTGGTGGACCGCGATCGGCGCGGTCTCGGTGAGGCCATAGACCTGGCCGGTGGGAACCCTCCGGTCGAGGAAGGCCCGGAGGAGCGGCTCGGGCACCTCGGAGGAGCCGGTGGCGAGGTAGCGCAGCGAGGACAAGTCAGCGGTGGCGAAGTCGGGGTGACCGATGACGGCAGCCATCATCGCCGGCACGAGCACGGTGGTCGCGACCTGGTGCTCGGCCACGTCGGCGAGCCAACGACCGGGATCGAAGGCGCCGTGGCACCGCACCGTCCCTCCGACGAGGAGCGTGGGCGTGGCGGTGATGTTCAGCCCGCCGACGTGGAACAGCGGCAGGCACACCAGCGTGACGTCGTCGGGCCCGAGGTCGAACATGCCGTCGGCGTTGCGCTCGTTGGCGAGGATCGCCGACTGGGTCAGCACCGCGCCCTTCGGGCGGCCGGTGGTGCCGGAGGTGTACACGACGAGCACATCGTCATCGGTCGTCCCCTCGTCGTGCCCGGGCTCGCCATCGGTGGGCCGCCAGTGCGCTTCCTCGAAGCAGAGCAGTGGTTCGGAGCGGTGACGCAGCCGCTCGAGCTGGGCTGCGTCACCGACGACGACCGACACGGCGCAGTCGTCGAGGATCCAGTCGACCTCGGCAGTGGCGAGGCGCAGGTTGACCGGCACGAGCGCAGCGCCGATCCGCGAGGCGGCGAGCAAGGTGATGAACACGTCGGCCCGGGTCGACGCCAAGCAGCCGATGCGGTCGCCCCGTCCGACACCCGCGGCCCGGAGTCCGGCCACGGTTCGGTCGACGTCGTCCCCCAGCTCGCCGAACGACCAGGATCCGTGGTCGTCGACGAGGGCGGGATGCTCGGGCCGTCGTGCGATCCAGACGTCGAGGTGTGCGGCGAGGTGGCGGGCGTGGCTCACCACGCGACCTCGAGCTCACGCACGCCCCGGAAGTTGAGGGTCGGCTGCCATTCGAGCGCTGCCTCGTCGACGAGGCCGAGCGAGGGGAAGGCGCGGAGGAGCATGGGGATGACCACTCGCATCTCGCTGCGGGCGAGGGCTGCGCCGAGGCAGTGGTGACGGCCGTGACCGAACGACAGGTGGCGACCCTCGTCCCGACCGATGTCGAAGCGCTCCGGTGCGTCGAAGACGGCCGGGTCGTGGTTGGCCGCGCCGATCACGAGCACGACGGGGTCGCCGGCCCGCCGACTCCGCCCGGCGATGTCGCGGTCGCGATCGCAGAGACGGGCGCTGATCTGGATCGGTGAGTCGAACCGGAGCATCTCCTCGACCGCGCCGTCGATCAGCTCGGGTTCGGCGCCGAGGCGGGCGCGCTGGTCGGGGTGGCGGAGCAGGGCGAGCAACCCGTTGGTGATGGCGTTCGTGGCCGTCTCGTGGCCGGCGGTCATGAGGAACAGCGTGTTGGCGAAGAGCTCGTCGTCGGTGATGCCGGCGCCGTCCTCTGCATCGGCGACGGCCAGCATCGACGAGAAGAGATCATCGGTCGGCTCGGCCCTCCGGCGGGCGGCCAGATCGGTGAGCAGCTCGTGCATCTCGCCGAGGGCCTCGGCGATCTCGCTCGCCTGCGACGCCGACGGCGCGCTCGACCCGACGAAGAACACGAGGCGTTGGGCCCAGGTGGCGAAGCGGGGCAGCTCGCCGTCTGGCAGGCCGAGCATGGCGCCGATCACCTGCGCCGGCATCGGGTCGCTCACCGCCCGGACGACATCGGGATCGCCCGACTCGGCCATGTCGCCGACGAGTCGGGCCGCGATCCGCTCGACCGCTGCCTCCTGGTGGCGGATCACGCGGGGTGTGAACGCCTTCGACATGGTGGAGCGGATGCGGGTGTGGTCGGGTGGATCCTGGAAGGCGATGATCGACGAGAGGATCGCCTCGAGGGGGCCGAGCGTGGCCTGCACCTCATCGGGAGCGGACCGGATGACGTTGCCGATGCGGGCGGCCGACATGTGTCGGTCGGCGTAGACCTCGCTCACCGCCGCGTGCGACAGGACGAGCTGGGGATGGGTGCCGTGCTCGGCCTCCCAACGGCGCCAGGCGGCGTAGGTGTCGGTCGGCGAGCGCAGGCCCGTCGGGGTGAGCAGCTCCTTCAGGCTCGGCCGAACCGCGGTCGTGCCGGGGTCGGCCGGGTCGCTCATCGGGAGAGTCTCGCCGGTCGGGCGCAGCAACGACCAGGGCGCGGGTCCGGCCAGTGGACCAGCGGACGGCTCACCCGCGGGCGGCGTCGGCCAGGCCGAGCAGTGCGCCGTCGGCGCCAGCGGGCGCCTCGAGCATCAGACCGACGGGCTCGGGACCGACCTGCAAGGGGACGCTGAGGGACGGCACGCCGGCGAGCGACGCCGGGCTCGTGAAGGCCGCGACGGTCGGGAACGTCGGGCGCAGTTCGCCGTCGACCTCCATCTCGTCGAGCTCGTGGCGTCGAGGGGGCACGACCGGCAGCGTCGGCCAGGCGAAGAGGTCGGCGCGGTCGTACACGGCGTCGTACCAGGCGCGCATCTCGGGGAGCACGACCTCGATGGCGTCGCGGTGCTCGGCCTCGGTCGGCGTCTCGCCGGAGAGCAGTGCCCTCACGTCGGCC
>JBCCTY010000386.1:0-3173 GCA_039197885.1 Actinomycetota bacterium | reverse complement strand
GACGCCCAGCCCGCCGAAGCCGTTGATCGCGAGCTGGTAGGTGCCGCCGCACGCCGCCGTGTGGATGCCGCCGATGAAGGTGCCGCCGACGACCGCGTGGGCGGTGTTGCGCAGGTCGACGAGCGCGGTGCGGCGGAAGTGGTCGAGCGCCCGATCGAGATCGCCGATGCGGATCGCCACCATGCCATGGGCGGCCTGGCTGAGCGTCGAGCCGTGGGCGCAGCGGGGCTCGTAGTACTCGTAGTTGGCCCGGGCGACGTCGTCGTCGAACGCGCCGGCCTGCTGCCAGAGCAGCATCACGACGTCGGGCTGCTTCGAGACCTGGGTCGCCACCGCGACGCCGTTGGGCCAGCCCCAGTACTCGCCGGGGTCGAGGAGGCGGGCGCGCACGTCGTCGGGCCGGACGTCCTCGAGCTCGAAGAAGCCGGCGAACTGCTCGATCAGGTCGGTGTCGTCGTCGGGCTGGGGGAGCAGCATCCGGTCCCGCACCCGGCGCCAGCCGTCGATCTCGTCGGAGCGGAGGCCGATCCGGTCGGCGAGCGCGGCCAGCGCCTCGGGGTGGTCGGCGGCGAGGCGCTCGTGGGTCTCGACGGCGAAGGCGAGCGCCCGCCGGACCTGGTGGTTGGTGAAGGCGTTGTCGTCGACGTTCTCGTGCCACTCGTCGGGGCCGAGGAGGCGGATGCAGTGGTAGACCCCGCGCCATTCGTCGTACCGCACGAACGAGTGCAAGAAGCGAGCCACCTCGAAGGCGATCTCGGCGCCGTGGTCGACGAGCAGGTCGACGTCGCCGGTCACTGCGACGTACCGCTCGACGAGCGTCACGACGTCGGGGGCGACGTGCATCTGCCAGTCGTTGAAGTGGTTGCGGATCGGTCGCCCGGTCAACACGTCGGTGAAGAAGACGTCGGGGCAGAGCTCGTCACCGGTGTCGCCCGAGATCCACGCGAAGTAGGCGCCGTCGTAGCCGAGGCGGGCGGCCTTGCGACGGGCGCCGTCGAGGGTGAGGTGGCGGTAGACGAGGATCGACCGAGCGATGTCGGGCTCGGTCCAGAGGAACGGCGGGAGGTTGTAGACCTCCTGATCCCAGAACGCGGCGCCCTGGTAGGCCTGGCACGACAGCCCTCGAGCGCCGATCGGGAGCCGGTCGGTGTGGGCCGGCGTGCAGATCCGGTTGTGGTAGGCGCTGAAGCGCAGGCCGACCTGATCGACGACGTCGCCCTCGACGACGACGTCCATCGTCTCCCAGATCTCACGCCACCGATCGGTGTTGGCGGAGGCGAGCGCGTCGAAGCCAGCGGCTGCGGCGGCGGCGAGCCGGGCGCGTGCCGCAGGCCCCGGGTCGTCGACGTCGTTGGAGGTCATCACGACCGCGGCGGTCTCGACCACCAGCTCGTCGCCTGCGGCGACGGTCGCAGTTCCCGTCGGGCCGGTGAGGTGGGCGAGCGTCACGATCTCGACACCGCTGTCGACGGTGGTCGCCGTGGCGATCCGCACGTCGCCCTCGGTGTCGAGGCGCACCTCGGGGAGGTGCGTGCCGTTGAGGCTCCAGATGCGGTCGTCGATCCGGGCGTCGACGTCGACCACGACCTCACGATCCGAGCGCAGTGTCCACCGCTGGGCCAGCACGTGGAGGTCGTCGTAGCTCGCGAACCGCTCGACGTCGATGGTCACGGTCGCCTCGCCGACCCGCTGGACGATACGAGCGCCGACGGTGCCCGAGCGGAGGTCGAGCGTCGTCTCGACCTCGTCGGCGGCGGTGGCGGCCACGATGGTGCCCTCGATCGATGCGGCGACGAAGAGCGGGTTCGGTGCGGTGGTGAGCTCGCGCCAGTGGCCGTCGGCGCAGTCGTAGGTGTCGGTGACGACGAGGGCGACGTACTCGTCGGGGCCCTGCTCGGGTGTCGTGCCCCGGTAGCCGAGGTAGCCGTTGCCGGCGAGGAAGTTGGAGCCCACCGCGACGGATCGGTCGGCCTCCCACCCGCGCTCGGTGAGGAGCCATCCGGCGTCATCGGTCCGGAGCGTCGGTCCGACCTCGTGGCCCGTCACCCGAGGTCCAGCAGCTCGCCGAGGTCCTCGACCACGACCGTGGCGCCGCTGTCGAGCAGCGCCTGGCGTCCGGCGCCCCGGTCGACGCCGATGACGTGGAGGAAGCCTCCGGCCGCGCCGGACTCGACCCCCGACAGCGCGTCCTCGACCATGGCCGCGCTGGTCGGCTCCACCCCGAGGCGCCGAGCGCAGTCGAGGTAGGTGTCGGGCGCGGGCTTGCCGGGCAGGCCCCGCTCGGCGGCGTCGTTGCCGTCGAGGATGTCGTCGAAGTGGTCGAGCAGACCGACCGAGCCGAGCACGAAGCGGCAGTTCTTCGACGACGACACGCAACCGACGCGGATGTCGGCGGACCGCAACCGCTCGATCAGCTCGACCGAGGTCGGGAACACCTGGGCGCCGTCCTGGTCGAGGACCGAGCGGAACAGGGCGTTCTTCCGGTTGCCCAACCCGCTGACGGTCTCGGCCTCGGGTGGATCGTCGGGTGAGCCCTCGGGAAGCTCGATGCCACGGGAGGCGAGAAACGATCGCACGCCGTCGTAGCGGGGCTTGCCGTCGACGTACGCCAGGTAGTCGGCCTCCTCGAACGCGACGAACTCGCCGCCGCTCTCGTCCGCGCGGCGGCGGAGCTCGTCGTCGAAGAGCTGCTTCCAGGCCGTCGCGTGGACCGACGCGGTGTCGGTGATGACACCGTCGAGATCGAAGATCACGGCGTCGACGTGGCCGTCGAGGAGATCGGGGAGCGATGACTCGGTCATGACGAGCGGGACCGTACCAAGCCCTCGGCCCGGCCGGAACGGCGCGCCCCCGGCCGTCGGCCGGGCCGCTCGGCCCTACGCCGACGACCTACGCTGACCGACCGTGCTGACCTTCGTGGATCCGTTGCGATACGCCCTGCTGGCCTTCGGTGACCGCCCGGCTGTCGCCTGCGAGGGTCGGGAGCGGACGTTCGCGGAGCTCCATGACCGGGTCCGCCGGCTCGCCACCGCCCTGGCCGCCCGCACCGAACCGGGTGACCGCATCGCGTTGTGGGCGCTGAACTCCGACCGCTACCTCGAGGCCTACCTGGCCGTGCCGATCGCCGGCCGGGTGCTCGTGCCGCTCAACACGCGGTGGGCCGAGGTCGAGCT
>JBCCTY010000385.1:0-3210 GCA_039197885.1 Actinomycetota bacterium | reverse complement strand
TCATCTCGTTCCTGCTCGCCATGGCCTACCGGGCCTGGACCATCGACGGTCAGGACGAGGTGGAGGACGACATCACCGACCGCCTCCTCGCCGACCGCACCGCCGACGCGGAGGAGGCCGAGGCCGGCGACGCCACGACCGCGGAGGAGGCGACGTGAGCGTGCTGCTCCCCCTCCTGATCGCGGTGCCCGTCACCGGCGCCGCCCTCTCGGTGGCGGCCATCGGCTCACGGCAGGCGCAGCGGGCGATCAGCCTGCTGTGCTCGGTGGCCACCACCGCGATCGCCCTCACCGTGCTCCTCGAGGTCGACGCCGAGGGCACCCTCGTCTCACCGATCGGTGACTGGCCCGCCGACATCGCCATCAACCTCGTGGCCGACCGGTTCGCCGCGCTCCTGCTGACGATCAGCTCGACGATGCTGCTCGCAGTCCTCGTCTACGCCATCGGTCAGCACGGCGACGACGAGCGGTCTCGCTGGTACCACCCGGCGTACCTCGTGCTGATCGCCGGCGTCTGTGGCGCCTTCCTCGCCGGTGACCTCTTCAACCTCTTCGTCTGGTTCGAGGTCCTGCTGATCGCCAGCTACGTGCTGCTCACCCTCGAGGGCAGCGACCGCCAGATCCGCAGCGGCACGACCTACGTCGTGTTGAACGTCATCGAGTCGTTCGTGCTCGTCACCGGCGTCGCGCTGATCTTCGCCGCCACCGGCACGCTCAACATGGCCGTGCTCCCCGAGCGGTTGGCCGAGCTCCCCGACGGCATCCGGCTCGGACTCAACCTCCTGCTGCTCATCGCCTTCGGGCTCAAGGCCGCCGTGTTCCCGCTGTTCTCCTGGCTGCCCGACAGCTATCCGGCCGCGCCGAGCCCGGTGAGCGCCGTGTTCGCCGGCCTGCTCACCAAGATCGGCGTCTACGCGATGATCCGCACCGAGACGCTGCTGTTCCCCGGTGAGCTCCGCACGCTGCTCCTCGTCATCGCTGGGCTCACCATGGTGGTCGGTGTGCTCGGGGCGATCGCCCAGACCGACATGAAGCGGATCCTGAGCTTCCACATCGTCAGCCAGATCGGATACATGATCATGGGCCTGGCGCTCGGCGGGGTGGCCGCCATCACGGCGACGATCTTCTACATGCTCCACCACATCCCGGTGAAGACCTCACTGTTCCTCGTCGAGGGTGTCGTCGCCCGAGAGACGGGCTCGTCCAACCTCTCCCGGGTCTCGGGGCTCGCCCGCCGCTCGTGGCCGCTCGCCACGCTGTTCCTGATCCCGGCCTTCAGCCTCGCCGGGCTGCCGCCGTTCTCGGGGTTCCTCGGCAAGCTCGCCGTCGTGACCGAAGGGCTCGACCAACGGTCGTGGTGGGTCGTCGGCGCCGCACTCGCCGTCTCGCTGATGACGCTGATCTCGATGCTCAAGATCTGGACCGGCATCTTCTGGGGGTCGCCCGACCCCGAGGTCGGGACGAGTGGACGGATCGGCATCGTCCGCCACCACCGCCTGATGGCCGGCGCGACGGCGGCGGTCGTCACGCTCACGCTCGCCATCGCGCTGTTCGCCGGTCCGCTGTACCGCTTCTGTGAACGCGCGGCGATCGATGTCGTCGACGTCGCGGCCTACACGACGGCGGTCCTCCCGTGAGCCGTCTCATCGGACCGCTGCTGGTGCTCGTCGTGTGGCTGGCGCTGTGGGGCGAGGTCAACGTCATCAACGTCGTGAGCGGCGTCGCCGTGGGCGTGGCCGTCCAGATCGCGTTCCGGGAGGGGCGTGAGCGGCATCGCGTCCACCTGGTCGGGCTCGCCAAGCTCGTCGCCGTGTTCGCCTGGCGGCTGGTGACGTCGTCGGCCAACGTCGTGGTGACGGTGCTCGCCCCGACCCCCGACCGACTCCGGTCCGGCGTGGTCGGCGTCGAGCTCACCCAGTCCTCCCCGCTCGTGGCGACGATCGTCGCCGACGCCATCAGCCTCACCCCCGGCACGCTCACCCTCGACTCCCGGTTCCCGGCTCCCGATGCAGGAGCGGGTGCGCTGCCGGTGCTCTACATCCACGTCCTCGGTCTCGAGGATCCCGAGGCGATCCGCGACGACGTGCACGGCCTCGAGCGGCTCGTCCTGTCGGCCGTCACGCCGTCGGCGACCGAGGCGGGAGGCACCACGTGACCGCCGTCGGCTGGGCCAGTGGCGTGATGCTCGGCATCGCGGGGGTGCTCACGACGCTGCACGTCATCCGCTCGCGCAACCACGTCGATCGCGCCCTCGGCGTCGACATGTTCGTCGCCATCGTGCTCAACGGCCTCGCCGTCAGCGTCGCCCTCACCGAGGACGATCTCGTCGCCGCCCTCCTCCTCATCATCGGCTTGCTGGCCTTCCTCGGCAGCGTCACGATCGCCCGCTACATCGAGGAGCGGGGGCCGTGAACACCGTCGTCGAGGTCCTCACGGCGGTGCTGCTGCTGACCGGCTCGGCGTTGGCGCTGATCGCCGCCATCGGGCTGTTCCGGATGCCCGACGCCTACTCGCGCATCCACGTCGCCACGAAGCCGGCCACCCTCGCCGTGGTGTGCACGGTCGGTGGGGCGGTGCTGGCGCTGCCCGGACTGGCGCCGACGACCAAGCTCGTCCTCGCGGTGGCCCTGCAGTTCTGGACCGCTCCCGTGGCCAGCCACATGATCGGTCGAGCCGGTCACGACGCCGGCCTCGAGCCGGCATCGCCCTGGGTTGCCGACGACATGGACCCCGGCGACGATCCCGACGACGACCCCACCGACGGGTAGCTCAGCTCCGGAGACGCTCGAGGGTCTCGGTGACGGTGGCGGCGATGAGGTCGACCTTGTAGCCGGTCTGGGGCAGGGGGTTCGCCCCGTCCGTGGCCGCTTGCGCGGCTGCGGCGATCGTCGCGTCGTCGAGCGTCGCCCCGGTCAGGAGCGCTTCGGACGCCGGGACCCGCAGCGGCACCGTCGCCACCCCACCGATGGCCAGCCCGCACTCGGCGACCACGTCGCCCTCGAAGCGAGCCCGGACGACGCACTCCACCAGCGGCCACTCGGCCTCGAAGCGGCTGATCGACCGGAAGTAGGCACCTCGCTCCCCCGGCCACGGCGCATCGACGAGCACGGCCGTGATCACCGCCCCGTCCGGCAGCAGGTGGTCGCGGGTCGGGTCGACGCCGTCGCCGAGCAGATCGACGACCGGCATCGTGGTGCCGTCGGCCAGCTCG
>JBCCTY010000384.1:0-3225 GCA_039197885.1 Actinomycetota bacterium | reverse complement strand
GGCTTCTCCTCGCCCTCGGTGATGGCGTACACCATCGCTCGGGCGTCCTGACCGACGTCGAACTCGGCCGGGCACACGAGGTTGCCGACGTTCTCCACGATGAGCAGGTCGAGCGCGGACAGCTCGAGCCGGTCGAGCCCGCTACGCACCATCACGGCGTCGAGGTGGCACTCGCCGCCGAAGCCGTCGTCGGTGTTGACCAACGCCACCTGATCGGCGAGGCCGTCGAGCCGGTCGGCGTCGATGCTCGTGGCGATGTCGCCCTCGACGATGCCGACCCTGACCCGACCGCGCAGCAACGGCAACGTCGCAGCCAACAGGGTGGTCTTCCCCGCCCCCGGCGAGCTCATCACGTTGACGGTGCGCACGCCGTGTCGTCGCAGATCGGCCCGGTTCTCCTCCGCGAGGCGGTCGTTCTCGCCGAGGATGTTCTCGAGCACCATCACGCGCTCGGCACCGGTCTCGTACCCGCTGTGGTCACCGACGTCGCGGGTGTCGCCGTGATCGTGCTCGTGGTGGTGGTGGTCGTGCTCGCCGTGGGGGTGGAAGCGACCCATCAGACCGGCTCCTCTGCGACGGCATCGACCTCGATCGACTCGATCAGGAACTCCTCGCCGCTGACCAGATCGACGTCGCGCCCGCCGCAGGCGGCGCACACGAGCATCGGCTCGCTCAACGTCGTCGACGCCGAGCAGCTGCGGCACGTGACGACCGCCTGCACCTCGACCAGGTCGAGCCGGCACCCGGCGAGCTCGGTGTCGGCGATGCGGCCCGACCAGCAGAACCGGAGCGTGTCGGGCACCACCTGGCGGAACGCACCCACCCGGAGCCGGACCGAGCGGATCGGCCGTCCGTCCGCGTGGTCGGTCACCGTGGCGGCGATGGCGTTGCAGAGCGAGAGTTCGTGCACCCGGATCGTCCCCCCGAACGATGGAGTGCGGCGCAACCTAGCGAACCCGGTCGGCCGAGGGGAACGCGCCTCAGCTGCGCAGCGTCTGCGACGGCGACTCGCCGAACCGGTTCCGGTAGACGACGGCGAAGCGTCCGAGGTGGGTGAAGCCCCAGCGGAGGGCCACGTCGGTGACGGTCACGCCCGTCCCGGGTCGTGCGTCGGCGAGGTCGGCGCGGGCCCGTTCGAGGCGGCGGTTCCGGATGTAGGACGTCGGCGTCTGACCGAGATCGGCGCGGAAGTTGTTCTGGAGGGTGCGGACGCTGACCTCGACCGCAGCGGCGATGTCCTCGACGGCGAGCGGTCGCGACAGGTTCTGGTCGATGTGGTCCCGCGCCTGGCGGACGGTGGCGCTGATGGTCTGCCCGACCGATCGGGTCAGCTCGTCGGAGTAGGACGATCGCTGGGAGTAGAGGAGCGAGCTCATGACGAACTCCTCCATCTGACCGAGCCCCACCGACTCGTGCAGCAGCGATCGCGGGTCGAGGAGCTCGGCGTGGAGCATCTGCACCGCGAAGTTCCACCGGCTCGACGTGCTGCTGGAGAGGTCGAACGCGAGATCGAACTCCAGGGGCCGGTCGAGCGTCCGACCGAGCAGGCGCGAGAGGTGGACGTCGAGCGCGGAGCGGTTGACGCGCATCACGAGGTGGGCGGTGTCGGCATCGCAGCGCACGTCCATGGCGGCGCCCGGTCGTGGCACGGCCGCCATCACCGGGGAGGCCTCGACATCGACGGCATCGGAGGAGATCAGCGACGTGCCGCTGGCCGGCACGATGACGAGCTGGTCGTCGCCGAGCTCCTCGACGGCCACGGTCACGGCGGTGGCGTAGTCGAGGTAGCCGATCGTGACATCGCGGAGCAGCACACCGTGGTACGACGCCCGGAAGTCGCCGGTGTGGCCCGCGTCGACCTGCACCTGGTGCCGGCCGAGCAGGTCGCGCCCGTAGATGGCCGCGTCGCCCGGGCTGGTCGACACGTAGACCTCGTGGGGAGCGAGGGCCGGTGGCAGACCCCGAGGCTTGAGACGGGGCCTCGGCGCGGTGGTCGTCCGGGCGGTGTCGACGAGCGACAGCCGCGTCAGCCGGCCGGGCACCGGAGGGTGACCTTCGTCACCAGGATGGTGGTTGCGTTCATCGGATAGTGCAGATGCGCTGGGTGCACAGCTAGAGGATAGGCACGTCGTGATCCGGATAGTCACACTGCGCCGATCGACTTAGGTTGCGCCGCAACGTCGAACCACCAGAAGGGGGATCCGGTGAGTCACGTCGACTCCGCGTCCGACGCGTCGGCCCATCGACCGATCGATGCCGTGGCCGAGCGACTCGACGATCCGGCCGTGGCCGCGTCGCTGGTCACCCTGCTCGACAACGCCGAGCTCCTCTCCACCCTCGTCCTCGGCCTCAGCGGTCTGATGGAGCGCGGCGACATGATCATGGACGCGGTCGCCGAAGGGGTCCACGACTTCAAGGCCGCCGGGGGCATCTCCCGCCCGGAGGGCGCGCCGAGCGTCGCCGAGCTCGGCGCCCTCGCCGGTCGACTCTCCGAGGCCGGCCCGCTGATCCACCAGGTCGTCGACTCACCGATGGCCCGACCCGAGACGGTCGAGCTCCTCGGCCTGTTGGCGGCCGCCGCCACCGAGGGCGCCGAGGCCGCCCGCACGAACGACACCCGGCTCGGCGCCTTCGGCGCCTACCGATCGCTGAGGGACCCCGACGTCCAGCGAGGAGTCGGACTGATCATCGAGATCGCCCGGTCTCTCGGCCGCAAGCTCTGAAGGAAAGGAACCGCACCACATGGCATCAGTGCTCTGGCTGCACGGAGGGGCATGCAGTGGCAACACCATGTCGTTCCTCAACGCGGACGAACCCAACGTCGTCGACCTGATCGTCGACTTCGGGCTCGACATCCTCTGGCACCCGTCGCTCGGCATGGAGCTCGGCGAGAACGCGAAGAAGATCTTCGACGACTGCGCCAGCGGTGCCCGCGACCTCGACATCTTCGTCTTCGAGGGCACCGTCATCGAGGGACCCGACGGCAGCGGCCGCTACAACATCTTCGCCGACCGCCCGATGAAGGAGTGGGTCGAGGAGCTGTCGGCCGCAGCCAGCATCGTGGTGGCCATCGGCGACTGCGCCTGTTGGGGTGGCATCCCGGCAGCGGAGCCGAACCCGACCGACTCGACCGGCATGCAGTTCCACAAGCGGGAGAAGGGCGGCTTCCTCGGTCCGGACTTCGTGTCCAAGGCGGGTCTCCCGGTCATCAACGTCCCCGGCTGC
>JBCCTY010000383.1:0-3236 GCA_039197885.1 Actinomycetota bacterium | reverse complement strand
GGTGTTGCCCCTCGGCCATCCGCTCGAAGTACGCCGGGTCCTCCTCGACGTGGCCCGCTGCCCAACGGCGGTTGTAGTCGAGCAACTCCTCGTAGCGTCCTGACACCCCGCGCAGCGTACCGATCGCCCGTGCCGCCGGCCGGGAGCGGTGCCGTCGGGCACCCGGCGGACGGGACCCGACGCGCCGGTCCGCTCCGCGAGCTCCCGACCCGCATCGTCCCGCTCCCCCTTGCCCCTCGCCTCGATGTCAGGTCATAGCGTGCGGGACATGACCGACATCGAGCCTCGAGAGCAGCAGGTCCGTCAGCTCCGGGTGGTCGTGGAGGCCCCCGACTTCGACGAGGCGGTGGCGTTCTTCCGCGACGTCCTCGGCCTCCGGGAGGAGGCCGCGTTCGAGGGCGACGGCGACGCCGCGGTGGTCATCCTGGATGCGGGACGGGCGACGCTCGAGCTGGCGAACCCGTCGCAGGCCCGGATGATCGACGACGTCGAGGTCGGTCGACGGGTGGCACCGCCGATCCGCCTGGCCTTCGAGGTCGACGACACGGCGACGACGACCGCCCGGCTCGACGAGGCAGGGGCGACCGTGATCGCCGAACCGACGGTCACGCCGTGGCGGTCGTTGAACGCTCGGTTGGGCGCTCCCGCCGGTCTCCAGATCACGCTCTTCCAGGAGACGCTCACTGCCGACGAGCGCGCCGGCCGCGACGACTTCGGCACCCGCTCGTCGGACTGATCCTCACCCGCCATCGGGTGCCCCACCCGGGTGCGGCGGGGCCACCTCGGGAGGTCGGTGGCCGGGGCCGACGCGGTCGAGCCGGTGCGACGCCGAGTCGATCGGCCGCCGAGTCGATCGGGCGCCGAAACCCGTGCGGGTGTGCGACGTGGGCCCGCCTACCGTCCCGAGACGTGCGCGAACCCGATGCCACCGAGCCCGATGCCACCGAGCCCGATGCCACGGAGCCCGATGCGCTGTTCTCGGACCCACGGCTGGCGGAGCTCTACGACGCCATCGAGGGCGATCGGAGCGATCTCGACACCTACGTCGCCATCGCCGACGAGCTCGGCGCGACCTCGGTGCTCGACATCGGCAGCGGCACCGGCACGCTCGCGTGTCGACTCGCGCTCGGAGGGACCGACGTCGTGGGTGTCGAACCGGCGGCAGCCTCCATCGAGGTGGCCCGCACGAAGCCCGGCGCCGACCGTGTGCGCTGGATCCACGGCATCGCCGCCGACCTCCCCGATGTCGCCCCCGAGCTGGCCGCCGACCTCGCCACGATGACCGCCAACGTCGCGCAGGTCTTCACCACCGACGAGGCGTGGGCCGCGAACCTCGCGGGCATCGCCCGGTCCCTCCGGCCCGGCGGTCACCTGGCCTTCGAGACCAGGGTCCCCGCCCGCCGGGCCTGGGTGCGATGGAACCCGGCCGACTCCCGCTCCGTCACCGACGTCGAGGGACACGGAGCGATCGCCGCGTGGCACGAGCTCGTCGAGGTCGACCTGCCGCTGGTCACCTTCCGGTCGACCATCCGCTGGCAGGCCAGCGGAGAGGAGCTGATCTCCACCTCCACCCTCCGCTTCCGGGAGCGGGACGAGATCGACGCCACGCTCGCCGCCGCCGGCTTCCGCGTCGTCGACGTCCGGGACGCGCCGGATCGACCCGGTCTGGAGTGGGTGTTCGTCGCCCAACGCTCGGCCTGACCCGGCTCAGCCCGATCGCGATGCCAGGTTCTCGGCCAGCGCCACCGAGGCGGCGTAGCCGCCGAAGGGATCGCCCTCGAACACCTCGACGCTGACGGTCACGACCTCGCTGCCCTGCTCGACCCACACCTCCCGGAAGAAGTCGGCGACGGTCAGCACGGCGCTGCCCTCGGACACCGGCGTCCCGTCGGTGAAGCTCGCTGCATCCTGGACCCGGAGCCGGACCTCGACGGCGAAGTCCGGTGTGCTCCACACGCACCCACCCCCCAACGCGAGCTCGCTGTTGCTGTCGATCGTGAACCCCGGCAGGAACGCATCGATCTCCTCGACGCTCCAGACGGCGCACGGATCGACCGGGGGCGCAGCAGCGGCTCCGCCGTCGTTCTCGACGGCCGGCGCGGCGGCGACGCCCGCCGCAGCGGCATCGGCGAGGCGAGCCCACAGCTCCCCGTCGGCCCCCGGGTCCAGCCCCGTGCCACCGGCGTTGCTGACGACGACGCCCAGGTCGGCGGCCGAGGCGTGGGCGGCGAACGGGGTGTCGAGCCCGAAGGAGTCCTCGCTCAGGATCGTGATCGCCGGATCCGACGCCCACGGCATCCCGCTCACCTCACCGGAGGCGACCGGCAGCCGCACCGCCGGGCTGTCCCCGGACGGCGTCACGACGTCGCCGGGGCCGATCACGATCACGACGACGTGCGTGACGGCCTCGTAGCGACACGCCGCCCCGTCCGCCGACGCCGCGAACGCCTCGGTGGCACCGAAGCCGAACTCGGCCTCGGCCTCGTTCACGACCGCGGTGAACTGCTCGGCAGGGAGCGCAGCGCAGGTGTCGACCACGGCCGGCACGGCGCTGCCGCCCCCCGAGCCCGTCCCGACCCCGCCGATCGGGGTGCCCGGCAACGCCGACGCATCGAACGGCAACATCTCGACGTCGGGTGGTGCGAGGAGACCGCCCTCGTCGGCTCCGGTCCCGGTGTCGGCACCCGAGTCGGCACCGGGATCCTCGACGGGATCGGCCCCCTCGTCGTTACCCGCCTCGGTGCCGGTGTCCGTGGCGACCTCGGCGCCGTCGGACGAGTCGTCGGAGTCCGACGAACCGCACGCTGCGATCAACAGCGCGACGGTGACGAGCAGGGGCACGGTCCAACGCATCTTCGTCTCCTGTTCCACGACGACCCACCCCACGGGCGTTCCGTCCGGCGGAACATCGTTCCGTCGCCGACGGCGCGGCCGGCACCCGCACACGGCGACCGGTACGGTCCTCACCGGTCGGGCGCGTGGAGCTGCCAGGTGACCGGATCGTCGAGCGCCGGGACGTAGCGGCAGAACCGGCCGGTCACGATGCGGGTGCGGAGGTGGTCGGCCAACGCCGGGGCGACGACCTCGATGGCGTCGAGGGCGCGCGACACGGACCGACGGACGTTCACCCGGGCCCGCTCCCCCGGGTCGCCGAGTCGTCGAGCCCGACCACCGAGCCCGAACGCGGCGAGCAACTCGTGCTCGAGGTCGTCGATCTCCCGCCGGGCGGCCTCGGC
>JBCCTY010000382.1:0-3238 GCA_039197885.1 Actinomycetota bacterium | reverse complement strand
CCGAAGAACGTGGCATCGCCGAAGGAGAAGACGCCTCCGTCGCTGGCGGCCATCCAGTAGCCGCGCCCGGTGAGCGTCGAGGCCACGTCGACGACGGGCTCGGCGAGGGCGATGTCCTCGGTGTCACCGGCGTCGGTGAAGAGTCCGAAGCCGGCGAGGCGACCGTCGGCATCGACGGCGAGGTAGCCCTGCTCGGCCCCCGCCGCCTCGACCGCCGGTGCATCGTCGCCGTCCTGCGCGCCGGCGACCGCCGGGACGAGGACGGCGAACAGCATCGCCGCGACGACGGCCGCGGCGCGGCGCATCGTCCGGAGTTGGTGGCTCATCATGACCTCCTGTGGGGCCTCGTCCTACCCGCGGCCCGTGCAGACGTGGTTCGGCGAGGAACCTAACCCACGTTGCGGACCGATGACAGCTCCGTGACGGAGGGAGACGGCGTGACCGCTCAGGAACCGGCGCGGTCGCGGTCGTGTGGCGGCGGCCAGGGCAGCCCGGGGACGACCGACGGGAGCTCGCCCGCCCCGTGGCGTCGTTGCTCCGCCTGCGCGTAGCGGACCTCGTGGCCGGCACCCGCGAACACGAACCACCCGATCATGACGATCCAGATGCCGCTGATCCCGGACCGTGCGATCAGCAGCACGCCCGCGCCGAGGAGGAAGGCACCGAACGCCTGACCGGCGCGTCCGGCACCGATCGTGGCCCGGAGCGGGTCGTCCCACCACCGCCACAGCGCCGACTTGAGCAGGCGTCCGCCGTCGAGCGGAGCGGCGGGGAGGAGGTTGAAGACGAACAGGATGGCGTTGAGCACGCCGAGCCACCGCAGCACGTCGGCCACCGACGACCACGTGTCAGCGGCGTCGAGCGACAGACCGAGCGCGGTGAACGTCACCGCGAGCAGGCCGCTCGCCGCCGGCCCGGCGAAGGCGATGCGGAACTCGGCACCGGGGGTCTCGGGGATCCCCCGCAGACGAGCCACCCCACCGAGCAGCCAGAGGCTGATGCCGTCGACCTCGAGGCCCTCGCGCCTCGCGACGACCGAGTGGCCCAGCTCGTGGAGCAGCACCGAGCCGAGGAACAGCAGCGCCCCGGCGGTGGCCAGGCCGAGCCCCGCCGCACCCTCGATGGCGAGCTGATCGGCGAGCTGGACGATGATCAGGAGCGCGACACCGATCAGGCTCCAGTGGAAGCCGACCGACACACCGGCGATGCGGCCGAGGCGGAAGGTGTCACCCATGGCGTCAGGCTACGGCGCCGACCGGACGAAGGCGTCGTCAGGGCGACGTGTTCCGCTCACTCCTCGCCGTCGTCGGAGGCGGTGGCGCCGGACACCCGGATCGTGAACGACGACGTCGCCGCCGGGCTGGGCGGGTCGATCCACGGCTGCACGTAGCGGAGGTCGACCGTCGTCGCACCGGCGCCGACGACCTGGAACCGGAGCCGTTGGGTGCCGCCGCTGCCGACCGAGGGGGCGGCGGCCTCGCCGTCGGCGTCCTCCTCGTCGTCGACGGCCGGCGTCTCACCTCGGCTCTCGTAGTCACCGCCGAGGAAGCGGATGATGGCGGTCTCGGGCGGCCCGGCGAGCTCCCACGAGAAGCCGGCGATCGGGTTGGCCTCGAGCGAGATCTCGATGACGTCACCGACCGTGGCCTCGACCGGCGTCGCCGGATCGGAGACGGCGCGGACCTCACCGGTGCCGTCGTCGTCGTCTCCCCCACCCCCGCCACAGGCGGCCAGCAGGAGCGAGGAGGCGCACACGAGCACGGCGACCTTCACGGCGACCTTCACGGCGGCCTGCACGGCAGCCCTGGCGGCCACCTCGGCGGCGACCCCGGTGGTGAGTCGTCGTGTCGTCATGGGCGTCATCCTCACCGATCGTCCGAGCCGGCCGCCAGTATCACCGCCACCGCATGGAGGGTGGTGGAGGCACCCCGCGCCAGGGTCGTGTGAAGGCCGACGGAGCCGCAGGTAGCGTCCGGACTCCACGAGTGGAGGGGGCGTCACGTGCGCATCGGGATCTTCGGCGTCGGAGCGGGGGAGCCGGGAGGGAACAAGGTCGAGGCGATCGTCTCGGCCATCTCGACCGCTCACGAGCAGGGGTTCGGGTCGTTCTGGACGGCCCAGATCTTCGAGCTCGACGCGCTGACCGCGTTCGCCGTCGCCGGGCGCGAGGTGCCCGACATCAAGCTCGGCACCGCCGTCGTGCCGACCTATCCCCGCCATCCGATGATGCTCGCCCAGCAGGCCCTCACGGTGCAGGCCGCGATCGGTGACCGCCTCCAGCTCGGCATCGGCCTCTCCCACCAACCCGTGGTCGAGGGGATGTGGGGCATCCCGTTCCAACGTCCGGTGCGCCACCTCCGGGAGTACCTCGACGCCCTCGTGCCGCTGATCAACGACCGCACCGCGAGCGTCTCGGGCGAGCTCGTGACCTCGCGCGGCGACATCGATCTGGGGAACGCCCCGGCCTGCCCGGTCTATGTGGCGGCGCTCGGCGAGCAGACGCTGCGGACCGTCGGCAAGCGCTGCGACGGCACGATCACCTGGATGGTCGGCCCCGGCACGCTCGCCGACCACACGATCCCGGTCCTGCGCGCCGCGGCCTCCGAGGCCGGACGACCGCAACCCGAGGTGCTGGCCGGCTTCCCGGTCTGCGTCACCGACGACGTCGACCGGACCCGCGAGCGGGCCGCGAAGGTCTTCGAGATCTACGGCCAGCTGCCCTCCTACCGGGCGATGATCGATCGCGAGGGCCTCGGCGGTCCGGAGGACCTCGCGATCATCGGCAGCGAGGCCGAGGTCTCGGACCGCATCGACCAGCTGGCGGAGATCGGCGTCGACGAGCTCACCGCCAGCGAATTCGGGGTCGGCGACGAGGCCGACCGCACTCGCGAGCTGCTCCGCTCCAAGCTGTGAGCGACGACTGGGTCGTCGAGATCGAGCTGGCGGGCGGCGAGGACCCCTTCGTCGCCGCCATCTGGGAGACCCGGCCGTCCGCCGTCGAGGAGCGCGACGGCCTGCTGGTCGCGGGCTACGCCGACCAGCAGGCCGCACGTGAGGCAGCGGCATGGTTCGGGCAGCGAGCGCGCCTGACCCGGGTCGCCGACGACTCGTGGGCCGACGCCTGGCGCCCACATGCCGAGGCGGTCGTCGTGGGCGACGTCGCGCTGGTGCCGACCTGGTGCGGGGTGCCCGACGACGTCGAACTGGCGGTGATGATCGAACCCGGCCGTGCGTTCGG
>JBCCTY010000381.1:0-3296 GCA_039197885.1 Actinomycetota bacterium | reverse complement strand
GTCGAGGCGGTACTGCGAGCGCCGGGTGATGACCTCGACCTGGTGGTCGACGTAGGCCACCAGCGCACTCCGCAGATCCAGGGTGCGGGGCACCCCGTCGATCAGGGCGACCATGTTGACCGGGAACGAGGTCTGCAACGGCGTGTGCTTGTAGAGGTTGTTGAGCACGACGAACCCGGGTGCGTCGCGCTTGAGCTCGATCACGAGGCGGGTCTCGCCCTTGGCGGACTCGTTCCGCACCGCCCGGATGCCGTCGACCAGCTTGCGCTCGACGACCTCGGCGATCTTGGTCTCGATGGCGTCGACCGAGGTCTGGTACGGGATCTCGGTGACGATGATCTGCTCGCTGTTGCGCAGCTCCTCGATCTCGGCGACCGCCCGCATGCGGATCGAGCCCCGCCCGGTGCGGTAGGCGTCGAGGATGCCCTGGCGACCCATGATGAGCCCGCCGGTCGGGAAGTCGGGGCCCTTGACGAAGGCCATGAGGTCGTCGCTCGTCGCCTCGGGATGGTCGATCAGGTGGTCGACCGCGTCACACACCTCACCGAGGTTGTGGGGCGGGATGTTGGTGGCCATGCCGACGGCGATGCCCTGCTGGCCGTTGACCAACAGGTTCGGGAACCGCGCCGGGAGCACCAGCGGCTCCTCGCGCTTGTTGTCGTAGTTCGGCCCGAAGTCGACGGTGTTCTCGTCGATGCCCTCGAGCATCTTCATGGCGATGGGGGCGAGGCGGCTCTCGGTGTAGCGCATGGCCGCCGGCTCGTCGGCCGGTGAGCCGAAGTTGCCCTGGGGGTCGATGAGCGGATGGCGCAGCGACCACGACTGGCCCAGGCGGACCAACGCGTCGTAGATCGCCTGGTCGCCGTGGGGGTGGTAGTTGCCCATCACGTCGCCGACGACGCGGGAGCACTTCACGTGGCCCGACCCGGGACGGAACCCGGCGTCGAACATGCCCCAGAGGATCCGCCGGTGGACCGGCTTGAGACCGTCGCGGGCGTCGGGGAGCGCCCGGGACACGATGACCGACATGGCGTAGTCGAGGAACGACTGCTCCATCTCGCTCTGGATCTCGATCGGCTCGACGGCCGGGTTGCCGTCGTCGCCCGCCCCCGACGGCACCACGATCGTGCCGTCGTCTCCCCCGCCGTCGCCGCCCGCGGCCGCGGTGGTCTCGTTCTCGTCCGTCACGTCGCTCACGGGTCTCCTCAGATGTCCAAGAAGCGCACGTCGCGCGCGTTCGTCTGGATGAAGTGCTTGCGGGACTCGACGTCGTCGCCCATGAGCACCGAGAAGACGGTGTCGGCGATGGCGGCCTCCTCGACGGTGACCTGCAGCAGGGACCGGCGGATCGGGTCCATCGTGGTCTCCCACAGCTGATCGGCGTTCATCTCGCCGAGGCCCTTCAGGCGCTGGAAGTCGGCCTTGTGGGTCGGGTGCTCCTCGAGGAAGGCGTCCTTCGCCGCGTCGTCCTTCAGGTAGATCTTCTCGTTGCGCACGGTCGTCGAGTACAGCGGGGGCTGGGCGATGAACACGTGGCCGCCCTCGACCAGCTCGCGCATCTGACGGAAGAAGAACGTCAGCAGCAGCGTGCGGATGTGGCTGCCGTCGACGTCGGCGTCACAGAGCAGCACCACCTTGTGGTACCGGATCTTGTCGAGCTCGAACTCCTCGCCCACCCCGGCGCCGATCGCAGAGATCAGCGCCTGGATCTCGGTGTTCTTGAGCATCCGATCGATGCGGGCCCGCTCGACGTTCAGGATCTTGCCCCGGATGGGCAGGATCGCCATCGTCCGAGGGTCACGGGCCTCCTTGGCCGAGCCGCCTGCCGAGTTGCCCTCGACGATGTAGAGCTCGCCCTCGCGTGGGTCCTTCGACGAGCAGTCGGTGAGCTTGCCGGGCAGGCCGGCACCGTCGAGCGCCGACTTGCGCCGGGTCAGGTCACGGGCCTGGCGGGCCGCAATACGAGCCCGCTGGGCCTGGATGGCCTTGGTGACCACGGCGCGGCCCTCGTTGGGATGCTCTTCGAGCCACTCGGCGAGCTTCTCGTTGGTCGTCTTCTCGACGAAGCTGCGGATGAACGGATTGCCGAGCTTGGCCTTGGTCTGGCCCTCGAACTGCGGCTCCTGCAGCTTCACGCTGATGATCGCGGTGAGTCCCTCCCGGATGTCCTCGCCGCCGAGCGCGTCGTCCTTGTCCTTGAGCAGCGCCCGGTTCCGGGCGTAGCGGTTCACGACGTTGGTGATCGCCTTGCGGAACCCCTCCTCGTGCATGCCGCCCTCGTTGGTGGCGATGCCGTTGGCGAAGGAGTGCAATCCCTCGTGGTAGCCGGTGTTCCACTGGAAGGCGATCTGGACCTGCGCGTCGTCCTGATCGGCCTCGTAGTAGCCGATCTCCGCGAAGAGCGACTCCTTGGTCTCGTTGATCGAGCGGACGAAGTCGACGATGCCGCCGTCGAAGCGGAAGCGCTCGTCGAGCTCGCGGTCGGCACGTCGATCGACGACGTGGAACTCCAGCCCGGCGTTGAGGTACGCCATCATCTTGAACCGCTCGAGCATGGTCCTGGTGCTGAAGTCGGTCGTCTCGAAGACGGCCGGGTCGGGCCAGAAGGTGACCGTGGTGCCGGTCCGCCCGTCGGGCGAGTCGCCCACCACCTCGAGCGCGGTCTTCGCGAGGCCACCGTCGCCGTACTCCTGGCGGTGGTGCCTGCCGTCGCGGTCGATCTCGAGGATCAGCTTGGTGGCGAGAGCGTTCACGACGGAGACGCCGACGCCGTGGAGCCCACCGGAGACCTTGTAGCCACCACCGCCGAACTTGCCGCCGGCGTGGAGGACCGTGAGGACGACCTCGGCGGCCGACTTGTCGGGGTACTTCGGGTGGGGTCCGACCGGGATGCCGCGGCCGTCGTCGCTGACGCGGACGGCGCCGTCGGCGAGGATCTCGACGTCGATGAGCGAGCAGTGGCCGGCCATGGCCTCGTCGACGGCGTTGTCCACGACCTCCCACACGAGGTGATGGAGGCCGGCGACGCCGGTCGAGCCGATGTACATGCCGGGGCGCTTGCGGACCGCTTCGAGGCCTTCGAGGACCTGGATGTCACTCGCTCCGTACGAACCCGACTCGTCAGCCAACGGACGTCCCTTCACCGCGTGGGTGGTCATGGCTGCCGGTCCTGCGTCCCGTCACCTGGTCCGTGTACCCCCCTACGAGACCGGGGGTCGGACTGCGCAGACGGGCGCCTGGCAGCCCTCCCAGGCTATCAGCCCGAACCGCTCCCCCGGTGGGACCGACCGGCCACC
>JBCCTY010000380.1:0-3300 GCA_039197885.1 Actinomycetota bacterium | reverse complement strand
CGCGGGTCGTGGAACCCGCTGACCGTCGGGTCCGGGAAGTACTCGATCACGGTGAACGGCGCCGGCGACGGCGGGAGCTGGGGGAGCGCGAGCGTGCCGAGGTCCTTCTCGATGTGGCGGATCAGCGCGTCGCGGATCCGTTCACCGAAGAGGATGCGGCCGCTGACCACCGCTCGGCTGATGGTGCCGTCGGGCATGGCCCGCAGCAGCAGACCGACGTGGGTCACGATGCCGTGCGCGTCCACCCTGACCGGTACGGCGTCGATGTAGACGGTCGGCAGGCGGCTCCGGGCCAGCTCCAGCTCCTCGGGGGAGAGCCAGGTCGTCTCGGTGTCCAGGTCGTCGCTCATGTCGGGTGGGAGTCTTCCAGGCCCGAGGGGCCCGAGCCATCACCGGTGATCGTGGGGCAGGTCCGACTTGGGGGCCCGGAGGTAGGCGTAGGGCGTCACGAGGCCGAGGTTCGACGCCCGTGAGGTGTACACGTCCGCGTAGCGCTCGACCTGGCGGGCGAAGATCGACTTGTCGATGCCGGCCCGCATGATCGGACCCCAGCTCGGGTTCGTCAGCTCGCCCGACCGCTTGGCCAGGGGTCCGATGGCATCGTCGAGCTCGCGGATCGTCGACTGCAGCTCGTCGAGGTCGTCGCCGACGTCCTCGCCGCGCGAGCGGCGGAGCCGGGCCACGGCGAGCTGCCGTTCCAGCGCCTCCTTGTGTCCCATCAGCGAGACGAGCTGCTGCTCGGTCTCGGCGAAGGCCTCGGCGTCCATGATCTCGTCCTCGAGCTCGCTCACGATCAGCGCCGTCCGCCAGCTGAGCGTGATCTTCGTGACGTGCACGTCGCCGAAGAGGTGGTCGCCGACGTAGAGGATCTCGTCACCACGGAGTCCGAAGCTCTGCTCGACGAGCTGGGCATCGCCGCCGACGTAGACGTGGCCGGCCTCGAGAGCCCCGTAGTGCGGGACCAACAGGCCGGCGTCGTCGTCGACCACGCGGAAGCAGGCATGGCGTGAGGTGAAGAAGCCCGGCTTGCGGGCCGAGACGATGACGAGGTCGAACAGGTCACGCCAGGAGCCGCCGTCGGGGACGAAGGGATCGACGGCGATCCGCATCACCTTCTGGGTGTACTCCCAGTCGGAGTTGGTGATGAGCATCACCTTTTTGCCCGCGGCCCGTTGGTCGATGAGCGTCTGCGGGATGTCCGGGTCGGCATCGATGAACCGGTCGGGGTCGTGGAGGATCCCCGGCTTGAGCTCGCTGTGGACGTGGACGTGGTCGATGGCCCGACCCACCGCGGCGTAGAGCTCGGCGTAGCCGACGACGCCCGGCAGGCGACCCTCATCGAGGTGGTCGACGAGCTGCGCGTAGAGGCTCGACTGCGACAGGGAGAACATCGTGTTGGTGAACTCCCAGCGGGGCTCGGACAGGTCGACCCGCGTCCCGGCGTAGGCGTCACGGAGCTCGTCGTAGCCGAGCACCCGAGTGCCGTGGGCGGCGCGGAGCACGTAGCCGAAGCGGGTGCCCTTGACGAGGTTGCCGAGCTCGAGGTCGAAGACCAGGCCCTGGGTGACGGCCTCCGGATCGAACTCGAGGCCGTCGACGGGCCAGCCCCGAGCGGCGAGCAGCGGGAGCGCGTGCTCGAACGCAGCCCGTTCCCACTCGTCGGTGTTGTAGCGGACCAGCGTGTAGTCCATGTCGTAGCCGATGGCCCGCATGCTGCGGAGGTTGAGGGTGCGGTTCGGCCAGACCCGCCGCTCCGGCGGGAGGTCGGGAGAGAGGTCCATCGCCCCAGCGTGTCAGACCTAGGTTGGCGCCATGGCCGCCAGCTTCTTCTCGACCGCCGACGGCGAGTGGTTCGTCCCGAACGACCCGGCCCGTGGTCCCTGGGACGCGGACAGCTGTCACGGTGGGCCGCCGACCGGCCTCCTCGCTCGTGCGCTCGAGCGGGTCCTGCCCGAGTTCCGGCTGGTGCGGATCACCGTCGATCTGACTCGCCCCGTGCCCATGGCGGGGTTCCGGATCGAGGCCGAGGTGACGCGAGCCGGCCGCAGCGTCGCGCGATCGAGGGCTGTCCTCGTCGACGGCGACGGCACCGAACGGGCCCGGGCCGCCGGGCTGCACGTCGTCGGCCGCGAGCTCGGCCCGCTGCCGAACGTCGAGGTCGCCGTGCCCCGCTTCGACGAGTCCGTGCCGGGTCCGTTCGTGTTCGAGCGGTCGTTGCACGGCCTCCCGGCGTTCATGAGCGGCGTCGAGCTGCGTTACCCGCCCGGTGAGTCGAACGAGCCCGGCCCGACCACGGTGTGGATGCGGACGATCCCACTGCTGCCCGACGAGGAGATGTCGCCGTTCCAGCGGATCTGCCCGCTCGCCGACTGCGGCAACGCCATCGGCCGCAACGCCGACCCCGACCAGGTCGGGTTCGTCAACCCGGATCTGACCCTCACCCTGCACCGCGAGCCGGTGGGCGAGTGGCTCGGCTCGTCGTCGGTGTCGCACTGGGAGCCGACCGGCATCGGCCTGGCCGACGCCCTCCTGTTCGACACCGAGGGCGTCGTCGGGCGGGCGTGCCAGACCCTGTTGCTGACGCCGTCGTCCTAGGTCGCTAGCAGCGGAACGGCCGGCGGCCCCGCTCGACGCAGAGGTCGCGGCCCGGCCCCCCGTCGAGGGTGTTCTCACCCCGGCCTCCGAAGAGCAGATCGCGGCCCGGCCCACCGGTCATGACGTCGTTCCCACGGCGGCCGAGCAGGATGTCATTGCCCTCGCCACCCTCGATCTCGTCGTCTCCGTCGCCGCCGTCGATGATGTCGCGGCCCGGCCCCCCGATGATGACGTCGTTGCCGCCGCCGCCGCTGATCCGGTCGTTGCCCGGGCCGGCGACGATGAGGTCGTCGCCGGGCGTGCCCACGAGCCGGTCGTCGCCGTCGGTACCCATCACCATGTTGAGGCCGGTGATCTCGACCGCGCCGGCGTCGCACGGACCGGACACCGGCCGGGGCTCGCCCCGCTGGTCGATGGGGAGGCACAGCGTCGACGGCACGGCGTCGAGCACCGGGCTGGTCGCGTTGGGGAGGCGGGTCGGGGTCGGGCCGCCGTTCGGGTTCAACACCGCCAGACCGGTCGGGGCGAAGATGAAGGTGTCGTCGACCCCGGTCGGGCAGGACGCGTCGTCGATCACGTTGCCGCCGCTGGTCACGAACGTGCCCGGAGCGCCGATGCTGCAGTTCTCGCCACCGCCGGCCGGATCGGCGATCACCGAGGACGCCGACACCAGGTCGCGGGCGGCCACGAAGACGTTGGCCCCGG
>JBCCTY010000379.1:0-3309 GCA_039197885.1 Actinomycetota bacterium | reverse complement strand
TTCATCCCGACCAACGTGATCTCGATCACCGATGGCCAGATCTTCCTGCAGGACGACATGTTCAAGTCCGGCATCCGGCCCGCGGTCGACGTGGGCATCTCGGTGTCGCGCGTGGGCAGCGCCGCGCAGACCAAGGCCATGAAGTCGGTCTCGGGCACGCTCAAGCTCGATCTCGCCCAGTTCCGCGAGCTCGAGGCGTTCGCCTCGTTCGGCTCCGAGCTCGACAAGGTGTCGGCCGCCCAGCTGGCTCGCGGGTACCGCCTCACCGAGCTGCTCAAGCAGCCGCTGAACTCTCCCATGGAGGTCAGCGAGCAGATCGTGGTGATCTACGCCGGCACCAAGGGCTACGTCGACGAGATCCCGGTCGGTGACGTGCAGCGCTTCGAGGCCGAGCTGCTCGACTACATGAAGAACCGCCACGGCGACATGCTGCGCGAGGTCGACGAGACCGGCGCCATGCCCGACGAGGAGACGCTCGCCGCGGCCGTCGCCGACTTCGCCGGGTCGTTCGAGACCTCCGCCGGCGGGGAGAGCTGAGCCCGTGGCGGGAGGCCAGGAGCGCATCCTCCGTCGCCGCATCAAGACGGTGCAGGCGACCAAGAAGATCACCCGCGCCATGGAGCTCATCGCCGCGTCCCGGATCGTCAAGGCCCAGGCCAAGGTCAACGCCGCCAAGCCCTACTCCGAGAAGCTGACCGACGTCATCGCCAACCTGTCGGCCGCCGGCGCCGGCGCCGACCAGCCGCTGCTCCGGGTGCCCGAGCAGGTCGAGCGCACCGCCTACGTCGTGGTCACCGCCGACCGAGGCCTGGCCGGTGGCTACAACAACAACATCCTCCGGCTGACCGAGCGGACCATCAAGGCCGAGCAGCGCGACGGGCGGGGGTACTCGCTCATCACCATCGGCAAGAAGGCCCGCGGCTACTTCAGCTTCCGGAACTTCGACATCGCCCACTCCTTCGAGGGCTTCTCCGACGCGCCCACCTACGCCGACGCCAAGGAGGTCGCCGAGACCGCCGTGGCCCAGTTCATCGACGGCGAGGTGCAGAAGGTGAACCTGGTGTTCACCCGGTTCCTGTCGCTCGGCACCCAGGTGCCCGAGATCGTCCCGTTCGTGCCCCTCGACGTGTCGGCGGTCGGCGCTGACGAGCCGGCCGAGGAGGGCGGCATCGCCGCCGACTACGAGTACGAGCCCTCGCCCGACGGCATCCTCGGCAGCCTGCTACCCCGCTACGCCGAGGCCAAGCTCTACGCCGCGCTGCTCGAGGCGGCGGCGTCCGAGCACGCCGCCCGGCAGCGAGCCATGAAGGCGGCCACCGACAACGCCGACGACCTCATCACCACCCTGTCGCGCATCATGAACCGCGCCCGCCAGGACGCCATCACCACCGAGATCATGGAGATCGTCGGCGGCGCCGAGGCGCTCCGCCAGGCGGGCGGCGCCTCCGGCACCGACGACATGCTCGACGCGACCCAGGACCTGCTCCTCGACCAGGTCACCCCGCAGTCCATCGCCCCGCGCATCGGTGGCTGAGCCGCCACCGCTTCGACACCACACGGAGACCAACACATGACCGCTACCGATGACGCCACCACCCTGAAGGAGGGCCGGGTCGTCGCCATCGCCGGCCCCGTCGTCGACGTCGAGTTCCCGCCCGACGCGATCCCCGAGATCAACACCGCCGTCGAGATGGACGCCGAGCTCGACGGCCAGACCGTCACCATCACCGGCGAGGTCGCCCAGCAGATCGGCGGTGCCCGCGTCCGGGTCGTCGCCATGAAGGCCAACGACGGCCTCACCCGCGGCACCGTGGTGCGCAACACCGGCCGGGGCATCACCGTGCCCGTCGGCAACGCCGTGCTCGGTCACGTGTTCAACGTCCTGGGCGAGCCGCTCGACGTCAGCTCCGACCAGCTCGACCAGGCCGATGACCGGTGGGAGATCCACCGTCCGGCCCCGAACTTCGACACCCTCGAGCCGAAGGCGAAGGTCTTCGAGTCGGGCATCAAGGTCATCGACCTGCTCGCCCCCTACGTCGAGGGCGGCAAGATCGGCCTCTTCGGCGGTGCCGGCGTGGGCAAGACCGTGCTCATCACCGAGATGATCAACCGGGTCGCCTCCCAGCACGGCGGTGTGTCGGTATTCGCCGGGGTGGGGGAGCGCACCCGAGAGGGCACCGACCTCTTCCTCGAGATGGAGGAGTCCGGCGTGCTCGACAAGACCGCGCTGGTCTTCGGGCAGATGGACGAGCCGCCCGGCGTGCGCCTGCGGGTGGCCCTCTCGGCGCTCACGATGGCCGAGTACTTCCGTGACGTGCAGGGCCAGGAGGTGCTGCTCTTCGTCGACAACATCTTCCGGTTCGTGCAGGCGGGCTCGGAGGTGTCGACCCTCCTCGGCCGCATGCCCTCGGCGGTGGGCTACCAGCCGACCCTCGCCGACGAGATGGGCGAGCTGCAGGAGCGGATCACCTCCACCCGAGGTCACTCGATCACCTCGCTGCAGGCCGTCTACGTGCCCGCCGACGACTACACCGACCCGGCGCCGTTCACGACGTTCACCCACCTCGACGCCACGACCGAGCTGAGTCGCCAGATCGCCTCGCTGGGCATCTACCCGGCGGTGGACCCGTTGTCGTCGACCTCGACGATCCTCAGTCCCGAGGTCGTCGGCGATCGCCACTACGACGTCGCCCGCCGCACCCAGGAGATCCTCCAGCGCTACAAGGAGCTCCAGGACATCATCGCCATCCTCGGGCTCGACGAGCTCTCCGAGGAGGACCGCATCACGGTCGACCGGGCCCGCAAGATCCAGCGGTTCCTGTCCCAGCCGTTCTTCGTGGCCGAGGTCTTCACCGGTCTCTCCGGTGTGTGGGTGCCGATCGAGGAGACCGTCGAGTCGTTCGAGATGCTCTGCAACGGCGAGCTCGACGAGCTCCCCGAGCAGGCCTTCCTCAACGTCGGCAACGCCGACTCGGCGATGGCCAAGGCCCGAGAGCTCGAGCAGGGGGGCTGATCGGGCGTGCAGGTCGACCTCGTCAGCCCGGAGGAGATCCTCTTCTCCGGCGAGTGCACCCAAGTGCTCACCCGCACCTCCAACGGTGAGATCGCGTTCCTGAACGACCACGCACCGTTCATCGGGGTGTTGGAGGTCGGTGCCGTGCGCCTGTGGCAGGCCGACGGCACCCAGACCGCGGCGGCGGTCCAGGGTGGCTTCGTCGAGGTGTCGGGCAACACGGTGACGATCCTCAGCGACATCGCCGTGCCGGCCGATCGCATCGACGCGGCCGAGGCCCAGGCCGCGGTCGACGC
>JBCCTY010000378.1:0-3344 GCA_039197885.1 Actinomycetota bacterium | reverse complement strand
TCGCTCGGTCAGCTCGGTGACGAGCCGGTTCTTCGGGAGCCAGTTGACGAAGTGCCGACCCGAGCGCCCGACCTTCGTGAGGTCGGCCGGGAAGTAGGGCGCGATCGAGTCGCGATGCAGGAACTTCAGGTGGTAGATCTCGAGGAAGCCGTCGGTGAGCAGCTTCCAGTTGCAGTCGAGCTCGAACGTCGTGGCGGCGTGGTGCACCATCGCCCCCATCCCGAGGTCGGCGAGCAGGTCGTCGAGGGGCTCACCCAGCCAACCCCGCACCTCGCTGTCGCCGTCGGGGTCGGCGGTCACCCAGATCACGCCGTGACGCTCGTCGCACGGCAGGCGGCGCAGCCCCGTCGTGCACGGCTCGGTGGAGAACAGCGTGGGCTTCGACACGGCGCGCAGCGAGCCGTCGAGCTCGTAGGACCAGCCGTGGAAGCCGCACGAGAAGATCCGCGCCGAACCGTCGGTCCGGGTCTCGACGGTGGACCCGCGGTGGGCGCAGACGTTGCGCATCGCGTGGACCACGCCGTCGCGATCGCGGGACACGATGACCGGTACGCCACCGAGCTCGAGGGTCACGAAGTCGCCGGGCGCGGCGAGCTCGGACGCAGCCAGCACGGCCGCAGGGTGGCGGGTGATCGCGGCCACCTCGTCGCGATGGGTTCGCTCGCAGGTGTAAGCCGACGGCTCGACGTCGCGGAACGGCCGGGTGGCGGTCGGCGGGCCGGCGCGGACCAGCTCGGCCAGCTCGTCACCCAGCGCTGCCTCCCATGTGCTTCGCATGCCGGTCTAGTATTCGACCCATGGTCGAAACCGTCAAGCGCGACCGCCACACCGACGACGCCACGACCCGCGCCGAGCGGCGCCGCGAGCAGCGGCGAGCGCTGATCATCGACGCCGCCGTGGCCGAGCTCGCGGAATCGGGGATCGCCGGCACCACCCTCGCCGGTGTCGGCGAGCGGGTCGGCCTCTCCAAGGGAGCGCTCTACTACTACGTCGACAGCCGCGACGCCCTGCTGGCCCTGGTGCTCGACGACGGGCTCCGGGCCATCCGCACCGCCGCCGAGGAGCTGGCCGGCCCCGACCCCGCACCGCTCGACGCCCTGACCGCGTTCGCCCGGTCCCACGTCCGCCACGCCGTCGAGCACCCGTCGGGTCCGCTCATCGTCAGCAACGTCGACCACCTCGCCGCCCACGACCTCACCGCCGAGCTCCTGCACGAGCACGAGCGGGCGGCCCGCCGCATCATCGAGGCCGCGGTCGACGACGGGCAGCTGCGCCACGTCCATCCGGTCGTCGCCTCGACGGTCCTCTTCGGGGCGCTCAACACCCTGTGCCGCGCCTTCGATCCGGACGGCCCGCTCGACCTCGACGAGATGCTCGACGCGGCGCTCGACCTCCTGCTCCGCGGCTGGAGCGGATGACGGCGACGAGCTCAGGCGATGGCGTCGCTCAACGCGAGCAGGAGCTCGTCGTATCCCTCGTGGGCCGGGTACTGCGGGAACTCGGCGCGGACGTTGTCCGGCGACCGGAACAGGAACCCGGCGTCGGCCTGGGCGAGCATCGTCGTGTCGTTGTAGGAGTCGCCGGCCGCCGCCACGAAGTAGCGCAACTCCTGGAACGCCCGGACGGCGCAGCGCTTCTGGTCGGGCTGGCGGAGCTGGTAGCCGCTGATCCGGTCGCCGTCGACGACGAGCCGGTGGCACAGGATGGTGGGCCAACCGAGCTGGGCCATCAGCGGACCGGCGAACTGCTCGAAGGTGTCCGAGAGGATCACGACCTGGGTGCGTCGGCGCAGCTCGTCGAGGAACGCCCGGGCACCCTCGAGCGGTGAGAGCGTGGAGATGACCGAGCAGACGTCGGACATGCCGAGCCCGTGGCGGTCGAGCAGCTCGAGGCGGCCGGTCATGAGCACGTCGTAGTCGGGCTCGTCGCGGGTGGTGCGGGTGAGCTCGTCGATGCCGGTGCGCTCGGCGACGGCGATCCAGATCTCGGGGACCAGGACCCCCTCGAGATCGAGCGTGACGAGGGTCTGTCGGGTCCTGCTCATGCGGTCGCGATGATGGCGCACCCGATGCGCCGGCGGCCAGCGGCAACGCCGGTGCGGAACCGCAGACCACCGGCGGTACGTTCGGCCGTCGTGGCCCCGCTGCTCCCCCGACCCGGTCCCGGCGACGAGGCCCCGGCCGTCGACCTCCCCGACGCGTCGGGGAGGCGCTGGCGGCTCGCCGACCACCGGGGCCACCCGGTGGTGCTGATCTTCCACCGCCACATCCATTGACTGCCGTGCGCCGCGCACGCGGTCGCCGTGCGCGACCGGCTCGACGACCTCGGCCCCGACACCCGGGTCGCGCTCGTGACCTTCACCGACACCGAGCTCGTGACCTCCTATCGACTCGAGCACGAGCTGCCCTTTCCCGTGCTCACCGACCCGGAGCGGGCGACCTACCGCGCCTACGGCCTCGATCGGGGCTCGATCGCCCGCGTCTGGGGATGGCGGGCGGCGAGGCGATACCTCGAGCTCCTGCGAGCCGGTGGGCGCTCGACGGTGCGCTCGCTCGCCCGACCGATCGAGGACACCCGGCAGCTCGGGGGCGACTTCGTGGTGGGACGCGACGGCCGGTTCGTCCTCGCCTTCCGGGGCGAGGGACCGGACGACCGTCCCTCGGTCGACCAGCTGGTGGCCGCCGTGCGCCCGGCGGCGGCCTGAGCGGGGCTCGGCCGTGAGCGAGCGCGCCGTCGGGTGGGCGTTCGTCGCCGTGCAGGCCGCGCTCCTGGTGACCCTCGTCGCCCTGCCGGGTGGGGACGACTGGTCGACGTCGGGCGCCACCGGCACCGTGGGTGACGTGGTGGTCGTGGTCGGGTTCGTGCTGATGGCGGTCGGCGCGCTCGGGCTCGGCCGGTCGCTGACGCCGACACCGGTCCCCGTGGACGGTGGGGAGCTCCGCACCTCGGGGCCGTACCGCTTCGTCCGCCACCCGATCTACACCGCCGTGCTGCTCGTCGTCGCCGGCCTGACGCTGCGTTCGGGCAGCTGGCCGACCGTCGCCGTGGCGATGGCGACGCTGGTGTTCTTCCACGTGAAGGCCGCCTGGGAGGAGCGCCGCCTCGCCGAGCGCTACCCGGGCTACGACGCTTACGCCCGATCGACTCCCCGTTTCGTTCCCCGGCCCGGTCGCTGACGACCGAGCGGGCCTCGCCGCCAATACCCTGCTGATCATGCGCCGCACGCTGCTGGTCCTGCTCGGTCTGACCCTCGTCCTCGTCGCGTGCGGAGGCGATTCGTCCTCCGACGACGCCGCGCCGGCCGATGCGCCCGGCCTCCGCCTCGTCAGTCCCGACGAGGGCGA
>JBCCTY010000377.1:0-3361 GCA_039197885.1 Actinomycetota bacterium | reverse complement strand
CGACTCGCCGGACGACTCGCCGGACGACGACTGAGGACGCTCGCAAGTCGAGCGCCTCGACCGTTCACCGCCCCCGTGCCTCACCGAGGTGCGGGGGCGGTGTCGCGTCCGGGCTCAGGCCCCGAGGTCGATGGGGGTCACCGCCCGGATGCCCTCGTGCGCCTCGAGCTCGGCGACGATGTCGGCGGGGAGCGGCTGATCGAGCGCGAGGAGCATCAGGGCGAGCTGGCCCTGGGGCGAGCGGCCGAGGCTCATGTCGCTCACGTTGACGCCGGCCCGACCGACGGCCTCGCCGACCACCCCGATCATCCCGGGCACGTCGTCGTTGCGGACCAACAGCAGGTGGCGCGACGGGGGCAGCTCGACCTCGTGGTCCTCGACCATGACGATCCGGGGCTCGCCCGACAGCCCGACGAGCGTGCCGGCGACCGAGTGTCCGGCGCACCGGATCTCGACGAGGTTGAGGTAGTTGTGCGTCGTGGCCGACTTGGCCTCGCGGACCTCGACCCCGTGCTCGGCCGCGAGCTGGGGGGCGTTGACGAAGGTGACCGGCACGTCGCTGATCCGCCCGAACACCCCGCGCAGCGCCGAGAGGGTGACGATCGAGGTGTCGTAGTCGGCGATCTGGCCGGTGCACGACACCTCGATGCAGTCGGGTGCCTTGCCGGCGAGCGCGGCGTAGACCGCGCCGAGTCGCTCTGCGAGGGGCAGATAGGGCTTGAGCGTCTCGGGGGCCTCGCGGGCGCTGACGTTGACCGCGAACGGGACGAACTCACCGGCGAGCGCCAGCTGGACCATCTCGGCGATGGTGAGACCGGCCTTGTCCTGCGCCTCGGCGGTGCTGGCTCCCAGGTGGGGCGTCACGACGACGTTGGTGAGGTCGAACAGCGGCGACTCGGTGGTGGGTTCGGTGTCGAACACGTCGAGCCCGGCGCCGGCGATGACGTCGTCGGCGAGCGCGGTGGCCAGGTCGGACTCGACCACGATGCCGCCGCGGGCGGTGTTGACGAGACGGGCGTGGGGCTGCATCTTCGCCAGTGCCTCGGCGTCGATGAGGCCGACGGTGTCGGGGTTCTTCGGGAGGTGCACCGTCACGAAGTCGGAGCGGTCGAGCAGTTCGTCGAGCGAGACCAGCTCGACCGACATCTGGTGGGCCCGCTCCTCCGACACGAAGGGGTCGTAGGCGACGAGCCGCATGCCGAAGGCGAGCATGCGTTGTGCGACGAGACGTCCGACACGGCCCAGGCCGACGACGCCGAGGGTCTTGTCCTGGAGCTCGACCCCGGACCACTTCGAGCGCTCCCACTTGCCATCGACCAGCGCGGCATGGGCCTGGGGGACGTTGCGGGCCGAGGCCAGGAGCAGCGCCACGGTGTGCTCGGCGGCCGAGACGACGTTGGACTGCGGGGCGTTGACGACCATGACGCCCTGGGAGGTGGCAGCGTCGACGTCGACGTTGTCGAGGCCGATGCCGGCGCGTCCGACGACGATCAGGTCGCTCCCCGCCTCGAGGACCTCAGCGGTCACCTGCGTGGCCGAGCGGATGATCAGCGCGGCGGCGCCGGGGACGGCGGCCACCAGCTCGTCGGGCGAGAGCCCCGTCTGCACGTCGACGTCGTGGCCGACGTCGCGCAGCTGGTCGAGGCCGGATTCGGCGATGGTCTCGGTGACGAGGATGCGTGCCATGGCGCGGCGATGACTCCGATGGGGGAGAGGTGGGCCGTGCTGCAGGGTACGGCCCCGACCCCGGGGCCGCCTACCGGGAGGGCGGACGCCGAGGGTGGTTCAGGCGAGCGCGATGGCGCCGGTGGGGCAGGAGGTGATGGCCTCCTGGACCTTGTCGGCGAGCTCGGCGGGGGGCTCGGGCTGGAGCACGTTGACCTGACCCTCGTCGCTCACCTCGAAGACCTCGGGGAGCACCGCCTCACACGATCCGATGCCGATGCACTTGTCGAAGTCGATCTCGATGCGCACGCCGTCTCCTCGCCTCAGGTCTTCGACCGGCGGAATCCGTCGGCCTCGGCTGCTGCAGCGTTGGTATAGCAGCGATCGGGCCGCATCCGAGCATGGTTGAGCTGGCCTGGCTCGTGGAAGATGCCCGAGGAGAGCTTCACCTTGACGGGGAAGCCCTCGGGGCAGTCGCCGTCGACCGGCTCGCACCAGCCGACCTCGGACTCGACCTCGGCGACGGGCTCGGGTTCGGGCTCGATCTCGGGTTCGACCTCGGCCTCTGGTTCGACCTCGATCTCGGGTTCGATCTCGGCCTCGGGTTCGATCTCGGCCTCTGGTTCGATCTCGGCCTCTGGTTCGACCTCGGCCTCTGGTTCGACCTCGACCGCCGCGACGGCCTCCGCCTCGGCCTCGGGTTCGGCCTCCGCCTCGGCGGGGGGCTCGGGTGCGGGGACGACGACGGGGCGAGCGGGGGCGGCGGCGCCGTCGGACGGCCGGGAGCGGCCGTTGCGCCAGGCCGCCACGCAGCGGGCGGCAACCGCCGAACCGAGCAGGATGGTCACCAAGCGTCGGAGAAGCGCCATCATCGGAGGTGACCAGACCGATCGGTGGACCCCGTGGTCGGGTCCGCGGGATCACCGAGGACAGGAGCACCACACCTCGTGAACATCATGCTCCGAACCCTCCGATGGGTGTCGCTGGCGTTGCTCGTGTCATGTTCGGCCTCCCCGTCGGACGACTCCGACGCCGCATCGAGCCCCACGGCGGCGGACCGCGCACCGGGAGCGGTGTCGACCTCGACCACGGCGCCTCGCGCGCCGCTCGGCACGGCGTCGGTCGGGGACCGATTCGTCCCGGGAGCGGGGAACGGGGGCATCGATGTCCAAACCTATTCGGTGGATCTGGCCGTGGATGCCGCCGGTGGGGCGGTTTCCGGCTCATCTCGCGTGACGTTGATCACGACCGACGACATCGGCGGCTTCCACCTCGACCTCGAGGGCCTCGAGGTGACCGCCGTGGTCGTCGACGGCGTGCCGGTGACCTTCCGACGCACCGAGGGCGAGTTGGTCGTCGAGCTCGGGACCACAGCGGCCGCTGGGGAGGAGCTCGTCGTCGACGTGGAGTACGCCGGACGGCCCGCTCCGCTCGTCGGGGTCGTCCCGTTCACGGCCGTGGGCTGGGAGCAGACGTCGTGGGGTGTCCGGGCCGCGAGCCAGCCCCGGGGCACCTCGACGTGGATGCCGGTCTCCGACCACCCCTCGGACCCGGCGACGTGGTCCATCGAGCTGATCGTCGACGACCCGCTCGTCGCTGTCGCCAGCGGGCGCCTGGCCGACCGCCGTGGCGTCGGCGAGGGGCGGACGAGCTACCGGTGGGTGGTCGACGAGCCGATGTCCCCACACGCGCTCCT
>JBCCTY010000376.1:0-3361 GCA_039197885.1 Actinomycetota bacterium | reverse complement strand
GTCGGGCCGGAGGTCGAACACGTACTTGTGGGTGAAGGCGACCTGGGTGAGGTAGCCGCCGGTCGTGTGCATGATGCCCTTGGGCTTGGCCGTGGTGCCCGATGTGTAGAGCAGGTAGAGCAGGTGCTCGCTGTCGAGGTGTTCCGGCGGGCAGTCCGTGGAGGCGCCCTCCATGAGCTCGTGCCACCAGTGGTCGCGGCCGTCGGTCCAGTCGACGTCGTTCTCCGTGCGACGCACGACGACGCTGTGCTCGATCGTGGGGCAGGTCTCGAGCGCGACGTCGGCGGTGGGCTTGAGCGCGGCGGCTGCTCCCTTGCGGAACCCGCCGTCGGCGGTGATCAGCACCTTGGCCTCGGCGTCGTTGATGCGGTCGGCGAGCGAGTCGGCCGAGAAGCCACCGAACACGACAGAGTGGGCGGCACCGATGCGGGCGCAGGCGAGCATGGCGATGGGCAGCTCGAGGATCATCGGCATGTAGATCGCGACCCGGTCGCCGGTCTCGACGCCGAGACCCTTGAGGACGTTCGCGAACCTCGACACCTCGTCGAGCAGCTCGGCGTAGGTGATGGTCCGCGTGTCGCCCGGCTCGCCCTCCCAGTGGTAGGCGACCTGGTCGCCCCGACCGGCCTCGACGTGGCGATCGAGGCAGTTGTAGGAGATGTTGAGCGTCCCGCCGACGAACCACTTGGCGAAGGGCAGGTCCCACTCGAGCACCGTGTCGAAGTCGTCGAACCAGGTGACCAGCTCCCTCGCCTGGCGGGCCCAGAAGGCCTCGCGGTCGGCCTCGGCCTCCTCGTAGAGCGACCGATCGCTGGTGAGGGCCGCGGCGGCGAACTCGGACGGCGGCGGGAACAGCCGGTCCTCGACGTAGATGTCGGCGATCGTCTCGTCGGCCATGCGGTTCCCCCTCGGTGGTGCGAGCAGCGTCGCCGATCCTAGGTCTGCGATCGCGCCGGCGGCGGCGGGTCAGCGGCTGGCTGCACCACCGTGGGAAGGTGGTCCGTGGCGATCTCCCGGGTCCCTTACCTCCTCGGCGTCCTCTTCGGGCTCGCCGCGGTCGGGAGCTCGGCGACGGCGGTGGTGATCCCCGACCTCGCGGCCGACCTCGACCTCGAGACCGAGGGGATCGCCGCGGTGTTCGTCGCCTACAGCATCGCCTTCGCTGCCATGACGGCCGTCTTCGGCCGCCTCGGCGACCTCCACGGCCAGCGCGGTCCGCTCGTGGTCGGCATCGCGACGATGGCGATCGGGGCGATCGTGTCGGCCGTCGCCCCGTCGCTCGCCGTGCTGATCATCGGGCGTCTGGTGCAGGGGGCCGGCGCAGGGGCCATCCCTGCGCTCGTGCCGGGCGTGCTGAGCAGCCGGATCCCCGATGACGACCAACCAGCCGCGCTGTCCACGGTGGCGGCGATGGCGGGCGTCCTCGCCGCCCTCGGTCCGCTGCTCGGTGGCATCGTCGGCGAGGTCGCGTCCTGGAGGGTCGCCATCGCCCTACCCGCGGTGGGCGTGGTCCTCGTCCCGCTCGTGGCCTCGGTGGCGTTGGACGGCGGCGACGACACCGATCGCCTCGACCGTCGGGGAGCGGTGCTCACGGCCGCGGCGGCGGCCGGCTTCGTGCTGGTGCTCCAGGCGCCGGGCCTGGGCATCGTGGTCGGCGGCGTCGGCGGCGCCCTCCTCGTGTTGGCCGGGATCCCGCTCGCCCGCCACCTCGTGCACGAACCCGAGGGCTTCATCCCTCGCAGCGTCGTCGCGAGCCCGCCGTTCTGGATGAACGCCGTGGTCGGAGCCACGCTCGCCGCGGTCTACCTCAGCATCCTGCTGGCGGTCCCGGTCCGTCTCGCAGCGAACGAGTCGTGGAGCGCCGTACAGATCGGCCTCGCGCTCGTCCCCGCGGCAGCTGCAGGACCGCTGGCCTCCATGGCGGGCAAGCGCCTCGCCGACCGGGTGCCGTCCGCGGTGCTCGCCGGGGTCGGGGTCGGTGCCAGCGGGCTCGGCGCGATCCTCGCCGCCGCGCTCGACACCCCCGTCGCTCAGGTCGCCGGCTTCGGCTCGGCGCTGGTCGGGTTCGGGCTCGCCCAACCCGCGCTGATCGATCGGGTGGCCCGGGGCACCTCGCCCGACCGCCGCGGCATCGCCGTCGGCTTGTTCAACCTCGTGTTCTTCCTGGGCGGCGCTGCCGGGTCCGCGCTCGTCGGCAGCTTCGGGATCGACACCGGATCGGTCGTCGTCGCCGTCCTCGCCATGGCGTCGGGCGGCCTGCTCGCCCGCCCCCACGACACCCCCTACGAGCGCTGCGTCCGGTCGACCGGGACGATCGGTGGAGCGCTCCACTGCCTCGCGACGCCCCGGGCGAACCGGCGAGCGGCCCTCCCGGGCCCTCACGCCCGTAGTGCGTCCACCGACCTGACCACCTGATCGACGACCAGGCGCTCCGGATCGTCGACGAACGGCAGGTGGTGGTTGACCAGGAGCGCGACGAGGCCGTGGAGGGTCCCCCACACCGACAGGTACCGGTGGAGCGTCTCCTCGGCCACCGACCCCAGCTGCTCCACCGACGCCTCGGTGCCGAGCGCGGCGCCGATCACCTCGACGAGCGGAGCGATGACCGCCGTCTCGGCGTCCACCGTCGGACCTCCCGGTGGTGCCTCGTAACCCGGCAGCTGGTCGGTCCAGATCAGGTTGAACTGACTCGGGTTGGTGAGCGCCCACTCGAGGTACGCCCGACTGTAGGCGGCCACCCCCTCGTGGGGAGGCTCGTCGGCGCTGGGGCGCACGGCGGTGGCGAGGCTCCCGTAGCTCTCCAGGATCAGCGCCGTGAAGAGGTCGTCGAGGCTGGGGAAGTAGGTGTACAGCGAGGCCGGGTTCATGCCCACCTCTCGGGCGATCCCCCGCCAGGACACCGCGGCGCGGCCGCCCTCGTCGAGTTGACGGCGGGCGATGGCGACGATCTCCGCCACGAGCTCTCGGCGCTGGCGCTCCCGACGCGTCTCGGTCCCGGTCATGTGACCCAGGTTACCCGAACGACCCTTGCTATCCGAACACTGTTCGGACAAGATGATCGCCCAACGGTGTTCGGAAACCGGACCCTGATCGGAGGAGACGATGTCCATCACCCTCGACCGCCCCGTGATCGTCGGCGCCGGCCCCGTCGGGCGGGCGGTCGCGAGCTCCCTCGTGCGACGGGGCATCCGTCCCACCGTCGTGACGCGACGAGGCACCGAGGTCGCCGGCGCCGACACGCGGGCGACCGACGTGACCGACCCCGTCCGGGCCAAGTCCGCGATCGCCGACGCCACCGTCGTGTTCCAGTGCGCCCAGCCCGCCTACCACCGGTGGCCGGAGGGGTTCCCACCCCTCCAGC
>JBCCTY010000375.1:0-3366 GCA_039197885.1 Actinomycetota bacterium | reverse complement strand
GGCGAGTAGGTCCCGATGATCTCGATGAACCGGCCATCGCGAGGCGAACGGCTGTCGGTCGCGACCACGCGGTAGTGCGGCTGCTTCTTCTTGCCGACGCGCGTGAGGCGGAGCTTGACTGCCACGGTGAGGGTGTCTCCTCGACTGGGGGATGCTCGGAACAGGGGGCCGGCGAGGTGTGGCCGTGGCCCGACCGGTAGAGGCTAGCGCGGCCGTCCCCGAACGGCACCCTCTCCCGGCACTGCTGGGCTCAGTCGGGGAGGCCGGGCAGCTTCAGCTCGGGACCGGTGGGGAGCTGCGGGACCTTCTGCCTGCCACCCTTGGGCGTCGTCCGGCCGCCACCCTTGCGGCCCTTCTTGCCCTTGCGGCCCCGCTTCGGCTTGCCGGGGCCGACGTTCATGCCCTTCATCATCTTCTGCACCTCTTTGAACTGCTTCAGCAGCTGCACGACCTGGGCCGGCTGGGTGCCGCTGCCCTTGGCGATGCGGGTGCGACGCGAGGCGTCGATGAGCTCGGGCTGGGCCCGTTCCTGGGGCGTCATCGACCGGATGATCGCCTCGACCTTGCCCAGTTCCTTGTCGTCGACGTCGGCGTTGCGGAGCTCCTTGGGCATGCCCGGCAGCATCCCCATGATGTTGGTGAGGGGACCCATCTTCTTGAGCTGCTGCATCTGCTCGAGGAAGTCCTCGAGGGTGAAGCGACCCTCCATGAGCCGCTTGGCCGCCTCTTCGGCCTCGTCGTCCTCGTAGGCCTCCTCGGCCTTCTCGATGAGGGTCAGGACGTCGCCCATCCCGAGGATCCGACCGGCGAGGCGATCGGGATGGAAGACATCGAAGTCCTCGAGCTTCTCGCCCGTCGACGCGAAGGCGATCGGACGACCGACGACCTCCTTGACCGACAGCGCGGCGCCACCGCGTGCGTCGCCGTCGAGCTTGGTGATGATCACGCCGTCGAGGGCGAGCGTCTCGTTGAACGCCTCGGCGGTCTGGACGGCGTCCTGGCCGGTCATGGCGTCGATGACGAGGAAGGTGTAGGCGGGATCGACCTGATCGCTGATCTGGCGGATCTGGTCCATGAGCTCGGCGTCGATGGCGAGGCGACCGGCGGTGTCGATGATGCAGACGTCGCGCCCGGTCTGGCGGGCCTCGCGAACGCCGGCCACGGCGGTGGCCACCGGGTCGCCTGGCTCGGAGAACACCGGCACGTCGATGCGCCCGCCGAGGGTACGTAGCTGCTCGACGGCGGCGGGGCGCTGGAGGTCGGCACCGACCAGCAGCGGGTGACGCCCCTGCGCCGTGAACCAGCGGGCCAACTTGGCGGAGGTGGTCGTCTTGCCCGAGCCCTGCAGGCCCGCCATGAGCACCACGGTGGGCGGCTTCGGCGAGTAGGTGATCGCCAGCTCCTCGCCACCGAGGATGGCGGTGAGCTCCTCGTTGACGATCTTGACCATCTGCTGGCTGGGCGTCAGGCTCTTCGCGACCTCGGCACCCGTCGAGCGCTCGCGCACCCGCCCGATGAACGTCTTGACGACGTTGAAGTTGACGTCGGCCTCGAGCAGGGCGAGCCGGATCTCGCGGAGGGCCTCGTCGATGTCGGACTCCGACAGGCGACCCTTGCCGCGCAGGCGGCCGAAGACGTTGTCGAAGCGGTCACTGAGCGTCTCGAACATGGTGGATCCAGGCTACGGCGCTCAGTCCGTGGTGAGGAGCGCGTCGACGAACTCGTCGGGATCGAAGGGGATGAGGTCGTCGGCGGTCTCGCCCAGACCGACCAGCTTCACGGGAATGCCGAGCTGGGTCTCGATGGCGAACACGATCCCGCCCTTGGCCGAGCCGTCGAGCTTGGTGAGCACGACGCCGGTGACCTGGGTGGCCTCGGCGAACTGGGTCGCCTGGGTGAGCCCGTTCTGGCCCGTCGTCGCGTCGATCACGAGGAGCACCTCGCTGACATGACCGGGGTCGCGATCCGCGACGCGCCGCACCTTCGACAGCTCGTCCATGAGGTTGGTCTTGGTGTGGAGGCGGCCGGCGGTGTCGCCGAGCACGAGCTCGCAGCCCCGGGCGGCGGCCGCCTGGACACCGTCGAAGATGACCGAGCTCGGGTCGGCGCCCTCGGATCCCTTCACGATCTGGGCCCCTGTGCGCTCGGCCCAGGTCTCGAGTTGCTCGCCGGCGGCCGCACGGAACGTGTCGCCCGCGGCCATGAGGACGGTCCGGCCGGTGGCGAGCTCGCGCTTGGCGACCTTGCCGATGGTGGTGGTCTTGCCGACGCCGTTCACCCCGACGAAGAGCCAGACGTTCGTCTCGCCGTCGTCGAAGCGGAGGCTCCGGTCCGAGGCGAGGCGCAGCTTCATCTCGTCGCCGAGCAGGGCCAGCATCACGTCGGGATCGGTGACGTCGGCCGCCTTCACTCGCTCCTTCGTGGCGTCGAGGAGCTCGGTGGCCACCCCGACGCCGCAGTCAGCGAGGATCAGCGCCTCCTCCAGCTCCTCCCACGTCTCGGCGTTGATGTCCTCGCGCCCGAGGACCGAGCCGAGGTAGCCGGAGAACGCCGAACGGGCCCGGCCGAGCCGGTCACGGAACCGGGGTGGCGCCGCCGGGGGTTCGGGCGGTGCCGGCGGCGCCTCGACCTCGGGGGCCGGTGCCTCGGCGACCTCGTCGACCTCGGCGGGTGCGTCCGGCCGGTCGAGGACGGTGGTCCCCGCCGACGACTCGGGCGGCGGCTCGAGGTCGCCGCCGGCGTCACGGCCCCGGAGGAAGAACGGGACCGCCGCGAGGAGGGCGACGACCGCGATGACGATGAGGACGATCAGCAGGACATCCATCGACGTCCGACGATAGAGCCCGAGCCGCGGGATGCGGCAGGTCGCTCAGACCGCGACGATCTCCACCAGGCCGTCGAGCGCAGTGAGGTCGTCCGGGTTCCGAGTGAAGAGCGGCAACCGGTTCGCTCCGGCGACGGCGGCGATCATGAGGTCGACGGCTCGAGGACCGCGGGCCTTCCGACCGGCCGAGGTCACGGCGGCGTCGACCTGTCCGTGGAAGCGGGCGGCCTCACCGTCGAAGCCCAAGCGCTCGGACGTCGCCTCGGCTCGCTGGAGGTGGTCCTGACGGCGCGCCCGTTCCCTCGGATCGCCGGTCGTGTGCGGTCCGGCGGCGAGCTCGGCCATCGTCAGGGTGGTCACCGCCATCTCGATCGGGAGGGCGCCGGGTCGATGGACGCACGATCGATCACCACCGAGGTGTCCAACACACCGCGCGCCGCTCGGAGGTCATCCACGGGGCTCGATGCCCTGGTCGGCGACCAGGTCGAGATCGGCGACCAGCCGTGCGGCGTCGACGGATGGCGCGGTCCGGAACACCTCGG
>JBCCTY010000374.1:0-3407 GCA_039197885.1 Actinomycetota bacterium | reverse complement strand
TCGACGAGCTCGTCGGTCACATCGACCCCGACGACGGTCGCACCCCGCCGTGCCGCCTCGATCGCGACGGATCCCGTGCCGGTGGCGACGTCGAGCAGCCGGCGACCCGCGAGCGGACCGACCGCCTCCTCGGCGCGATCGAGGACCGACACCGATGCGGGCCGGAGCCAGTCGCCCACGATCTCGTAGGAGCCGCGTCGCCAGAAGGCTCGGCGAGGATCGACCTCGTCGTCAGTCACGACCCGCCCCGTCAGAGATCACAGGAGAGATCCCACTCGGGCAGCGGGTCGTCGTAGTGGACCCACCGATCGGGGCCCTCCTCCAGTTCGGCACCGGTGAGCACGCACCGGTCGAGCCGCTCGCGGATGGCCGACTCGTCCATGTCGATGCCGATGAACACCAGCTCGGTCTGGCGATCACCGACGAGCGGGTCCCACCGGGCCGCGAGGTCGACGCGGTCCTCGTCGGACTCGAACTCCCACTCCTCCTCGGGCATCGCCGCGTACCACGGCGACATGGGCTCGAGCATGACCGACAGCCCCGCCTGGCTCCACATCGCCTGGACGTCGGGCCGGGTCGCCACCCAGAAGAACCCCTTGCTCCGCAGGACGCCGTCCCACTCCTCCTCGAGCGCCTCGGCGAGCCGTCCGGGGTGGAAGGGCCAGCGGTGGCGGTAGACGAAGGAACCGATGCCGTACTCCTCGGTCTCGGGGACCGGCTCCTCGTTGAGGGCCATGGCCCACCCCGGCGTGGTCGCCGCCTCCTCCTCGTCGAACAGCCCGGTGTCGAGCACCGCATCGAGGGGCACGTCGCCCCGCTCGGCGACGATCAGCTGCGCCTCGGGGTTCAGCTGGCGGACCGTGGCGACGACCTTGGCGAGATGGTCGTCGCTGACGAGGTCGGGCTTCGACACGACGAGCACGTTCGCGAACTCGACCTGATCGATCAGCAGGTCGGTCACCGAGCGGTCGTCCTCGTCGTCGCGCCCGACACCGATCTCGGCCAACTCCTCGTAGACCTCGAAGCGATCGAGGAACGTGGCGGCATCGACGACGCTGAGCATCGTGTCGAGCCGCGCCTGCGACGCCAGGCTCTGGCCCTCGAAGTCCTCGAAGAGGAACGTCGCGGCCACGGGCATCGGCTCGCTGATGCCGGTCGACTCGATCAGGAGGTAGTCGAAGCGGCTCTCGTCGGCGAGGCGAGCCACCTCGATCAGGAGGTCCTCCCGCAGCGTGCAGCAGATGCAGCCGTTGGACATCTCGACCAGCTTCTCCTCGGTGCGGTCGAGCGCCGCCCCGTCCGACACCACGGCGGCGTCGATGTTGATCTCGCTCATGTCGTTGACGATCACGGCCACCCGGCGGCCCTCGCGGTTGGAGAGCACCTGGTTGAGCAGCGTGGTCTTCCCGGCACCGAGGAAGCCGGAGAGCACGGTCACGGGGAGTCGGTCGTCCATGTGCTCACGCTATCGGAACGCTGAGAACTGTTCTCATGAACAGCGGCGATCCTCGCGAACACGGTGCCGGCGAGCCCGAGACGCTCAGCGGCGTGTCTCGTGTCCTCACTCGACCACGATGTCGCGGTCGAGCGTCTCGTCCGTCAGGAGCGGCACGAGCTGCTCGGTGAAGTTGATGAGCTTCGTCCAACCGGTGCCGACGGCCTGGGTGCCGTCGATCGCGGCCCACTGCCCGGCCCGGATGGCGGGGTGGGTCTGCACCACCGGCAGATCAGCGAACTCCTGCGCCGTCGGGAGGGCGTCGTCGCCCGTGAAGTCGGCGATGAGGACGATGTCGGCCTCGTGATCCGGGAACAGCTCGAGGCTGACGAAGTCGAACCCGGTGTCAGCGGCGAGCTCTGGACGCGAGAGGCCCAGGTCGTTGACGACCTGCAGCGGAGCCTGCCCGGTGTCGACGTAGCCGAACTCGCCCTCGTCGAAGAACGGGACGATGTAGGCCACGGTGATCTCCGACGCATCGCCGAGTTGCCCGGACAGCTCATCCACGGCGGCCACGTAGCTCGGCTCGAGGCTGGCGGACTCGCCGGGGAACAGCTCCGCCCACTGAGCGAGAGCGTCCGTCACCGGTTGGTCGCCGACGTCGACCCGGGCGACGGGTGCGAGCTCTCGGAGCTCGTCGAGCTGCTCGGCGCCTCCTCTCATGTCGGTCACGATCAGATCCGGACTCAGCGCAGCGACCGCCTCGAGGTTGACCTCCCCGCAGCACTGTCCGATCCACTCGACATCGCTCGTGTCGAAGTCGTCGACGCGAGCGAAGAACTGCTGGCCGTCGGCGTCCAGACGTCCGACCGACCCGACCGGCGTGATGCCCAGCTCGAGCAGGGGGAGCATCGCGTTCTGATCCTGCAGGGCGACGATTCGCTGCGGCGCGCGGGGGACCTCGATCGGGCCGTCCAATCCGGTCCACACGAACGTGTCGGGCTGGTCCGTGGACGGTTCGGGCCCTTCGTCGTCTGCGTCGCCATCGCCCGTCATCGATTCGAGCCCTCCATCGTTCGCATCGTCATCGGCCGTCGTCGGTTCGGCTCCCGTCGACGAGGTCGACTCCGTGGGGGCGGTCGCTGCGGTGGCGTCAGCCGAGTCGGCGTCGCTGTCACCACAACCGGCCAGCACGAGTGCTGCACCGAGGCTGATCAACGCGAGGCGCCGACCCAGATCGCTCATCTCTGTTCCCTCTCTCGTCAGTCCGTCCACCAGGACCGACAGAGGTTGACTGCCTTGACCTCTCCCAGGCGGCCGATCTCCTATCTGGATCGGCCACGTGTCGGTGGTCTGACTGACGAGGCCGTCCGGGCCCTGCCTCAGTCGATATCGACTCGGGCTGACACCGATCTCGGTCGAGAACGTCCGTGCGAACGTGGTCACCGACGCGTACCCGCACCGGCGAGCGACCTCGTTGATCGCCGCTCCGTCGCCGAGGAGCCGCATCGCGGTCTGCATCCGCAATCTCAACCGCCAACGAGCGAACGGCAGACCCGTCTCCCGGAGGAAGAGACGACGGAGCGTCCGAACGCTCGCTCCGACACGAACGGCCCACTCCGCCAGATCTGACGCTGACGCTGGATCGACCACGAGCGCGTCGGCGATCTCACGGGCTCGGGGGTCCGACGGGAATCGCAGCGGGAGGGGCTGCGACACGAAGGCGTGTTCGAGGTCCTCGACGACCGCCGACAGCAGTTGAGATGACCAACGACGGCTCGATCCGTTGCCGAGGCGGGCGAGGATCGGGGCGGTGGTCTCTGCGAGCGGGATCTGCGCCATGCGTTGCCAGCTCGGCGAGCAACTCGAGGCAACGAAGTGGGCTGCCTGCCATGGCGTCGACGCCTCGACGACGTACGGCTGGGACGACGGGATCCACATGCCATGGGGTGAGGCGATCACGAAGGACCGG
>JBCCTY010000373.1:0-3418 GCA_039197885.1 Actinomycetota bacterium | reverse complement strand
GATGCCGAACGCAACGTGCCGTTCGTCACGATCGCAGCTCCCGAAGCCGTCAGCCGGCGACGGCCTCTACCGTGTGGCCGTGCGCCCCCTCGCCGCAGTCCTCGTCGCCCTCGCCCTCACCGCTGCGTGCTCGTCGTCGGACGACGACACCTCCACGCCCGAGGCGGACACCACCGAAGCGGCCGACCCGCAGGAGATCCTCGACGCCGCGGCCGACGGGATGGCTGCGGTCGAGGGCGTCGCCTTCACGATCGACCGGACCGGGGCCGAGGTCTACATCGACGACGGCGAGAACCTCGCCTTCGTGTCGGCCGAGGGTCGGTTCGGAGCACCGGCATCGGCCGACGCCGTGGTGACCGTCGAGCTGGGGTCGGCGACCCTGCAGGTCGGCGCCGTCGCCATCGACGGCACGATCTGGCTCACCGACCCCGTGTCGGGGAGCTGGGACGAGGCCTCCGAGAGCCTCACCTTCGATCCGGCCACGCTCTTCGATCCGGAGATCGGATGGCGGGCGTTGCTGGCCGAGGACCTCACCGACGTCGAGCTGGTGAGCGCCGAGGAGGACGTGGCCGTGCTCACCGGCGTCGCGGCAGCCGAGCGGGTCGACGTCCTCACCGGAGGCATCGTGGAGGAGGCCGCGCCGGTCGAGCTGACGATCGACACCGAGGCCGACGTGATCTCCTCGGTCGAGTTCGCCGTCGACACCGACGACGGTGTCGCCGAGTGGCGCGTCGATCTCGACAGCTACGGCGCGCAGGTCGACGTCACCGCACCTCCGCTCGGCTGATGGACACGACCGCGTGGCGGCACCGGCCGAGCGCCGCCCTCTGGGTCGTCGCGTTCGGCACCTTCGTGGCCGCCGACGACCTCATGGTCGTCGCCACGATGCTCCGCCCGATCATCGGTGACCTCGGCCTCGTCGTCCCGGACGACCTCGACGACGCCGCCTGGATCGTCAACGTCTACCTGATCGCCTACGTGGCGGTGATGCCGCTCGCCGGGCGACTGAGCGACGTCGTCGGGCGGCGGGCCGTGTTCGTCGTGAGCATGGTCGTGTTCGCGCTCGGATCGATCGTCGTGCCCCTCGCCGACGACCTCCCGACGCTGCTCGCCGGTCGCGTGCTCACCGCGCTCGGAGGTGGCGCGCTCGTCCCGCTCGGACTCGCCGTGGTGAGCGATCGCTACGAGGGCGGGTCCCGACTCCGAGCACTCGGGCTCCTCGGCGCCATCGAGACCCTGGGCTGGGTGTGGGGCCCGCTCTACGGGGCGATCCTCGTCCGGTACCTCTCCTGGGAGTGGCAGTTCCACCTCAACGTGCCGCTCGCCGTCGTCGGCATCGTCGTCGGCTGGCTGGTGCTCGATCCGGGCCGCCACGGCGAGAGCCGCATCGACTGGCCCGGTGCGGCCTTCCTCACCGTCGGCCTCGTCGCCCTCGACGTGGCGCTGCTCGACGAGGCCCGCATCCAGAGCGTGACGGGCCTGGACCAACTCACCGGCGGTGGAGGTGGCGGGATCGTCGGACCGTGGCTCTACGGCGTCGCTGCCGTGGCCATCGTCGGGACCATCTGGCGCGAGCGCGTCGCTCCCGAGCCACTCCTGGGGCTCCGGTCCCTGGGCGGGCGGGGCGTCGGCGCCGCCGTCGCGATCAACCTCGTCACCGGGGCGGCGTTGGTGATCGCGCTCGTCGACGTGCCCCTGTTCATCAACGTGGTCGAGGGCGACATCGAGCGTGGCGCCGTGATCGCCGGCTGGACCCTCACCGCGCTGACCGCGGCCATGGCGGTCACCTCCTACGCCGGTGGCGTCCTCACCGAGCGCACCTGGTACCGCCCGCCCATCGTGGCCGGCCTCGTCCTCGCCGCCGTCGGCCTGGTCGCCATGGGGACCCGCTGGACACCCGACACCTCACCGCTCTCGATGGCGGTCCTCCTCGCCGTGGTGGGCGCCGGGATCGGGCTCGTGATCGCACCGACGAGCGCGCTGGTCGTCGACGCGGCACCCCCGGAGGGCCGGGGCGCCGCCGCCGGCCTCGTCATCCTCTTCCGGCTCCTCGGCTTCAGCGTCGGCCTGGCGGGACTGACCGCCTGGGGGCTCCGCCGCTTCGACGAGCTGCGGGCCGACGTCGACCTCCCGCCCCTCGGTTCGGAGGAGTACGAGGCAGCGGCCGAGGCGGCCTCGATCGACATCACGACCGAGGCGTTGGCCGAGACCTTCCTCGCCGCCGGGGTCGTCGCCGGCCTCGGCGTGCTGCTGGCGCTCACGATCCGGCAGGCGGTCCGTCAGCCGAAGGAGCCCCAGCCCTCCGGGAGCGGCACGTAGCCATCGTCACCCGGAACCGGCGGGAAACGACGCTCCCGCCAGTCGTCCGCCGCCCGCTCGATCCGTTCGGGGTCACTGGACACGAAGTTCCAGCGGATCGTCCGCGGCGCATCGAGCGGGTCACCGCCGAGGAGCACGACCGTCGCCGGCCCGTCGGCCACGAGCTCGACCTCGGCGTCGGGCTCCAGCACGAGCAGCTCACCGTCGCCGAAGCGCCGGCCGTCGACGTGCACGGCGCCCTCCATCAGCTGCACGGCGCGCTCGACGTGGTCGGTCGGCACCGTCCAACGAGCACCGGCGTCGAGGACCACCTTGGCCTCGACGAGCCGGGAGTCGACCGCCACGGGCGAGCGTCGACCGTCGAGGTCACCGACGAGCAGGAGCACGTCGGCCCCGCCGTCGCGCCAGACCGGCAGCTCGTCGACGCGACGGTGCTCGAACGCCGGCTCCCGCTCCTCGTGCTCCAGCGGGAGCGCCACCCAGGTCTGCAGGCCGAACACCGACCGAGCGAGGGCGCGCTGGTCCTCCGGCGTGCGTTCCGAGTGGACCACACCTCGCCCGGCGGTCATCCAGTTCACCTCGCCGGGGCGGATCAGCTGCACCGATCCGACCGAGTCACGGTGGAGGATCTCACCCTCGAGCAGCAGCGTGATGGTCGCGAGGCCGATGTGGGGATGGGGCTCGACGTCGAACACCTCACCGGGCTCGAAGCGCACCGGACCCATCGTGTCGACGAACACGAACGGGCCGACGTTGCGGCGCAACCGGAACGGCAGGGTCCGGGAGACCGCCATCTCGTCGCTGATCTGGCGTCGACGGGCCTCGACGACCAGCTCGATGCCGTCATCCACGTGCCCACCCCTCTCGTCGCACCTCGGTGCCGTGCTCGTCGAGTGCCGGCGCCCGCTCGCCGGGTCGTCCCGGGGTCTCGGAGAACCTCGCGATGAGGCCCTGTGCCGGCACACCGTCGACGGCCGGCAGCATCCCTCGGGCCTCGACGTGGGGGTCGCCGGCGAGATCGCGCACGCCGTAGACGGGGGCGATCGCCGCCTGGGCCTCACCGAACGCGGCCAGGACGTCGTCCATCGGCCGCTCGGCG
>JBCCTY010000372.1:0-3425 GCA_039197885.1 Actinomycetota bacterium | reverse complement strand
GCGCTGCTCCGACCGTTCCGACTCGCCGACCGCCTCGTGACCGCGGGGGAGTGGCTGGCCTTCCAGGCCGACGGTGGCTACGAGCGCCCCGAGCTGTGGCTCTCCGACGGCTGGCACACGGTACGGGCCGAGGAGTGGGACGCCCCGCTGTACTGGTTCCGTGACGGTGGCGACTGGTGGCTCCACACGCTGACCGGGGTGCGTCGGGTCGACCCGGCCGAGCCCGTCGTGCACGTGAGCGGCTACGAGGCCGATGCCTTCGCCACGTGGGCCGGCGCCCGCCTCCCGCTCGAGGCCGAGTGGGAGCACGCCGTGCGCGAGCTGACGGTGGAGGGCAACCTCCTGCCCACCGGCCGGCTCCATCCGGCACCGGCCACCGAGGCCGGCGGACTCCGACAGGCGTTCGGTGACGTCTGGGAGTGGACCGCCTCGCCCTACGTCGCCTACCCCGGCTTCCGCCCCGTCGAGGGCGCCGTGGGTGAGTACAACGGCAAGTTCATGAGCAACCAGATGGTGCTGCGTGGGGGATGTGCCGTGACCCCGGGCGGCCACGTTCGTCGCACCTACCGCAACTTCTTCCCACCCCACGCCCGCTGGGCGTTCGGGGGCCTCCGACTCGCGAAGGACGCCGACGCATGATCATCGAGGATCCCATCGTCCACGACCATCTGCCCGAGGGGCACCTGCGAGCCAGCCTCGTCGCCGACGTCACCGCCGGTCTCCGAGGCCGCCCACGCACCCTGCCGCCCAAGTGGTTCTACGACGAACGGGGCAGCCAGCTCTTCGACCGCATCACCGAGCTGCCCGAGTACTACCCGACCCGTGCCGAGCGCGAGATCCTCACCCGCCGCGCCGCCGAGATCGTCGAGCGCTCCGGCGCCCGCACGCTCGTCGAGCTCGGATCGGGATCGGCCGACAAGACCCGGGTCCTGCTCGCCGAGCTGCTCGCTCGGGTCGCCCGGCCGACCTACGTGCCCTTCGACGTGTCGCCGGAGTACCTCCGGGCATCGGCGATCGAGCTGGTGCGGGAGTTCCCTGGTCTGACCGTCGAGGGCATCGTCGGCGATCTCGAGCTCCACCTGGGCAAGATCCCGGCCGGTCCCCACCGACTCGTCGCCTTCCTCGGCGGGACCGTCGGTAACTTCGACCCGGTGGAGCGCCGCGAGCTGCTCGGTGAGCTCGTCGCCGGGTTCGGCGAGGGCGATCACCTGCTCCTCGGCACCGACCTCGTCAAGGACCCGGCCCGGCTGGTCGCCGCCTACGACGATGCGGCGGGGGTGACGGCCGAGTTCAACAAGAACGTGCTGCGGGTGCTCGCCCGCCAGCTCGACGCCGAGGTCGACCCCGATGGCTTCGACCACGTCGCGGTGTGGAACGACGTCGACGAGTGGATCGAGATGCGGCTCCGCGCCCGGTCCGACCAGGTCATCCGCATCCCGCAGCTCGACCTCGAGGTCGAGTTCGCCGAGGGCGAGGACCTCCGCACCGAGATCAGCGCCAAGTTCCGCCTCGACCGCCTCGGCGACGAGCTCGGCTCGCTGGGGCTCGAGCTGGTCGAGGTGTGGACCGACACCGCCGGCGACTACGCCCTGTCGCTCTCGCGGCCGGCCTGAGCCGAGGCGCGGAACACGCGCCACACCCACCGAGTTGACTGGGGGCATGGGGGACGCACCTCGCTCGCTCGTCGAGCGGCGACCACTCCTCGCCGCCAAGCTCACCGTGCCGCGGGTCCCGGGTGGCGCGGTGCGGCGCGAGCGGCCCGCCGAGCTGATCGCCGGTTGCCTCGACCGCCCGCTCACCGTCGTCGTCGCCCCCGCCGGGTCGGGCAAGACCACCCTGCTCGCCATGGAGTGCCCGACGCTGCCGGCGTCGGTGGCGTGGGCCACGCTCGACGCCGGCGACACCGATCCGGTGCGGTGCTGGAGCTACGTCGTCGAGGCCCTGGAGTGGGCCAAGGTCGTCGACGGCGCGCCCATCCGACGCGAGCTCGTCGCCGGGCCGGTCGATGGGACCGAGCGGGCGCTCGCGCTCCTCCTGGCCCGCATCGAGGCGGCCGAGCTCGAGACGGTGCTCGTGCTCGACGACGTCCAGGCCGTTCGCACCGGGCCCGTCCCCGAGCAGCTCGGCGAGCTCGTCCGCCTCGCTCCGCCCAACCTCCACCTGGTGCTCGCCTCCCGGGTCGATCCGCCGTTCCCGCTGTCTCGCCTGCGGGCCCGTGACCAGCTGGTCGAGGTCCGCACCGCCGACCTGGCCTTCTCGACGGTCGAGGCCGCGGCGTTGCTCCGCGACACCGTCGGCGTCGACCTCGAGGCGACCGAGCTGGAACGGGTCGTCGAGCGGACCGAGGGCTGGGCTGCCGGCCTCTACCTCGCCGGTCTGTCGTTGCGCTCCCACGACGACCGGGCGTCGTTCCTCCAGGAGCTCTCCGGCGTCGAGCGCCACCTGGTCGACTACCTGACCGAGGAGGTGCTCGAGGGGCAGTCACCGCAGCGGCGCTCGTTCTTGCTGCGGACCTCCGTGCTCGACGAGCTGTCCGGTCCGGCCTGCGACGCGGTGCTGGAGACGACCGGCTCGGTGTCGGTGCTGCGCCAGCTCGAGGAGGAGTCGCTGTTCGTGGTGCCGCTCGACGGTGAGCGCACCGCCTGGCGCTACCACCAGCTGCTCGCCGACGTGCTGCGGGCTCGGCTCGCCGAGACGCCCGAGCTGGCCGCCGAGCTCCACCGCCGGGCGGGTGACTTCCACGACCGGACCGGGTCGGCGTCGCCCGCCATCCACCACGCCATCGCCGCCGGTGACCACGACGTCGCCACCGGGCGGATCCTCGCGAGCTGGCTCCGCTACACCAACGCCGGTCGACAGGCCACGGTGTGGGGCTGGGTCGACGCGCTCTCCGACGACCACCTGCTGCGCAGCGTCGAGCTGTGCGCGATGGCGGGGTGGGCCAAGCTCAACCTCGGCCAGTACGGAGCGATCGAGGACTGGGTGAGCGAGGCCGAGCGCGAGCTCGGAACCGGCTCCCACATCGACGCCGCCACGATCCGCTCCCACCGAGACCGCCATCTCGGCCGCACCGATGCCGCGCTGGCCTGGGGCCGTGAGGCCGTCGAGCGGGCCGCCGGTCTCGACTCCACGAGCGCGATCGCCGCACGGACCGCCGCCGGGGTGGCGGCGTTCTGGGCCGGTGCGCCCGAGTCGACGGCACTGCTCGAGGGCGCGCTCGCCGACAGCGCGGACGACGCCGAGACGTCGTCGTTCGTGATGTCGGCGTCCTACCTGGCGATGGTGGCGGCCGACGCCGGCGACCACGACACCGCCCTCATGCGGGCCGGCGCCGCCCTGGCCCGGTGCGAGACCGAGGACCGGGAGCGCCATCACCTGCCCACCATGGCCCACCTGGCGCTCGCCTCGATCGCCATCGACGACGG
>JBCCTY010000371.1:0-3445 GCA_039197885.1 Actinomycetota bacterium | reverse complement strand
CGGTCGTCGGGCTGGACGAGCCCGATCTCGCGTCGCACGAGCGGGTCGTCGGCCCGGACGGGCCGACCGTCGAGGCGGATCGTGCCGGCGTCGGGCTCGAGGAGCGTGGTGATCGCCTTGATGAGCGTCGTCTTGCCGGCCCCGTTGGCTCCGAGGAGGCCGACGATCTCACCGGCGCCGACGGTCAGCGAGACGTCGGTGAGCGCCGCCACGGGCTGCTCGGTCGCCGAGCGCACCAGGTGGCGGAGCAGGCCTCGGTGCGGCGCGTAGGTGTGGTGGAGGCCCTCGACCTCGAGCACCGGCTCAGGCTCCGGCGACGGCTTCGACCAACCCGTCGCTCCCGAGCTCGTCGAGGAACGCCTCGACATCGGTCCGCAGGGTCTCGACGGGCACCTCGGGGTGGACGGCACCGAGTCGGGCCGCGAGCTCGCCGACGTCACGACGCCCGTCGAGGTCCTGCCAGATGCGGGTGCCCGTGGGGTTGAGCGTGGTCAGCGTGTCGCCGTCGGCGTCGAGCAGGACGGCTCGCCCGTCCGACACCTCGAAGGTCACGCCTGCGGATCTGCGGTACGGCATCTGGCCCACTCCCGTTCGCCGATGGGTTCCGCTCCCCGACAGTACCGCGAGCGCGCGGCCGGCCACCGTACGCCGTCCCGGGTGCACACCTCGCGGCGCCCGGCCTGGTCAGCGGGCGCGCATCCGGTTGTTCCGGGCGTGGTGCTCGACCTCGGCGAGCCCGAGCACCTCCATCACCGGAGGCACGTAGTTGGCGAAGCGGCCCCGCAGGCCCTTCTTGAAGCCGTACCAGCCCCCGATCGGGTTGTCGTCGCTGCGACCCCAGGCCTCGACGGTGTCGGGCTTGGCCGGCTTCTGCTCGTCGGCGTTGCCGAGGAGCATCCAGTCGCCGTGCTCCACGAGCATGGCGTGGAGGTCGTCGAGGCAACGCAGGTGGTAGCGGAGCTCGGTGGCCCCGACCTGCACCACCAGCGCCGGCGGATCGGCCTCCGGGTCGCGGTAGGCCTCGAACTCGGACTTGCCGGGCGGGGTCAGGAGGATCCACGGATCGTCGGGGGTGCCGGTGCCCTCCACCTCGGGTACGTCGCTCATCGGGTGCTCCTCCTGCCGTGCCTGCCGCTGCAGTCTGCGACCTGCAACCTGCCATCTGTTGTCAGGTATGGCCGGGATCCACCAGACTCGACCCCGTGCGGGCCGGGCGACTCGTCGAACTGCTGCTCCTCCTCCAGGCCAGGGGGCGCATGTCGGCCGCCGCGCTCGCCACCGAGCTCGAGGTCTCCGAGCGCACGATCCACCGCGACATCGAGGCGCTCTCCGGTGCCGGCGTTCCGGTCCGGTCGGTCCGGGGGTCCCAGGGCGGCTTCGAGCTCATGGAGCACTACCGCTCCGACCTGGGCGGTACCGACGCCTGGGCGCCCGACGTCCGACGGCCGGCCCGCGGGCGCCGGGCGGCCGTCCGCATCTCGCCCGAGGGGAGGCGTCTCGCCGCCGTGCTCGGGCGGCTGCAGCCCATCCGCGTCCGGCGTGCGGTGCCCGCCGACGAGCGCGGCTGGCACGAGGCCACGCTGCGACTCGAGTCGCTCGATGCCGTCGCCGTCGATCTGCTGTCGCTCGGGCCCGAGGTCGAGGTGCTCTCACCGGAGCCCCTGCGCGAACGGGTCGCTGCAGCGGCACGGGCCACGGCCGCGCTCTACGACGACTCATCAGCCCCGGAGCGCCTCGATGGGCTCGGTGCTCGCCGCCGCGACTGATCAGCCCCGGAGCGCCTCGATGGGCTCGGTGCTCGCCGCTCGGAGCGCGGGGTAGGCACCGGCGACCAGGCCGACCACCGCACCGAGCAGTGGCGCGACGAGGGCCAGCTCGACGTCGAGGACCGGGGTCCAGTCGCGCAGCACCGACACGCCGACGATCACGAGCACCCCGACCGTGGCACCGAGCAGCCCGCCCAGGAAGCCGACGGCGGCCGACTCGGTGAGGAACTGCGCGGCGATGTGACGTCGTCGGGCGCCGAGCGCTCTCCGGAGCCCGATCTCGCCGGTGCGCTCGAGCACCGAGACCAGCGTCACGTTCGCGATCCCGAGCGCACCGACCAGCAGCGAGACCGCCCCGAGCACGACGAAGAGGGCGTTGACGTCGTCCTCGACGTCGGCCCGCACGGCCCGGGGCTCGGGCGGCACCTGGGCGCGAAGGCGCGTCGGATCGTTGGGGTCGAGCGCGATCGGCGCCTGTGAACCGATGAGCTGCGCCGCGCCGACGTCGACCTCGATCTGGACCGATCCCGGCGCGCCGAGGCCGAAGCGCTCGCGGGCGGTGCCGTCGGGCACGACGATCGCCGACAGCAGGCCGGGCTGGCGCTCCACGTCGTCGATGATCCCGATCACGGCGAACGACTGGTCGCCGACGAAGATGGCGGGCGTGTGGTCGACCCGGTCGATGCGCAACCGAGCGGCCGCGCCGGGACCGAGCACGGCCACCGGATCGGCTCGCGCCGAGTGACCGACGTCGAAGGTGCGGCCGGTGCGCAGCGTGGCCCGCACGGCCTCGAACAGCCCCGGCGACGCCGCCCGGATGGGGAGCTGGAGCTCGTTGCGACCGAGCGGATCGACGACCGGCACCGAGCGGGCCAGCGCGCCGGACGCATCGACGTCCGACAGCGTCCCGGCGGCCGACACGCCGTTGAGCCGCACCAGGCGGTCCTCGGCGTCCCAGGGGATCGTCGACACGTCCCGCTCGCCGAAGAACCCACCGCCGGCCGGTTCGACCCGCACCTCGGTGGCCGAGAGCTCGTCGAAGGTCGACACGATCTGGGCGCCCGCGGTCCTCGAGAGCCCGAGCGTGGCGATCAACGCCGCGACGCCGAGCACCGTGCCGAGCGCCGTGAGCACCGCCCGCGACGGACGGGCGAGCAACGCGGTCAGGGCCTCGCCGACGAGGTCGACGACAGCGAGGCTCGACCGCTCGTCGGGCGACTCGAGCGGATCGGCCCCGAGCGGGTCGGCATCCGGAGCGACGGCGGTCACGGTGCCGTGAGCCTGCCGTCGCGGATCGACACCGTGCCGTCGGCGCGGGCTGCGACCTCGCGATCGTGGGTGATGATCACCAGCGTCAGACCGGCGGCGTGCAGCTCGTCGAAGAGGGCGAGGATCGACTCGCCGGTGGTCGTGTCGAGGTTGCCGGTCGGCTCGTCGGCCAGCAGGAGGCTCGGCTCACCGACCAGCGCACGGGCGATGGCGACCCGCTGGCGCTCACCCCCCGACAACGTCGTCGGCGAGAAGCCGCGCCGGTGGGCCAGGCCGACCCGGTCGAGCGCCTCCATCGCCCGGAGCGGACGTCGTCGGCGCGGCGTGGCGGAGTAGAGCATCCCGAGCTCGACGTTCTCGAGTGCCGATCGGTGACCCAGCAGGTGGAAGCTCTGGAACACGAAGCCGAT
>JBCCTY010000370.1:0-3458 GCA_039197885.1 Actinomycetota bacterium | reverse complement strand
CCGTGCCCTACGGCACCGGCTACCTCATGGTCGCCACCGACGGCGGCATCTTCAACTTCTCCGACCAACCCTTCCTCGGCAGCCTCGGCAACAACCCACCACCCAACCCCGTCACCACCATCACCGGCTACCCCACCTGACCACCATCACGCCCGACCGGCGACCGGGAGCCGGATGACGAAGGCGGCTCCTCCGCCGGGAGCGTCGTCGACGTGGGCCGTGCCCCCGTGGCCGTCGACGACGATGCGACGGACGATGTCGAGCCCGAGGCCACTCCCCTCCCCCACACCCTTGGTCGTGAAGAACGGGTCGAACACGTGGTTGCGCTCGTCGTCGGGGATGCCGGGACCGTCGTCGACGATCTCGATCCGCACGAAGGCGCCCGCGGTCTCGGCGCTCGTGCGGAGGGTGAGGGTGCCCGAGCCCTCCATGGCGTCCCAGGCGTTGTCGATCAGGTTCGTCCACACCTGGTTGAGCTCGCCGGCGTGCCCCTCGACATCGGGGAGATCGACGTCGTAGTCGCGCACGACGTCGATGCCGCCCCGGAGCTTGTGGCGCAGCACGGCGAGCGTCGCATCGAGCCCGGCGTGGAGGTCGACCCGACCACCGCCCTCGCGATCCATGTAGCTGTAGGCCTTGATCGATCCGACGAGGTCGGAGATGCGGCCGGCCGACAGCTCGATCTCGCCGATCAGTTGGCGGACCTCGGCGGTCCGGGCGATCCAGGTCAGCAGCGGTCCGGCCCCGGCGTCTGGCAGGGAGTCGACCTGCTCCTGCAGCCAGTCGGCGTCGATGCCGGCATCGACGAGTGGCTCGACCAGGTCGTCGGCACCGACGACCCCGGCGTCGTCGAGGGCGTCGAGCACGTCGTCCTCGCGGTCGCTCCGCTCGAGCGCCCCGAGAGGCCCCGCCTCGGCGGCCCGCGCGAGGAGCTCGCGCTCGATGGCCTCGAGACGGTCGCGCAACCCCTCGGAGGCGCCGGCGACCACGACGATCCCGACCGCTGCGGCCTGCAGGTCCCACATCGCACGCGGCAGACGAGCCGCGCTGCGCTGCGCCGCCGCGGCCGGGTTGTTGAGCTCGTGGGCCAGACCGGCCGAGAGCCGCCCGAGCGAGGCCAACCGCTCCTCGCCCGTCACCCGCTGGGTGAACCGGAGCGTGCCGTCGCGGATGCCGCGCAGCAGATGGTGGAAGATCGGGATGCCCTCCTGCACCAGGTCGACGAAGCACTCGTTCGTCAGGTGCAGCACCGTCGACCGCTCGGGACAGCGGACCGTCACCTCGCTGGTGCCGTCGTCGGCGTAGGGGATCGCACCGGCCCACACGCCGGGCGTCGAGTTGGCGGCCATGACCGTCGGCGTGCCCGAGATGTCGCGCACGATCTCGAGCGTGCCCTCGAGCAGGATGAACAGGCCGGGCCAGTTGGCGCCCTGCCCGAAGAGCGTGACGCCGGCCTCGATCTCGAGCACCTCGGCTCGGTCGGCCAACCAGGCGAAGTGATCGTCGTCGAGGCGATCGAGGATGACCAGCTCGCGGAGGCGCTCGATCAGGACGTCTCGTTCCATCGGACCCTCCTCAGCGGGCGAGGTGCTGGTGGACGAAGGCCACGGTGACCGACCCCTCGCCCACGGCGGCGGCCACGCGCTTGATCGATCCCGACCGGATGTCGCCGACGGCGAAGACCCCGGGCATCGAGGTCTCGGTCAGGAACCGGTCACGCTCGCCGCCCGGTACCGCGACCCGACCGTCGACCTCGGGGCCGGTGAGCACGTAGCCCCGCTCGTCGCGCTCGACGATGCCGTCGAGCCAGCCGGTGTCGGCGGCGGCCCCGATGAACACGAAGACGTGGTTGGTGTCGACGGTCTCGGTCGTCCCGGTGGCGCGGTCCTCGATCTCGACCCGCTCGACCTGCTCGGCGCCCTCGACCTTCGTCACCACCGCCCCGGCTCGGACGTCGATGTTGTCGATCCCGTCGATCTGGTCGATCAGGTAGCTCGACATCGCCTTGGGGAGCCCGACCGGGTCGCGCACGAGGATGGTGACCCGCGTGGCGTAGCGCGAGAAGTGGACCGCGGCCTGCCCCGCCGAGTTGGCCCCGCCGATGACGATCACGTGGTCGTCCTGGCAACTGGCCGCCTCGGTCATGGCCGCCCCGTAGTAGACCCCCCGGCCGGCCATCTCGGCCGCTCCCGGTGCGTCGAGGAGCCGGTAACGGACACCGCCGGCGAGGATGACGGCCCCCGCCGTCAGGCTGGAACCGTCGCCGAGGCGGAGGACCCGATAGGGATCGGCCCGCTCGACGCCGACCACCTCCTGCGGCGAGATGATCTCGACGCCGAAACGTCGGGCCTGGGTCACGGCTCGGCGGGCGAGATCGGCGCCGGAGAGCCCGACCGGGAAGCCGAGGTAGTTCTCGATGCGGCTCGACTGACCGGCCTGACCGCCGGGTGCCTCCCGCTCGATGATGGCGGTGCCGAGCCCCTCGGAGGCGCCGTAGACGCCGGCGGCGAGCCCGGCCGGTCCCGCGCCGACGACCACGAGGTCGTGGTAGGCGACCTCGGTGCCGGTCTGGAGGCCGAGCGCCCCGGCGAGCTGCTCGTTGGTCGGTTCGACGAGGGATGAGCCGTCGGGCAGGAGCGCGACGATGCGGTTCACCAACGCGTCGGCGGGGGCATCGACCGACTCCAACGCGCAGTCGGCGGCGTCGGTGCCCGACGCCAGGAACTCGTAGGGCACCTGGTTGCGGGCCAGGAAGTCCCTCACCCGATGCGCGTCGGGGGTGACCGGCAGGCCCACCACCCGGACGCCGCCGTGTCGGGGCCGGAACGTGGCCCACCAGTCGTCGAGCAGCTCGTCGAGCACCGGGTAGAGGTGCTGCTCGGGCGGTTCCCACGGCTTGGTCACGTAGTAGTCGAGCTGGATCTCGTTGATGCCCCGGATGGCGACCTCGGTGTCGGCGTAGGCGGTCAAGAGCACCATCTTCACCTTCGGGAACAGGCGGCGGGCCGAGGCCAGCACGGCGAGGCCGTCGAGCTGCGGCATCCGCTGATCCGACACCACGAGCGCCAGCTCGGCTCCCGTCCGTGCGAGCTCGCCGAGCGCCTCGGTCGCCTCGGGACCACCTTCGGCGGCCAGGACCCGGTGGGCCGATCGGTAGCGGCTGCGGACGTCGGCCCGGACCGCCCGGAGGACCTGTGGATCGTCGTCGACGACCAGGATGCCGGGGGGCTCCTCGGCGGTCTCGGCGCTGAGTGGGGGCCGGTAGCGCTCGGTCACGAGCCGACCCTACCGGCGGGCGGCCGGGGCCCTGAGCAGGTGTCAGGTGGGGTAGCCGGTGATGGTGGTGACGGGGTTGGGTGGTGGGTTGTTGCCGAGGCTGCCGAGGAAGGGTTGGTCGGAGAAGTTGAAGATGCCGCCGTCGGTGGCGACCATGAGGTAGCCGGTGCCGTAGGGCACGG
>JBCCTY010000369.1:0-3476 GCA_039197885.1 Actinomycetota bacterium | reverse complement strand
CCGGCTCGTGGTCGACTCGGCCGGGCCTGCCCTGCTCGCCCGCGGCGCGGCCGACGCCGTGCTCATCGGTGCCGATCGCATCGCGGCCGACGGCGACACCGCCAACAAGATCGGCAGCTTCGCGCTCGCGCTCGGCGCCCGGCATGCCGGGGTGCCCTTCGTCGTGGTCGCACCGGAGTCGACGATCGATCCCGGGACGTCGTCGGGTGACGGCATCGTGATCGAGGACCGGGCCGTCGACGAGGTCGTCGCCTACGGCGAGGTGCCGGTCGCTCCGGCCGGGACCGACGCCTGGAACCCGGCCTTCGACGTGACCCCCGCCGAGCTGATCACGGCCATCGTCACCGATCGACGCGTCATCCGCACCGATCGGGGCGAGACCCCCTGAGCGGCGACGGGGCGAGCGGGACCGGGACGCCGGCGCTCACCCGAGGCCGACGAGCTCGCCGAGCCCCGAGCCGACCGCCGTCGCTCGTTCCCACCAGCTGGGCTCGTCCGGCGCCGGGGCCCGCTCGTCGACGAGGGCGAGGAGCTCCTCGCCGCCCTCGGCGAGCGGCGCCGCGCTGACCAAGGTCACGACGATGCCGTCGCGCTCGATGACGAGGACGTGATCGTCACCCCGGAGCGTCGTCCACCCTTCCTGACCGGCGACGTCGACCTTCTCGCCGTCGGCCGGCATCCGCCCCCACTCGACCTCGCCCGGCTGGCTGAACATCGACACGAGAGTGCCGCCGTCGGCGCGCGCCGAGCGATGGATCAGCTCGCCCCGGCCGACGAGGTGCACCGACGAGAGCCCCGGCGCGAGGGCGTCGTCACCGTCGGGCTCGACGGCGTTGGCCTCGATCGCGTCGTGGACCTCGAGCGCCAGGTCGACGTCGGGGGTCGCATCGGCGACGGCCGGTTCGACGGCCACCATCGCGACGACGAACGCGAGGAGCGCCGTCATGGCGCCGGCGGTCAGGAGGCGACGACCCCGGGCCGGGCGGCGCTCGAGCGCCTCGACGGCGCGAACGGCGGCGACGACCTCCTCGAGCGCCCCGGCGGATGGTTCGACCTCGGGCAGCGCCCGGAGCGCGAGGCGCACCTCGGCCACCGTCGAGAGCTCGTGGGCGAGATCGGCGTCGGTGGCGAGACGGCGCTCGAGGTCGTCACGCGCCTCGTCGTCGAGCTCGCCGTCGAGATAGGCCGACAGCTCGTCGTTCAGGCCGTCGTCCGGCTCGCCGTGAGGGCCGCCGGTCACGACAGGACCTTCCTCAACCGGGCGCGACCGCGATGGAGCCGGCTGCGGACGGTGCCGACCGGCACGTCGAGGCGTTCGGCGATCTGGTCGTAGCTGAGGCCGACGACGTCGGAGAGCACGACCACGGCCCGGAAGTCCTCGGGGAGCGCGGCGAGCGCCGCCTGCAGATGGTCGGGGAGCGAACGCTGGGCCGAGGCCTCCTCGGCCGAGGCCGCAGCGGGCAGGACCCGATCGGGGTCGTCGGGGAGGGCGTTCGTCGGGCGGCGCTGCTTGCGGCGGACGTCGTCGAGGAACGCGTTGGTGGTGATGCGGGCCAACCAGCCCCGGAGGTTGCCCGGACGGTAGCCCGGCAGCCCTCGTCGCACCCGCAACAGCACGTCCTGCACCAGATCCTGCGCTTCCTCGTGGTTCCCGGTCAGCCGATAGGCGACGGTGAAGAGGAACCGACCGTGGTCGCGCGCCACCTCTTCCCAGGACGGCACCTCACCGTCGTCGGTCGCGTCGCCGGGTTCGGACACGTGACCGATCACACCCCCAACGAGCGTCGAGGGGGCGGGAGTTCCCGGTCGATCGGACGTGGTCGGGATGAAGAGCGCAGCCGCTTCAGCTGTCGTCGTCGTCCTTCGCGCCTTCGGTGACTCCGTCCTTGAACTCCTTCTGTGCCTGCCCCAGGGAACGGGCCAGCTTCGGGAGTCGGGAGCCGCCGAAGAGCAGCAGGATGACGACGAGCACGATGAGCAGCTCTGGCGTACCGAGGTTCACGCTCGGCAGCGTAGCCGCAGCCCGCGGGGATCAGCCCGCGACGGCCTCCCGCTCACGGCGGCGAAGCGCGCGCTCGCGGCGGATGCGGCGGCGCTCGCGCTCGCTCATGCCGCCCCAGATGCCGAACTTCTCGCCGTTGACGAGGGCGTACTCGAGGCAGTCCTCGCGGACGACGCAGCCACGGCACACCTCCTTGGCCTCACGGGTGGAGGCGCCCCGCTCCGGGAAGAAGAGATCGGGGTCGACGCCCAGGCAGTTGGAGAGCTCCCACCAACCGGGCTGCTCGTCGTGTTCGGTGTCGTGCTTCATGTTCCGTGGTCCCCTCGTCGGAGGGTCCGCCTCTGGTCGGACCGCTGGGTGTACGGTGCTGCGGACCCGTGAGGCCCGGCCGTGAGGCTGGGTCGCACGGACACGAGTCGGGTCGATCCGTCGATCCGGCTGCATCAGCGCTGGTCGACCGGTGGTTGGCCGGCAGGCGAATCACACTCGTGTGATTACACGGGTGTCATTGTGTAACACGACCGGCACGTATGCAAGCCGGTCACCCGTTTTCGTGCTCGCGCAACCCCGATCCGCGTTCGAGCCAGGTCCGCCGCCCGGCCGTGCGACACTCGCCCGGTGCCCGACGTGACGGCCTGGCGGGGCGACATCACGACCTTGGCCGTCGACGCGATCGTCAACGCCGCGAACTCGACCCTGTTGGGCGGTGGTGGGGTCGACGGCGCCATCCACCGGGCGGCCGGACCGGACCTGCTCGCCGCCTGCCGCTCGCTCGGCGGGTGCCCGACCGGCGAGGCGAAGGCCACACCCGGCTTCGGCCTCGCGGCGCGCTGGGTGATCCACACGGTCGGCCCGGTCTGGCACGGGGGCGACGCCGGGGAGGCCGATCTCCTGGCGTCGTGCTATCGCCGCTCGCTCGAGGTGGCCGTCGAGCTCGGCGCCCGATCGATCGCCTTCCCGGCGATCTCGACCGGCGTGTACCGCTTCCCCCGGGCGCTGGCCGCCGAGATCGCCGTGCGGGAGACGACCACCTCGCCAGCCGTCGACGAGATCGTCCTCGTCGCGTTCGACGACCCGACGTTCGAGCTCTACGAGGCCGCCCTCCGCCGAGCCTGACCCGGGTCGGGACGATGTGACCCAGGCGACGGGGCGTCACCACTGCCTGGCGTCGCTGACCGGCAGAGGTCGGCAGTGCTGATACCCGGGGGCGCACGGCACCTCTGCGTCGAATGACGACCCTCGTCCACGAATCGCATGTCAACGAGGAGCACTCGGCCAGGCCGGGAAGCGAGTCGCGCAGGACGGACGAGGGGCCCCGGCCGGTCACCGCTGGAGGATTCGACGGCGAGGAGTGGGTCGGCCGGGCCGCCGCCGCCCACGCCAGGGGCCATGAACGGCATCGATCTTTGCTACACGACGAACATGTGTTCGTTGATCGAGCGCCTCGACGAGATCGAAGGAGAACGGCGCCGGT
>JBCCTY010000368.1:0-3479 GCA_039197885.1 Actinomycetota bacterium | reverse complement strand
GCCCTACGGCATCGCCAGCGTCCCGGGCTCGTCGTGGGGCTGGTCGCCCTTCCTGGCCATGCTCGCCGTCGGCGTCATCGGGACCGGCATCGCCTTCGGGGCCATGAGCGAGCTCGTGGGGCGGGTCGGGCCGACGAGGGCGTCGACCATCACCTACGTCATCCCGGTCATCTCGCTCGGGCTCGGGGTGTGGCTGCGCGACGAGTCGATCGCCGCGCTGTCCGTGCTCGGCTGCGCCCTCGTCATCGGTGGAGCGATCCTCGCCTCACGGCGCGAGCGCTGAGCGTCGGGGACGCCGGCGAGCCAGGCGCGCCCAACGGCGAGCTGCCAGGATCGACGCCATGTCACGCATCGCCATCCTCGGAGCCGTCCACGTCCGCGCCGATCAGCGCGCCACGCTGCTCGACCGAGCTCGCCCGCTGATCGAGGCGTCGCGGGCCGAGGAAGGATGCCTCGACTACGCCTTCCTCCCCGACCCCCACGACCCGACCCTGGTCCGCATCGTCGAGCTGTGGGAGGACGAGGCGGCGTTGCGCCACCACTTCACGCTCCCCCACTTCGCGGAGGCCGGCGCCCTGATGGGCGAGCACGTCACCGAGCGGGGTGAGATCGCGAAGCACGTGGTCAGCTGGTCGGGCGGCGTGATGGACGAGCTGCCGGGATGAGCCCCGCGAAACCCCTCATGACGAGGAGGTGACGACCGGGTAGCGTCGCCGGTGCGCGGGGGATGCACGTCGCTGAGGAGGTGGCGGTGATCTCGGTCCCGGTGGGCGGGAGACGAACGGGCGCTTGGGTCGACCGATGGTGGTCCAGCCGACTGGGCTGGCGCCTCGGCGGCGAGGTCGCGCTGCTCGTGTCGCTCCTGCTGCTCTACCGCTGGGTCAGGTACCTGGTTCGCGACCAGGTGCTGGAGGCCTTCGAGAACCTCGACCACGTGGTCGCGCTCGAGCGCTGGCTCGGCCTCTTCCCCGAGCCCGACCTCAACCGGCTCGTGGTGGGCTCCGATGCGCTGGTGTGGCTCGCCAACCGCTACTACGTGCACGGTCACTTCCCGGTGATGATCGCCGTGTTGGCGTGGCTCTACGTCCGCCACCACGACGTGTACCGGCCGTTCCGCTCGCTGTTGATCCTGTCGAGCGCCCTCGGCATGGTGATCCACGCCGTCTACCCGCTCGCCCCGCCGCGGATGGCACCGGGGCTGGGCTTTGTCGACACCCTGGCCCAGTTCGGACCGACGGTCTACTCGTCCGGCTCGGTCACCGCCGATCAGGCCAACCGCCTCGCGGCGATGCCCTCCCTGCACGCCGGATGGGCCGCGCTCGCAGCGATCGCCGTGGTCTCGGCGAGCGGTCACCGCCACCGGTGGTGGGCCATGGCGCACCCCGTGCTGATGACCGTCACCATCATGGCGACGGCCAACCACTGGTGGGTCGACGCGGCGGTCGGGGTGTCGATCGTCGCCGTCGTCGCCCTCCACCCGCGTCTGCGGCCCTGGGACGTCCGCTCCGGTCCGGCCCCCTCAGGTGCCGGCGAGGCGGCCGACGACCGGGGCGAACGCGTCGTGGTTGGGGCCGTGGGTGACCACGTACGACACGCCGAGCTCTTCGCGTAGGCCCTGGAGCTCCTCGACGATCGAGTCGACGGTCCCGGCGAGGAAGAACGGGCTGTCGAGGACGATCTCCGGCGTGAGGAAGCCGTGCCCGGCCGACATCTCCTCGGCGGCAGCCCGGGGGCTCGATCCGAGCTGGACCCGCTGGACGAGCAGGTTGAGCTCGAGGTCGCCGAAGCGGTCCCCGGCGGCCTCGCGGACGACCCCGATCCGATCGGCCAGTCCGGCGCGCGACACGTGGCTCGGGTCGATGTCGGTCGTGCCGTCGACGACGCGGAAGCCGACCAGGCCGACGATGTCGGCGTCGCGCGCCGCAGCCGCGAGCACCCGGTCACCGTTGCCGCCGACGAGCAGGCGGGGGCGACGGACGGGCACCACGCGCTGCTCGGTCACCGTGAAGTGGCGACCGTCGTAGGACACCGGCTCCCCGGCCCGGTCGAGCAACCGCCGCACGACCTCGACGTGCTCGATGAACCGCGAGACCCGTCGTCCGGGTGGATCGAAGGTCAGCCCGGCCGACTCGTACTCGTGGGCCATGTGCCCGGCGCCGAGGCCGAGCTCGAACCGGCCGTCGGTGAGGAGCTCGACGGTGGCCGCCTCGCGAGCCAGCACCACCGGATGGCGGAAGTCGTGGTTGAGCACGAGCGTGCCCACCCGCAGGTCGGTCGTCGCCTCGGCGGCGGTCACGAGCGGTGCGAGGCCCAGGAGCTGGTCGGACAGGTGATCGGCGATGTGGAGGATGTCGAACCCGCCACCCTCGGCTCGGCGGGCGATGTCTCGCCACTGCTCGACGTCGTCCACGAGGCGGTCGTTGATCCCGAAGCGGAAAGGGCGCATGCCGGTCACCATACACGCAACCGATAAGTTGCACATTGGTCGGTGTGGTCGTGCCGGAGGAACTACGGTCCGCTGCGCAGGATCGTGGGGAAGGGGGCCGACCGTGGCCGACGAAGTGCTGACCGAGCAGCGGGGCAAGGTGCTGGTGATCACCATCAACCGGCCCGAGGCGATGAACGCCGTCAACCGGGCGGTGTCCGAGCAGATGGCCGCCGCCCTCGAGGCGCTCGACGCGAACGGCGACGTCTCGGTCGGCGTGCTCACGGGCGCCGGCAAGGGCTTCTCGGCCGGCATGGACCTCAAGGCGTTCGTGTCCGGCGGCATGCCCAACCTCCCCGGGCGGGGGTTCGCCGGGATCGTCGAGCAGTCGTGCGACAAGCCGCTCATCGCCGCGGTCGAGGGCTTCGCGCTCGCGGGCGGCCTCGAGATCGCGCTGTCGTGCGACCTCCTCGTCGCCTCGTCGGGGGCCCGCCTCGGGATCCCCGAGGTCGGCGTGGGGTTGTTCGCCGGTGCGGGTGCGCTGCTCCGGCTCCCTCGCCGGATCCCCTACGGCCTCGCCATGGAGATGGCGCTCACCGCCGATCCGATCACGGCGGAGCAGGCCGCCGAGCACGGGCTCGTCAACCGGCTCGTCGAACCGGGCACCGCGGTCGACGAAGCCGTGGCGCTGGGCGAGCGCATCGCCCGCAACGCCCCCCTCGGCCTCGCGGCCTCGAAGCGCTTGCTGCTCGAGATGCAGGGGCGGACCGAGGCGGAGTTCTGGGAGTTCCAGGGCCCCATCCTCGACGAGGTGTTCGCGTCGAGCGACGCCACCGAGGGCGCGACGGCCTTCGCCGAGAAGCGGGCGCCGAACTGGACCGGCAGCTGACCCGGCGGCGGCCTCGTTCGCGCTGCTTCGTCCGGCGCGGGTCCCGTCCGGTCTGCTCGTTCCGTACCGTTGACCCGATGGGACGAGCCGGACCGAAGGTGAGCCGTGGCTGACATCTGGATCCAGCTCGCCCTCGTCGCCGGGCTGGTCATGCTCAACGCGGTC
>JBCCTY010000367.1:0-3516 GCA_039197885.1 Actinomycetota bacterium | reverse complement strand
GACCTGGAAGATGGCCTCGATCTCGACGGCGATGTCGAAGGGCAGCTCGGCCATCCCGACCGCTGAGCGGGCGTGCGCCCCGGCGTCACCGAACGCCTGGTGGAACAGCTCCGAGCACCCGTCGATGACCGCAGGCGTGCGGTTGAACCCCGGCGCGCAGTTCACCATGCCGAGGATCTTGACCGGCCGCACCACCCGGTCGAGGGTGCCCAGCTCGGCCCGCGCCGTCGCGAGGAGCTGCAGGCCCGTCAGCCGGGCCGCGTCACGGGCCTCGTCGAGCGACACGGTGTCGCCGACCTTGCCGGTCACCATCCGGTCGCCGTCGACGGGGCCCTGGCCGCTGACGTGCAACAGCTCGCCGACCCGCACGGCGCCGACGTAGAGCCCGGCCGGGGTCATGGCCTCGGGCAGCGTGATGCCGGCCGCCCGGAGTCGGTCCTCGTGACTCAACGCTCCTCCTCCGTCGGGCGGGCCGACGCTCGCGCCGTCGTGCTCATGGGCGGGGAACCACTCGCGGCGTGAACTCGACGTGGAGCTCCTTCAGCGCGCGGAGGCAGAAGTTGGGTTGGTGCAAGAAGTCGTTGCCGTCGGCGAAGCGCATCTCCTCGATCCGGTCGACCAGCGCCCGGAACCCGATGAGCAACTCACGCCGGGCCAGCGGCGCCCCGAGGCAGTAGTGCACCCCCGCTCCGTAGGCGAGGTGGCTGCGTGGGGTCTTCCGGTCGAGGTCGACCTCGTCGGCCCGCTCGAACTGCCGCTCGTCGCGGTTGCCCGCTGCGTAGCGGACGTTGATCATGGACCCGGCCGGGATCGTCACCCCGTGCAGCTCGACGTCGCGGGTCGTGATGCGGAACAGGCCCTGGACGGGACCCTCCAGGCGCACGACCTCCTCGACGAAGACCGGCAGCGTGGTGTCGGGGTCCGCGGCGATCCGCTCCCAGACGTCGGGGTTCTCGATGAGCAGCTTCACCCCCGCCGAGAGCGCGTTGGTCGAGGTCTCGGAGCCGCCCACGAAGGTGTCGGCCATCATCTCGGCGTGCAGCTCCTCGTCGGTGAGGGTGCGCCCCCACTCCGGGATGACGGTGTTGACGATGTCGGAGAACAGCGTGTCCTCCGGCTGCTCGCGGAGCCGCTCGAAGATCGGCTGGAAGTGGTGCTGGGCCTCGATCTCCATGCGGACCGACCACTCCGCCTCCTCGTCGGTCTGCATCATCCCGAGCCGTTGGACCCAAGCGTCGGTCCACGCCTTGATCTTCCAGATGTCGTCGGGGTCGGTGCCCATCTGCTGACCGATCATGAGCAGCGGGAGGGGCACGGCGAACTGCTGCACCCAGTCGCAGCGTCCGTCGTCGATGAAGTCGTCGATCAGCTCGTGGGCGATCCGCTCGACGATCGGGTCGAGCTGCTTGATGCGCGAGGGCCGGAAGGCGTGGTCGAACAGCGCTCGCATCTGCTTGTGGTTCGGGTCGTCGCGACCGGCCAGGGTCGGCGCGGGCACCCAGCCGTCCTCCTCGTAGAGCGAACGGAGGTGGGCCTCGCGTCCGCTCCGACGCACCGACTTCCGCTCGCTGCTGTAGGTCTCGGTGTCGAGGAGCAGCGCCTTCAGGTCGTCGTAGCGGGTGATGACGAACATGCCCGTGTTCGGGTCGCGCCACACCGGCGCCTCGTCGCGCAGCTCGGCGTAGGCGTCGTAGGGACACTCCGAGGTGTCCGGGTCGAAGAAGTTCACCTCAGGCGTCGTCATGTCGATCCGTTCCCCTCGCGGCCGGTCCCCGGGGAGTGGTCTATCGCGCGAGACGAGGGCGACGCGCCTAGCGTCGCCCGGCGTGGCGGACGTGCCGGTGGGGCTCGATGATCTCGACGTGCGCTGGTTGTCCGAGGCACTCGGCTTCGAGGTCGACTACGTGCGGAGCGAGCCGCTCGCCGCCGGCGTCGGTGTCCAGAGCGAGGTCGCCCGCCTGCACCTCGAGGGCGACGAGGCCCCTGAGACGGTGATCGTCAAGATCGGTTCGGCCGACCCCGTTCGCCGGACCTACGCCTCGTCGTTCGGCATCTACGAGCGCGAGGTGCGCTTCTACGAGGAGCTCGCGCCGGAGGTCGAGGTGCGGGTCCCGCAGGCGTTGCACACGACCCTCGACGACGGCGGCGCCCGCTTCGTGCTGATCCTCGAGGAGCTCCGAGGCGGGCGGTCGGTCGACCAGCTCGACGGGTGCGCGCTCGACGATGCCCGCACCGTGATCGACGCACTCGCCGACCTGCACGGCCGGTGGTGGGATCGACCGCGGCTCCACGAGCTGCGGTGGCTGCCCGGCCCCGTCGACGCCGAGTCGACCACCTACATCGAGACGGCAGCCGAGCTCGTCGGCCCGCTGCGCCAGGGCCACGAGCTCGACGACGCTGCCCAGCCGTGGCTCGACGCGCTGGTGGGTGGGAAGTACCTCGCCCTGTTGGAGCGCTGGGCCGCTTCGTCGGTCACGACGCTGTGCCACCACGATCTCCGCTTCGAGAACCTGCTCTTCGACCTGACCGCCTCGGAACCGCTGTCGTTGCTCGACTGGCAGCGGGTCCAGCGCGATCCCGGGATCGTCGACGTGGCCTCGTTCCTCGGTCAGCACGTGCCGACGCAGCTCCGCCGCGACCACGAGGACGCCCTCCTCCGTCGCTACCACGACGCCGTCAGCGACCTGGGCGCCGACCTCAGCTTCGACCGCTGCTGGGACGACTACCGGGCGGCGATGCTGCGCCACGTCGCTCGCGCTCCGGGCCTGGCCGTGGTCGACGGCCGCAACGAGCGGGGCCGTGCCCTGCTCGACTCCATGATCGAGCGTGGATGGCAGGCCGCCGTCGATCTCGATGCCGGATCGGTGCTCGCCGAGCTCGGATGAGTCGCGCCGCTGCGGTCGGCGTCGCCCCGCAGATGGCAGCATCTCGGCCATGACGAGCTGCGCGTTCATCGGTCTCGGGGTCATGGGGGCGCCCATGGCGGGGCACCTGGCTGCCGCCGGCCACGAGGTCACCGTCTTCAACCGCACGGCCAACAAGGCGGAGGCCTGGGTGGAACGGCACGGTGGGCGTTCGGCACCGACACCGGCCGCTGCGGCGGACGGGGCGGAGATCACGTTCACCTGCGTCGGGAACGACGACGACGTCCGCGCCGTGGTGCTCGGTGACGACGGAGCGCTGTCGTCGATGGCCGAGGGCTCGATCCTCGTCGACCACACGACGGCCTCGGCGACGCTCGCCCGCGAGCTGCACGCGGCCGGTGCCGAGCGGGGGGTGGGCGTGCTCGACTCGCCGATCTCCGGCGGACAGGCCGGCGCGGAGAACGGCGTGCTCACGGTCATGTGCGGTGGAGACCGCGAGGTGTTCGACCGGGCGAGCCCCGTCATCGAGGCCTTCTCGCGTGCCTGCACGCTCATCGGTCCGACCGGGAGCGGGCAGCTCTGCAAGATGGTCAACCAGATCACCATCGCCGGTCTCCTCCAGGGGCTGTCCGAGGCCATCGCCTTCGGGCAG
>JBCCTY010000366.1:0-3516 GCA_039197885.1 Actinomycetota bacterium | reverse complement strand
CGTCGTCGATCACGTTGCCGCCGCTGGTCACGAACGTGCCCGGAGCGCCGATGCTGCAGTTCTCGCCACCGCCGGCCGGATCGGCGATCACCGAGGACGCCGACACCAGGTCGCGGGCGGCCACGAAGACGTTGGCCCCGGTGGCCCCGGAGTTGTCGACCAGCGTGACGTGCTCGAGGGTGACCGACGAGGTCTGCATCGCCATGATGCCGCCGCCGAGGTTGGCGGAGGTGTTGTCGGTGATCGTCGAGTTGCGGAACGTCGCGTTCACCCCGGCGTCGCCGACGTTGACGAACACGCCGCCGCCACCGCTCGCCGCGAAGTCGGTCGTGTTCCCGCTCACCGTCGACTCCTGCACGAGGAGCGACCCCTCGGGGTAGCCCGAGAACTCGTCGAGCGCGAGGCCCCCACCGACCCCGGCCGCGTTGCCGGACAGCGTCGAGCGCAGGACGGTCGTGTCGGCGCCGGACACGTGGACGCCGCCGCCGCTCAGCCCGAAGGCCTCGTTGCCGTCGAGCGTCGTGTCCTCGATCACCACCGAGGTGCCGGCGACCGCCCGGATGCCGCCGCCCGAGCCGTCGGCGAGGTTCCCGGAGATCGTGGAGCCCTGGACGAGGAGGGAACCCTCCGGGAGGACCTGGTTCTCGTCGCGGAAGAAGATCCCGCCCCCGTTGGCCGACGTGGCGCCGGTGCCGAGCCCCGCCCAGTTGCCTGTGATGGTCGAGTCGATCACGGTCAGGGCGCCGGTACGGACCCGGATGCCGCCGCCGTCGAGGTCGAAGAACCCGGTGGGCCGGTTGTCGGTGACCGAGCTGTCCTGGACGAGGAGCGACGCACGGTCACCGGTCGGATCGATGCCGGGGAACCCCTCGAAGACGTCGATGCCCGCACCACCCTGGGTCGCGACGTTGGCGTCGATCGTCGAGCCGGTGATCGTCGCCGTGAGGGGCTGGTCGGCGAAGCCGTCGGTCTGCCAGTCGATGCGCACCCCGCCGCCGCCGAAGCCGGTCGGTGGGATGTCGGCGCCGTTGCGGAGCACGTCGGTGTCGTCGACCGTGACCTCGCTGCAGTTGCTGCAGGCGATGCCGGTGTCGTCGTTGTCGCGGACCGTGGAGCCGGTGACGGTCAGCACGCCGATGCTCTGACCGGTCGTGCGGATCCCGACGCCACCGTTGTCGGCGACCGTCGTGTTCGTGACCGCCACGGGCGTCCCGTCGACGGCGGCGATCCCGTTGCCGGTGTTGTCCGAGATCGTCGAGCCGGTGACCGACAGCGCCACGAAGCTCGGAGCGAGCGCGGTGCCGACGTTGCCGGTGATCTCGACGTTCGTGAGCGTGAAGGTGCCGTCGCCGAGTCCGTCGCTGTTGCCGTTGTCGACGAGGGAACCGCCGGTCCCGGCGTCCATCCCGGTGATCGTCACGTTGGTGAGGGTCAGGTCGTGATCGGCGAACACCGCGGCGCCGGAGATCGGGACGTCCCCGGAGTTGAGGCCGGTGTTCATCTCGAGGTCGGTGATCTCGAGCTCGCTGTCGGGCCCGAGGTGGCGGAACAGCGACCCGCCGTCGCAGGTTTGCTGCACGACCGCGCCGTTGCCGTCGATCGTCAGGTTCTCGTTCGCCGCGTGCTCCAGGGGTCCGGCGGCGCAGAAGTCGATGATGAGGAAGCCCGCGGCCGGGAGGACGATCGTGTCGTCCTGCCCGTTGCCGTCGGCGAGCTCGATGGCCTCCCGGAGCGAGGTGAGGCCGTTGTCGATCGTCTCGTCGAGCGTGTTCGTTACCTGGATCGTCGCCGCACCGGCGGGGGCCGCGACGATCACCAGCGCGGTGGCCAGGACGGAGGCCGCCAGGGCGGCCTTGATCAGTGGTCGCATGTCGGCGCTCCCCTTCGCTCGCTCCCGACGTACCTTCGTCCCAGGCTGTTGCACCGAGGTTGCATCGTCCTCGCCGTCCGTCCGCTCACCGCGTTCGGTCGTCACCAGCGGTGATCCCGCGTCGTCCGGTGCCCGCGATCCACCGGGTGGTGGGCGAGGGGTGAGCTGGTATCGTCATCCGCTGCGCCGGTCATGCCGGCGCCCACGTCGGAGTGGCGGAATTGGCAGACGCGCTAGCTTGAGGGGCTAGTGCCCGCAAGGGCGTGGGGGTTCAAGTCCCCCCTCCGACACAGCGTTCTCCCAGGTCAGGCCCGATCCGAGCTGCTTCGGCCACCCTGCGAGTCCGGTCTCCGCCACTGCTTCGCTGACGTAGACGTCGTACGACCAGGACGAGCCGTGCCTGCGCAGCTTGTTGCGGTCGGAGCTCACGCGGCATCTTCCTCATCGGACCAGCGCTGCTCGGCGAGGGCTCTGACCTCGTCGCCGTCGAAGGTGCGAGGGGCGTCGTTGTTGAACGCCTCCAGCGCGTCGGCCAATCCGCGACGGTGCGAGATGAGCGACTGGACGTCCTCACCGTTCGGCTCCGAAACCGGTCTGGTCGACACGCTCGCACGTCGCGCCCGATGGTTTCGCTGCGCGCCCACTCGTGATCCGGCCGTTTGCTGGCCCGACCGCTCCCTGGCAGGCAGAGCACAGGTGCCCGATTGGGCGGGTGCGTGGTCCTGGTCGATCCGTCGCACCGGCGACGCGTCCGGTTCGAGCCCAGCGCCGCCCGGGTGCGTCCGAGACTCAGAGGTCGAGCAGGCCGAGGAGTTCGTGTCTCTTGACCTTCCCCATCGACGTGCGAGGAAGGTGGTCGACCCAAGCGACCTCGCGGGGGTGTTTGTAGCGTGCGATGCGGTCGTCGAAGGCCGAGAGGACGTCGGCGTCGGTGATGTCCGGGTCGGAGCGGACCGCGACGATGGTCGGCACCTGGCCCCAGCGCTGGTGCGGGCGGCTGATGACCGCTGCTTCGGCGATCCCGGGGATGCCGGCGAGCACCGCTTCGAGCTCGGCGGGGTAGATGTTCTCGCCGCCGGAGATGATGACGTCGGTGCGGCGGTCTTCGGTGAAGAAGAAGCCGTCGTCGTCCGTTCGGGCGATGTCGCCGGTGCGGAACCACTCATCGTCGAGGAACGCGGCGGCGGTGGCTTCGGGTTGGTTCCAGTAGCCCCTGGTGACGTTGGTGCCGCGCACGAGGACTTCGCCGAGTTGGTTGGCTTCGACGTCGTTGCCTTCAGGGTCGACGAGGCGCACGTCGACGCCGAGCCCTGGTACACCGCATGAGCCGACCTTGTCGCGGGCTCGCTCGGCCGGGAGTGCGAGCGCAAGAGGTGTGGTCTCGGTCAGGCCGTAGATCTGCGTGACGGGCACACCCTTCGCGTGAACCCGCTCGATGAGCTCTCGCGGCACCCGCGATGCGCCGCTGTTGAGCGAGCGCAGGTGTCGGAAGGTGGCGCGCTCCCATGCGGGGAGCGCTTGCACGGCGACCAGCATGGCGGGAACGAGCGTGCCGAGGGTCGCTCGCTCATCGAGTTCCTCGAGGGCCTCGGTCGGGTCGAATCGCCGGGGCTGGACGAGCGTCCCACCCGCTCGCAGCGTTGGCG
>JBCCTY010000365.1:0-3545 GCA_039197885.1 Actinomycetota bacterium | reverse complement strand
GTGGGCGAGGGGGGACTTGAACCCCCACGTCCTTGCGGACACTGGCACCTGAAGCCAGCGCGTCTGCCAATTCCGCCACTCGCCCGTGGCCAGCAGACCAGGGTAGCACCGGCCTGCCGCGGAGCCTCCGGGACATTCGAATACGATCATCGGCCTCGGAGGCGAGGCGTCATGGGACTGCGGAACTTCGAACGCCGCCTCGAGCGGCTCGTCGAGGGTGCGTTCGCCCGCGCGTTCCGGACCGGCCTGCGCCCGGTCGAGATCGGGCGCCGGATGAGCCGCGAGATGGAGATGAGCACGACCCTGGGCCTCGGCGGCCAGCGGGTCGCCGCCAACCACCACACGGTGCGCCTGTCCCCCGGTGACGGCGACCAGCTGGGCGGGGTACAGGCCTCCCTCGAGCGCGAGCTGGCCGAGGTCGCCCGCGACACCGCCCGCGAGGAGGGGTGGGTCTTCATGGGCCCGGTCCACGTCGAGATCGTCACCGACGCCAAGCTCAAGACGGGCCGCTTCGAGATCGACAGCGAGCTGCGCGAGGCACCGGGCGGGGCCGGGTTCGGCAGCATCGTCGACGACGACGGCCATCGCCACGAGCTCGCCGACCGGGTCTTCGTGATCGGTCGCCTGCCGGAGTGCGGTCTCCAGCTGTCGGACCCCAACGTCAGTCGTCGCCACGCCGAGCTGCGCCCCGTCGAGGGCGGATGGGTGCTCGTCGACCTCGAGTCGATGAACGGCTCCCACGTCAACGGCCGACCGGTTCGCGAGCAACGCCTCGCCGACGGCGACGAGATCAGCATCGGCCACCACGTGCTCCGCTTCGAGGCCAGCTGATGACCTGGACGGGCCGCTAGTGGCCGACGGCGCGCTGCGCATCCTCAGCATCGGGCTGCTCGCCCTGCTCTACCTCTTCTTCCTGCGAGCCATGCGGGCGGTCTGGGTCGAGACCCGGGCCGCCGACCGTCGGGCTGCGCAGGCGGCGGTGCCGGCCGCGGCGCAGGCGGTCGCGCCGGGTGCGCCGCCGGCCCGGACGACGCGGCCGCGGCCCGCCGCGACGCTGCGCACGATCGAGCCCGTCGACCTGCGCGGCCGCCGCCACGACATCGGCGACGAGGTCACGCTCGGGCGCGCGCCGGGCTGCCAGGTCCGCGTCGAGGACGACTACGTGAGCCAGCTGCACGCCCGACTCCACGTCGAGGGCGACCAGGTGGTGGTCGAGGACCTGGGCTCGACCAACGGCACGTTCGTGGGCGACGAGCGCGTCACCGGACCGCGCGTGGTCCGCCCGGGTGAGTGGCTGCGGGTGGGATCCTTCGTGTTCGAGGTGGAAGCATGATCCCGATGCCCGCACAGGAGATCCGCCGGTGACGTACTTCCGGTGGGGCGCGAGCACCCACGCCGGCCGGGTCCGCCCGGCCAACCAGGACTCGATGTTCGCCGATGCCGGTCTCTTCGTCGTCGCCGACGGCATGGGTGGCCATCGAGCCGGCGAGACCGCGTCGCGCCTCACCGTCGAGTCGCTCGCGGCGACCGACGTCGCCGACATCGACAGCCTCGAGGAGGCCATCCGCGAGGCGAACCGCGTCGTGCACCGCAGCTCGTCCGACGACAGCGAGCTGCAGGGCATGGGCACCACCGTCACGGTGCTGCGCCTCGCGGGCTCGCCGACCCAGGCACTGCTCGCCAACGTCGGTGACTCCCGTGCCTACCGCCTCCGAGGCGACACCTTCGAGCGCCTGACCGACGACCACAGCTACGTCGGCGCCCTGCTCCGCGAGGGCTCGATCAACGAACAGGAAGCCGAGCACCACCCCTACCGCAACATGCTGACCCGGGCGATCGGCATCGAGCCCGACGTCGACGTCGATTCCTGGACGCTCGACGTCGAGGACGGCGACCGCTACCTCCTCTGCTCCGACGGTCTCATCAACGAGCTGGCCGACGCGCAGGTGCTCGCCACCCTCCGCCGCCTCGCCGATCCCGGTGAGGCCGCTCGGGAGCTCGTGCGCCTGGCGAACGACCGGGGCGGGCGCGACAACATCACCGTCGTCGTCGTCGATGCGCTGGCCGATGACGACGAGGGCGCGGTCGCCACCACCGTCGACGTCACCGAGGAGGCCCCGCTCTTCGATCTGGAGGACGCCGAGGTCGACGACGTCACCGAGGCCGATGACGACCTGCCCGCCACCCAGGAGCTCCCGGTCGAGTCCGAGGCCGATGCCACGAGCACCGAGGCGACCGAAGCCTTCGCCGCGCTCGCCGCCGAGCGGGCCGGCACCGCGGTCGCCGACCCCGAGCCGGAGGCACCGGCCGAGTCGGATGCGCCCCTGCTGACGTGGCGCCTGCTGGGCTTCGTCTTCCTCGTCGTCGCTGCCGTGTTCGGGGCGATCGCCGCGGTCGGCTTCTGGGCCCGGGGCGGTGCCCACGTCGACTTCGCCGGCAACGAGGTGGTCATCTTCGAGGGCCGGTCCGGCTCGGTGCTGTGGTTCGAGCCGACGCTCGTCGAGCGCAGTGGCCTGTTCCGCGACGAGCTGCCCGAGGCCGTCGTCGAGGGGATCGAGGGCGGGCGTGAGGTCGACTCGGTCGCCGATGCCCGTGCGTTCGTCGAGGAGATCCGAGCCGAGTTCCCGCCCACCTCCGAGGCGGCCCCGGTCCCGACGACCGCAGCGCCGGCCAACACGACACCCACGACCGCGACACCGACGACCACGCCGCCCACCACCGCGGCGCTGACGACCACCACGGCGTCCCCCTCGGGCTGATGCGATCCACCCGGCGCTCCACGGAGTTGGGGCTCATCGCCATGGCCGGGCTGGTGATCGGCGCCACCTACACGCTCGTCGGCCTCGGCCGCGACGCGTCGCTGCCCGCCGACGTCGGCCCGTTCCTCGTGCAGCTCTACGTGCTGTTCGGGCTCGCCCACCTGGCCGTCCGTCGACTGGCGCCCGCCGCCGACCCGCTGATCCTGCCCATCGCGATCCTGCTCAACGGACTCGGCTACGTGTTCATCGCCCGGCTCGACGAGGACCTCGCCGCGCTCCAGGCCCAGTGGACGTTGCTCGGCATCGCCGGCTTCGTCGTCACCCTCCTCCTGGTCGATCGGGCGGTCGTGCTGGCCCGCTATCGCTGGACGGCCGCGGCCGTCGGCCTCGTCCTCCTGCTCCTCCCGCTGCTGCCCGGCATCGGTGCGACGGTCAACGGCGCTCGACTCTGGATCCGCATCGCCGGCGCGAGCATCCAGCCGGGCGAGTTCGCCAAGGTCGCGTTCGCGATCTTCCTCGCCGGCTACCTCGCCGAGCGGCTCGAGATCCTGTCGCTCAGCGATCTGCGGGTCGGCCCGCTCCGCCTCCCCGACCCCCGCCACCTCGGGCCGCTCCTCGCCGCATGGGGCGCCTCGTTGCTGGTGATGGTGTTCGAGCGCGACCTCGGATCGTCGTTGCTGCTGTTCACCGTCGTGATGGTCGTGATCTGGGTGGCGACCGGGCGGCTCGTCTTCGTGGTCGGCGGCCTCGGCCTCTTCGCCGTCGGTGCGCTGGTCTCGTGGCGAG
>JBCCTY010000364.1:0-3551 GCA_039197885.1 Actinomycetota bacterium | reverse complement strand
GTGCTGTGGGGGCCGCCGGGCTGGGACCTCCTGTTCCACTGGATCATGGTCCACGTCCCCCACCACGTGGACATGCGGATCCCCTGCTACCGGCTGACCGAGGCGGCCCGGGCGATCATCGACGCCTTCCCCGACGACGTCACCGAGCGCCCGCTGAGCGCTCGCGACTACGTGCGGGCCACGCGGGTCTGCAAGCTCCACGACTTCACCACCGGGGAGTGGCTGCCGTACTCGGCAGCGCGCTGACTCTCGACCCGCGGTCTCCCCTTTGGCCGGGTCGGCGAGACTGGTCGGGTGGGCAGGCTCGTGGCGATGGTGGCGACGATCGTCCTCCTCGCTGCCTGCTCGGGCAGCGACGAGGTCGCCGAGGACGATCCCTTCGAGGACGGCGGCCCGTTGATCAGCGGTGGGGTGGTGCTCCCTCGCGAGGCCAGCGAGCTGCTCCCCGCCGGCCGGTGGCTGGTCGACGGCGCCGCCGTCGACGATGTCCGGCTGAGTGACGTCGATGGCTTTCGACTCGTCATCCGTATCGACGAGGAAGGGTGGGGCTTCGCCGGCTGCGTGTGGCCCGAGTTCATCCAGGACGGTCGGACTCCCGACGGGAGGCAGGTCGGGGATGCGCTCGCCTTCGAGTGCGGACCGTACGAGGCTGAGGGCAGCTTGGCCGACGGGCTGCGGAGGGTCGAGGAGGTCGACACCACGAGCGACGGGTTCGTCCTCCGCGGCGAGGGAGTGGTCGTGCGGGTCGCAGAGTTCGCGCCGGTGAACGAGGCGGTCTTCGACCGGGAGTGGACGCTCGTCGAGTGGGTGCCGACCCTCCAGCACGACCTGGTCCCGGCCGTGGCGCCGTCGAGGCTGCTGCTCCACGCAGACGGGCGCTTCGAGGGCACGTCGGGCTGCGACGAGGAGATCTCCGGTGTCTGGGAGCGGCAGGACGACGGCCTCCGGATGCCGATCTTCGACATCACGGCGCCCTGCTCCAACGCCGATCCGGAGCTGGTCGACCAGCACGGCTGGGTGACGATGATGGGCATCGGCATCCGCCCGGTGCTGACCGAGGACGGTCAGATGCACATCGTCATGGGCGTCGGCGACAACGACCGCGTCAGCCTCGTCTACGAGTGACCGTCGCCCGGGGCGGTCGCTCACTCCGCCCAGTCGGGGGTGTCGATGTCGTTCGTGTTCGCGAGCTGGCGGACACGGAGCCGGAGGAAGGTGGGGACCTGCGCCAGGCCGGCGGCGACGACCGCCAGCGCCAGCAGGGTGAGCCCGAGCACGCCGCCACCCGCAGCCATCATCAGGATCCCGAAGAGGAAGAACGCCGAGGCGTTGGCGGCGCCGATCATCCGACCCAGTCGCTGGGGCTCGGTCTCGGTCAACGTCATGCGCATCCACGGGTGGTGCTCGGCCCTCACCTTGAACCGGTTGAGGTAGAGGAGCTGGCGGGGGATCGAGGGCACGTCCACGGTGCCGACACCGTAACCGGCGGCCCGAGGTCGCCCGCCGCCGTCAGGCCGAGGTCACGGCCCGCCCCAGGCTGGGCGCGAGATCACCTCGGTCGTGGACCACGACGTCGGCGAGTCCCAGGAACCCGGCCAGCTCGTGGAGCGGCTCGACGAGGTCATCGGCGACGATGTCGGGATCGGCGTGGTCCTCGGCGAAGGAGCCTCGAACGAGCAACGTGCCGGCCCGTCGGTCGGCCTTGAGGTCGAGGCGGCCGACGAGCTCGGACCCGGACAGGACGGGCAGCACGTAGTAGCCGTGCACGCGGTCCTGCTCGGGCACGTAGATCTCGATGCGGTACCGGAAGCCGAAGAGCCGCTCGGCCCGGGGCCGGAACCACACGACCGGGTCGAACGGGCTGAGGAGCCGCGTGCCCTCGATGCGTCGGGGGATCGACGCCTCGGGGTGCACGAAGGCGGGCTCGTCCCAGCCCTCGACCTCCACCTCCTCCAACTCGCCGGTGGCCACGAGCTCGGGGACGAGCTTGCGCACCGGTCGGATCGGCAGCCGGAACCAGTCGGCGAGATCGGCAGCCGTGCCCACACCGGCTGACCGGGCGCCGACGAGCACCAGCTCGCGGAGCGACTCGTCGAGCGTCGGGGTCGGTGCGGCCAGTACGTCGGCGGGGATGACCCGCTCGGGCAGGTCGTAGTGGGTGACGAACGCCTTCGTCCGGAACGCGATCGACAGCCGCCCGGTCACGTAGAGCCACTCCAGCGCGACCTTGCCCGGCGACCATCCCCACCACGAACCGCCGCGGCCACCCGGATCGTGGAGGTCGCCGACCGCCAGCGGGCCCTCGGTCTCGACCTGCTCGACGATCGATCGCAGGTAGTCGGGCCGCTCCTCCTCGAGGGCCCGCCCCGCCTTCCAGCGACCGGCGGCCATCCGGAACCGCAGCAGCGGGTGGCGCTGCATCGGCGAGATCGACGCCTCGTGGGCGAGGTACTCGAACGCCCGGCCCGACCGCCAGAGATGACGATCGAGCGCGTCCGGGTCATAGGGCCCGAGCCGGGCGAGCACGGGCAGGAAGTGGCTCCGACAGATCACGTTGACCGAGTCGAGCTGGAGGATCGCCATCCGGTCGAGCACCCGGTCGAAGTGTCGGGCGTCGACCCGACCCGTCGGGCGCCGGTCGGCGAAGCCCTGGGCGCCCAGCGCCATCCGTCGAGCTCGGTCGAGGGTGAGACGTCGGGCCACGATGCACAGCATCGCACCGGGCTGTGTCAGCCTCCGCCCGAGTCGGCCGAGACCGGCTCGACGTCGACGACGATCCGGTACGCAGCGGTCGCGTCGTACGTACTCACCTCGACGAAGTACTCGTCGGACTCCTCGGCGGTGAAGGTGCCGGTCGGGTCGAGGCCGAACTCGCCACCGCCGTCGTCGAAGGTGACCAGCTGCTCCCCCGACGCCGACACGACGGTCACGATCAGGTCACCCGGCGACTCGGCCTCGACCGTGACCACGTCGCCGGCTTCGAGCGACAGGCCGTAGGAGTCGAAGAGATCGAGCCGGTTCAGCGTGTTGCGCCGCTCCAGGCCCGGTCGGATCACGCTGAAGGGGTCAGGGTCGCGATACTCCGCCGCTGGTGCGTCGATCTCGACCGCGATGCGCTCCTCACCACCGAAGACGATGATCCGCAGCGGGATGCCAGGCGCCGTGTCGAAGCTCAGCGCGCCGTCCTCGTCGGGTGTCACGACGAAGTCCTCGACCCGGATACCGAACGTCGGTTCGCCGCCGAGCGCTGCTTCGGCCTCTGCGGTGACGAGGTCGGTGAACTCGGCGCCGAGCGGACCCGTACCCCCGACCGCGATCGGCAGGGCGAGGTCGAGGGACGCAGCGTAGATCGCGCCATCACCGTCGACCGAGACGGTGATGGAGGCCTGGTCCTCGTCGGGGACGACGACGAGGCTGGACTCCCCGAGGACCGCGAACGACCGATCCGAGCGGAGCCGAGGCAGCCGTTCCCACGTCTTGGCGTGGGGGGAGGGGGTAAGAACGCAAGGCGGCCACCCCTCCAGGGGCGCAGGAGCGAGGGGGGGCGCGCC
>JBCCTY010000363.1:0-3589 GCA_039197885.1 Actinomycetota bacterium | reverse complement strand
GCGCTCCCACAGCCCGTCGACGTCGATGTCCTCGCTCACGGCTCCCGTCCGATCCTCGGCGCCCGATGACGCCGTCCCCATCCAGATCGGACGTTGCGCCCGCGAGATGAGCCGCTTAGGGTTCGCCCAGCGCCGTCGCGGTCCGCCCGCGCGGTCTCCGAGATCGCCTCCCCCACCGATCCTCCGGGGAAGCGATGCGCGCCCTGATCGTCGCCGCCGTCTCGGTCTGCCTCGTCGCCGGGAGCACCGTTCCCGCCGCCGCCGTCGAGTCCACCGACTACGTCCCGCCCGTCGACGCCCCCGTCGTCGACGAGTTCCGCCCTCCGTCCACCCGCTACGGCGCCGGCAACCGCGGGTTGGAGTACGCCACCCGTCCCGGTCAGACGGTCCGGGCCGCCGCCCGCGGCACCGTCAGCTACGCCGGCAACGTGGCGGGCCGACTCGTCGTGTCGATCCAGCACCCCGACGGCCTCCGCACCACCTACACCGGCCTCGCCTCGATCTCGGTGGGCCGGGGCGCCGCGGTCGATGCGGAGACGCCGATCGGGACGGCCTCGGCAACCTTGCACTTCGGCGTCAGAGCAGGCGACGCCTACCTCGATCCGGCGGCGCTGCTCGGTGGTCGACGCCGGGTCTTCCTCGTCGCCGACGAGCTCGATCGGCGGATCACGCCCGCCTACGCCGAGCACCTGTTCCCGGGCGGCGGCAACCCGTTCGGCGACGCGTTCGGGGCGGTGGTCGACGTGATCGGCGACATCGTCTCGGACCCGGTCGAGGCCTGGGGGCGGCTCCTCGACGTCGTCGAGCGGGTGGCGTTCGCCATCGATCCCGGTCTGGGTCACCTCGTGCAGACGATGCGCCAGTGGAACCCCGTGTCGATCGGGCTCCGGCTGATCGAGGTGTGGAACGAGCTGCAGCGGGAGTGCACGCCGACCTCGACGGCGGTCCCTGAACCGCCCTCGGAACGGCGGATCCTCGTCGTGGTGGGTGGGCTGAGCTCCCACGACGGCGATGGCCTGGTCGACGAGATCGCCCCTGACCGGCTCGGTTACGCCGACGGGGACGTGGTCCGCTTCTCCTACGAGGGCGGGGCCACGCCGGGGACGGGCGAGTCACTGGGTCTCGTCGAGCGCGGCTACGACGCCGACGACACCGAGGTCGGTCTGCGCGACTCCGCCGAGCTCCTCGACGAGCTCATCGACGACGTCGCCTCGGCGGCGCCCGGGGTGCCGATCGACGTCGTGGCCCACTCCCAGGGCGGCGTGCTGAGCCGGCTCGCCGTCGACACCGAGGGCGGTCCGGTCGAGCGGATCGTCACGCTCGCCACACCACATCGCGGTGCCGACATCGCCTCGACTGTGACGGCGCTCGTCGATGGCAACCTGTCGGCCGAGGTCACGGCCAACCTCGGCGAGATGATCGACGACGCCACGGGCGACCACGTCCCCGCGCTGGCCTCCGATGCCGTCGCGGACCTCGGCGAGGGCTCGGAGGTGATCCGGGGCCTGCCGGACGTCCCCGCTGACGTCGAGCTGACGAGCGTCGCCAGCCGGGTCGACCTCATCGTGGCGAACCCGCAGTCCCGGGTCGAGGGCCACGCCCGTTGGACGGTGGTCGACGGCGGCGGGCACGGGAGCATGCCCGGCAGCGAGGCCGTGCGCCGCGAGACCGCCCTCGCGCTCGCGGGGCGGCCGCCGACGTGCCGCTCGCTGCTGGGGGGCTTCGGCGACGCCCTCCTCGGCGAGGGGATCAGCTTCGGAACCGACGCGATCGGGGTCGCCGCGATCGTGGGGCTCGAGCGCTTCGACCTCTCGAACGTCGTCGGCCCACGATCGGCTCCGACCCGCACCGGGCGGCGATCGCGGCCGCGGCGTGCCGATCGGTGACACCGGGTCGTCGTCGGGCGTCGGCCCGTCTACACTCGGGTGCCGGAGCGGGCCTCGGTGCCCGCTCGTGTGGCGTCCGGTCCCGGACGCCGCCGAACACCGAGCACCACACATCACACCGGGCGCGTCCCATCGGTCGTCGTCCCCTCCCGGGGGCGGCGTAGCAGCCCGGCGAGGAGAACCGAGGGAGGAGCGAGAACATGGCCCCTGTCGTCAGCATGCGCCAGCTGCTCGAGGCCGGTGTCCACTTCGGACACCAGACCCGCCGCTGGGATCCCAAGATGGATCGGTACATCTGGGGTGAGCGCAACGGCATCCACATCTTCGACCTGCAGCAGACGCTGAGCGGGATCAACGAGTCCTACACCTTCGTCCGCGACCTCGTCGCCGACGGCGGCACGGTGCTCTTCGTCGGCACGAAGAAGCAGGCGCAGGACGGCATCGCCGCCTACGCCCGTCGCTGCGCCATGCCCTACGTCAACCAACGGTGGCTCGGCGGCATGATGACCAACTTCCGCACCATCCACGGTCGCGTGAAGAAGATGCTCGAGCTCGAGCAGATGCAGTCCGCCGGTGACTTCGACGCCATGCCCAAGAAGGAGGCGCTGCTGCTCTCCCGCGAGCTGGAGAAGCTGCAGCGCTACCTGGGCGGCATCCGCAACCTGCAGCGCCCGCCCGACGCGATGTTCATGCTCGACACCAAGCGGGAGCACATCGCCGTCGCCGAGGCCAACCGCCTCAAGATCCCCGTCGTGGCCGTGGTCGACTCCAACTGCGACCCGGACGTGATCGACTACGTCATCCCGGGCAACGACGACGCGATCCGCTCGACCACGCTGCTGAGCCGGGTCGTCGCCGACGCCGTGCTCGAGGGCCGCTACATCGGCACGAAGGGCGGCCCGGTCGCCGCTTCGCCCGACCAGGCCTCGCCCGAGCAGCTCGCCCGCATCGAGGCCGCCACCGAGGCCGCCGCGCCGGCCCCGGCCGCAGCCGCCGCCCCGGCCGCAGCCGCCGCTCCGGCCGCAGCCGCCGCCCCGGCGGGCACGGCTCCGGAGCCTCCGGCCGCGCCGGCCGAGCCGCAGGCCTGAACCGACCCGACCACGGAGAAACGGACACCACGAGAGATGGCGGATTTCACCGCGAAGGACGTCCAGGCGCTGCGCAAGGCGAGCGGCGCCGGGATGATGGACGCGAAGAAGGCGCTCCAGGAGAACGACGGCGACGCAGAGGCCGCAGCCAAGTGGCTGCGCGAGAAGGGCCTCGCCAAGATGGCGGGTCGCTCCGATCGTGAGAACGCCCAGGGCACGGTCGCCATGGCCCTGGCCGGTGGCGCCGGTGCCGTCGTCCAGCTCAAGTGCGAGACCGACTTCGTCGCCAAGAGCGACGACTTCGTGGCCCTGGTCCAGGAGCTCGCCGACGGCGTCGCCGCCGGTGGCCCCGACGCGGTCAGCGGCTTCGACACCCGCATCGAGGACATGCGGGTGACGCTCAAGGAGCACATCGAGGTCGGCGACGTCATCCACTTCGGTGCCACCGACGGCAACACCGTCGGCGGCTACCTCCACGCCCAGGAGGGTCGCGGCGTCAACGGCGTGCTCGTCGAGACGGTCGGTGGCGACGACGAGCTGGTGAAGAACATCGCCATGCACGTCTCGTTCGACCGCCCGAAGTACGCCCGCCGCGAGGACGTTCCCGCCGACGTC
>JBCCTY010000362.1:0-3629 GCA_039197885.1 Actinomycetota bacterium | reverse complement strand
GGCGAGCGGCATCTGCTCCTCGCGCCGCCCGAGGGGACCGTCGAGCTCGGGGCCGTTGATCCACTCGCCGAGCGTGGTCCACGAGTCCCAGCCCGAGTCGTGGAGCCAGCCGAGCCCCGCGGCGGCGACGAGCACGGCGACATCGATGGCTCGGCGCCACGGCACCCGGTGCCAGAGCTCGGCGACGGTGTGGCGGTGGTAGCCGAGGACGAGGCCGCCGAAGAACAGCGGGGCGTTGGGGATCAGCACGCGGAACGAGGCGAACCCGAGCTGGACCGCCTCGGGACCGCTCCACCGGCTCAGCGCGTAGAGGCCGGCGACAGCTGCGACGACGATCCACGTCCTGCCGGTGACCATCAGGCGGAGTGCGGCGATGGCGGCGGCGAGGTAGAGCACGTAGGCGATGAGGATGTCGGCACCGTTGAACGCGGTCTGGAGCGTGAGCACCTGAGCGAGCCACTGCCAGACGTCGGCGTAGGCCTCGGCCTCGAGCCCGCCCCAGAGCTGGAGGTGGGTCGTGAGCGCCACGGCGCCGAAGCCGAAGGAGATGCCGATGGTGGCCAGGTAGACGATCCAGGTCCGATGCCTCAGGCGGTCGGTCACGTCGTCGACGCCACGCCCGATGCTGATGAAGCCCAGCGTGAAGCCGGAGATGAACAGGAACGCCTCGGCCGCCGAGATCAGGAACTGTGACCGGCCGCTCGCCTCGTGGAGGTAGCTCTGCTGGAGGCCGAAGTGGTTGATGGCCATCGCAGCGAGGGCGTAGCCGCGGAGGAGGTCGAGTCGGCGGTCCCGGCCCCCGTCGTCCTGGTACCGCCACGACCGCGTCGGGCGATCGGGTCGGGAGGTCGTCGTGCTCGCCGTCATGAGCCGATCATGGGCCCGTCGTCGTGAAGGACTGATGAAGGCCGATCGAGGGCTCGGGCTCGACGGCGGAGTCGTCCGTCGTGCGGCCCGTCAGGACGTCGCGAGGATCTCGGCCGCCGCCCGCTCACCCGACTGCAACGCGCCCTCCATGAATCCCCGCCACTCGTCGGCGGTCTCGGTTCCCGCGAAGTGGAGGGGGCCAACGGGGGTGAAGAGATCGGGCGCCGACGTCCATCCGCCGACCGCCCGATGACCGAAGTAGCCGCCCAGGCTCCACGGATCTCCGGACCAGTCGATCGAGCGGCCCGCGACCGGTGACGGCACGTCGTCGCCCAGGAGCTCCCGCAGCCACGCGACGGCGAGGGCCATGCGCTCCTCCTCGTCGGGCACGTCCTGGAGCCGGCGAGCGGTGGTGGAGGTCGAGAAGAGCACGAGGACGCCGGCGTCGGCGTCGGCGGGGGAGCAGTCCATCGTCGAGTTCGCGAACCCACCGGGAGTCTGGAACACCCCGGACAGGCCGCGGCTGCGCCAGAACGGCCGGTCGAAGACCAGCACCGTCTTGACGACGTCGGCCCGGACCCAGCGGGTGAGCGCCCGCCGTCGGTGCTCGTCGAGGAGATCGGTCAGGCCGAGCGTGCCGTAGAGCTGCGGGGGAACGGTGACGACGGCGTGCCCGGCCCGGTAGGTCGTCGCTCCCGCGACCACCGCGACGCCGTCGTCTGCGAGGTCGAGTCGCTCGATCGGGGCGTTGCGGACGACCGGTGCTGCGAGCAGCGACTCGAGGTGGTCGGCGATCGGCTGGGTGCCTTCGGCGAGGAACCACTGCTCCGAGTCGGCGATGCCCTCCAGGCCGCCGGCCGTCGACACCGCCTCGAGGGCCTCGTGGGCGGAGATCTCGTCGAGCGGCACGCACATGTTGTCCTCGATGGTCCTGGCGAGGAACTCGTACGACGAGTCGAGGAACGTGAGGCGCCGCAGGTACGCCGCCGCCGTCACGCCGTCGAGGGGTCCGGCGTCGGCGGTGGCCAGCTTGCGCATCTTCGCCCCCGACCGCACGCCGGCCTGCACCAGATCGAGCAGGCCCAGCACGCCGAGTGCGTCCCGGTCGCTCTCGAGCCGTCGGCTCGGCGCACCAGGACTCGGGACGAGCAGGACGTCCCCGTCTGCGTGGGGCGCCACCCTGGTGAGCCCGATCTCGTCGACCAGGGCGGACACCCTGGTCTGGACGTCGCCGATCAGCTGGGCGCCGAGGTCGATGGTGCGGCCGTCGGCCAGCCGGTGGGTGTGGGAGCGGCCCCCGATTCGTTCACGCGCCTCGAGCACGGCGACGGAACGACCGGCCGCCGTGAGGTGCCGGGCGGCCGACAGGCCGGCGAGTCCGCCGCCGACGACGACGACGTCGGGGTGCTCGGTGGTGGCGGGGGATTGCACGGGGCGGGCTCCTCGGGAATGGTGGAACTGGCCTGTCAGATGACAGGTAACGTCACACGGGCACGATCACCTGTCAAGTGACAGGTGCAACACGGGAGGCATGATGGCGACGTCGGACGACGTGAGCGAGCCCACGGCGACCCGGGCACTGAGGTGCTTCGAGGAGCTGGCGCTCGTGAAGGGTCTCGACCAGGTGTCGATGCGCGACGTCGCCAAGCAGCTCGGGATCTCGTTGGCGTCGCTCCAGTACCACTACGCCACCAAGTCGGCTCTGCTCGGCGCCGTGATGGGCTCGACGATCGACCAGCACCAGCGGCGCCTCGACGAGGCACTCGAGGCGACCGAGGGCACCGATCGCATCGTGGAGGCGTTGCGCTACGTCGCCCAGGCGAACGCCGCCGAAGCCGATGGTGGCGGGATGATGGCCATGATCTGGGCTCGGGCCGCCCACGATGCGGACGCTGCCGCCGTCGTCGAGCGGTTCATGGCGGCCTATCTCGAACGGATGATGGACGTGATCGCCTCGGCGGCCCCAGGCCGCACCCGTGGCGAGGAGCTGGGGGCGGCGGCACTGGCCATCGCGCTGCTCGAAGGCCTCGAGGGCGTGCGCCCGGCCGCCGTCGCCGCCGGCGCCGACTCCGAGGCGCTCACCTCGCTGGCGGTGACCGTCGCCGCCGCCCTTCCCGATCTCGTCGTCGCCGGCAACGTCGCAGTCGATGGTTCGGGCTCCGACCTCGTTCCAGCCGAGAACGAACCGGTCGATGGTTCGGCGGCGGGCCGCCGCCGAAACACGAAGTGAGTTCGTCGCAAGGCGCGGCCCGACGAGGCCGCCCGCTCGAACGCGAAGCGCCGTGTCTTCGAGGTTGGCGAACTCGACGTCGTCGATCCCGGAGCTGGTCTCAGCCGGTGACGGCGTCGGCGCGCTGTGCGAGAGACCACTGATACGAGGGGTAGCTCGACCACCGCAGGGGAGGAGCGTCGTACACCCTCCCGTTCGCGACGGCCGGCACACGGGACCAGAGCGCGCTGCTCTCGATCTCCCGCACCGTGTCCTCGGCACCCGTGAACGCCGACAAGAACACGTGATCGGCCTGAATGTTGCCCACGGTCTCGAGCGAGAGCTGCGCAGAACGGTCCGCTGCGAGTTCGAGGTTCTCGGGGCCGGGAGGGATGCCGCAGACGACGTTCGTGAACGAGGTCATGTCGGTGGGGAGATAGCGCTCGCCTTCGAGATAGCCAGGAGCGATCAGGAAGAAGCTCCCGTCGTAGATCTCGATGTGACTGACGGTCTCACCGGGGCCGATCACCGATCGGATCCGTTCGCACTGCCG
>JBCCTY010000361.1:0-3678 GCA_039197885.1 Actinomycetota bacterium | reverse complement strand
GAGCTGCGGTGGTGATCTCGTCGAGATCCTCCGGGTGTCGTGCAACACCGCCTTCGCCGAGATGGGCGTCGACCTCGGGCCCGAGGTGCTCGCCGACGCGGCGGGCGACGCGGGGTTCAACAGCGTCCCACCGTTCGACCTGCCCGATCCCGAGCCGTCGAGCTTCCCCGACGTCGAGGTCTTCGATCAGAACACGCCGCTGCTCGCTCAGGCCGCGATCGGGCAGTTCGACGTGAGGGCGACACCGCTGCACATGGCGCTCGTGGCGGCGGGCATCGCCAACCGGGGCGAGATCCTCGCCCCTCGGGTGGTCGACGAGGTCCGCACCGTCGACGACGTGTTGTCCGACCCCGGTCCCGAGACCTGGCGTCAGTCGATGAGCGCCACCTCGGCGGCGACCCTGCGCGAGCTCATGTCGGTGGTCGCGAACGAGGGCACGGCCCGAGGGGTGCTCCCGCCGGGGGTCACCGGCGGGGCCAAGACCGGCACCGCCCAGCTCGCCTCCGACAACGACGACACCAACGCCTGGATCATCGGCTTCGCCCCCCTCGAAGCGCCCCAGGTGGCCTTCGCCGTGATCGTCGAGGGGGCCGAGGGGACCGGCCAGCAGACCGGCGGCGGCACCGCGTCACCCATCGCGAACGCGGTGCTCACCGCAGCGCTCGACGCCGGGCTGCTCACCCCGACGCCCGAAGGGTGAGCGCGCCACCACGGCCGATCGGGGAGGTGTCGACCGATCCGGGCACCTCCACCACTACGCTCCTTCCGCAATGTCCGACCAGCAGCGCCCCGTGCTGGGTGGGCGGTACGAGCTCTATCGGCGCATCGCCCGAGGCGGGATGGCCGAGGTGTTCCTCGCCCGCGACCAGCTCCTCGACCGCCCCGTCGCGGTCAAGGTGCTGATCCCCGAGTTCGCGAGCGACCCCAACTTCGTCGAGCGCTTCCGTCGCGAGGCCCAGGCCGCGGCCAACCTCTCGCACCCCCACGTCGTCGGTGTCTTCGACTGGGGTGCCGAGCGGGGCACCTATTACATCGTGATGGAGTACGTCGAGGGCACCAGCCTCGCCCACCTCATCCGGTCGGAGGGTCCACTCGACCCCGACCGCAGCGCCGAGATCGCCGCCTCCATCGCCGGGGCGCTCGGCGCCGCCCACGCCGGTGGGGTCGTGCACCGCGACGTCAAGCCCGGCAACGTCCTGCTCGATCCCGGTGGGTCGGTCAAGGTGACCGACTTCGGGATCGCCAGGGCCATGACCGGCCCGGCCTCCGACGGCCTCACCCAGACCGGCGCGGTGATGGGCACGGCCTCCTATCTCTCCCCCGAGCAGGCCCAGGGGCACCCGGCCGATCCCCGCAGCGACGTCTACTCGCTCGGTGTCGTGCTCTACGAGATGCTCGCCGCCCGCCCGCCGTTCGCCGGCGACACCCCGGTCGCCATCGCGTTCAAGCACGTCCGGGAGGATCCGACCCCGCCGAGTCAGGTGGTGTCGACGATCCCCGCCGAGCTCGAGGCCATCGTCCTCCACGCGCTCGCCAAGAAGCCCGAGGACCGCTACGCCTCGGCCGAGGAGCTGCGAGGCGACCTCCGCCGCTACCTCCGGGGTGAACCGCCCAGCGTCGCGATGGCCGCCCGCGGCGTCTCGCCGAAGCCCGGTGCGCCCTCGTCGTCACCCGCGGCCGCGGCAGGTGCCGGCGCCGCAGCCGCTGCTGCGGCGGGTGGAACGAACCCCGCCGGGGCCACCCCTGCATCGGTCCCGCCCGAGTCGTCGCCCACCACGGCGATGCCCCCGACCCCACCGGCCGGGCCGCCGCCGGGCTACGGCGGCTACTCCTACGGGCCACCCACCGGCAGCCAGCCGGTCGCGGCCGAGCCCCAGCGCAACACCGGGCTGTTCGTCGGCATCACGATCGCCCTGCTCGCCGTGCTGGGCGTCCTCATCTTCTTCCTCGCGCAGGCGCTGGGCGACAGCGGTGGGTCGGGCGACGATCCCGACGAGGCCGAGGTCACCCAGGTCGACATCCCCAACCTGGTCGGCCGCACGAGCGTCGAGGCCGAGCAGGAGCTGCGCTCCCTCGACCTCGAGCCCGACATCCAGCAGGTCGCGGACGACGAGGCCGAGGCCGGCACCGTCGTGTCGCAGTTCCCGCCGGCCGGTCGGAGCGTCGACACCGGCACGGAGGTCACCCTCCAGGTCAGCCTGGGGCAGGCGCTCGGTCGGGTCCCCAACGTCGTCGACCTCGACGAGGACCGGGCCCGCGCCGAGCTGCGCGACAACGGCTTCGTGCCGAGCGCGTCGCGAGAGACGTCCGAGGACGCCGAGGAGGGCACGGTCATCCGCCAGGATCCCGTCGCCGGCAGCGAGCTCGCCGAGGGCGAGACCGTGCAGATCGTGATCTCGTCTGGCCAGGACCTGTTCGAGCTGCCGAACTTCGAGGGCGTCGACGACCGGACCGCCGAGGTCGATCTGACCGGTCTGCAGCTGTCCGTCGATCTGCGTCGCGAGGTGAACGACGAGGTCGAGCAGGGCTTCGTGATCCGCACCGAACCCGCAGCGGGCGCCCAGGTCGCCCGGGGCGACACGATCATCGTGTTCGTCTCCGATGGTCCCGAGGTCATCGAGATCGAGGACTTCGTCGGGCAGAACCCGGTCGCGGCCCGTGCGGTGCTCGAACGGGCCGGCCTGGTCGTGAGCATCGAGGAGGTCGAGGTGCCGAACGGCTCGCCCGACGCCGACACCGTGCTCTCGATGAACCCGCCGGCTGGAGCGTCGGCGCTGCCCGGTGACCCTGTGACGCTGCGAGTCGGGGTCGAGGCGCCCCCCGAGACGACCACCACGACCACGACGACGACCACCACCACCACGACCCAGCCGACGACCACCCAGGCCGGCGGCGACGACGACGGGTAGGACGATCGATCAGGCGGTCGTGGCCGCCAGGTCGAGCAGGTTGCGCAGCAGCTGGTGACCACCCTCGGTCAGGATCGACTCGGGGTGGAACTGGACCCCGTGCACGGGCAGGTCGCGGTGGCGCACCGCCATCACGACGCCGTCCTCGGTCGTCGCCGTCACCACGAGCTCGTCGGGCACCGTCGGCGGATCGAGGACCAGCGAGTGGTAGCGGGTGGCGACCAGCGGGTCGGGCAGGTCGGCGAGCACCCCGGTGCCGTCGTGGGAGAACGTCGAGCTCTTGCCGTGCATGAGCTCGGGCGCCCGGACCACCTGGGCGCCGTAGACCTGCCCGATGGCCTGGTGCCCGAGGCACACGCCGAGGACCGGGATCCCCCGCTCGGCGGCGGCCGGGATCAACGCCGTGCTGATGCCTGCGTCCTCCGGTCGGCCGGGTCCGGGTGAGACGAGCACCACGTCGGGCTCGAGGGCCAGGGCCTCGTCGACGCCCACGGCGTCGTTGCGGTGCACGACCGGCTCGGCACCCAGCTCCCCCAGATACTGGACGAGGTTGTAGACGAACGAGTCGTAGTTGTCGATCACCAGGATCCGGTGCACCGGGTCAGGCTACGACCCCGGCACCGCTGGCGCGGGCGAGTATCCTCGACGACCCATGGCACGCTGGAAGTCGAACAACCCCAAGTCCGGCCGCACCGCGCCGGTGCCGAAGGACGGCGCGCCGTCGACGAGCGGTGACGACGACCGCACCGCGGGCCGCTACACCGCCCCG
>JBCCTY010000360.1:0-3679 GCA_039197885.1 Actinomycetota bacterium | reverse complement strand
CGTCGAGTCGGCGCGTGCGTTGGAGGGGCGGGTCCGGCGTCGTCGGGCGCTGCTCAAGGACCCGATCGCGTTCTTCTCGGCCGAGTGGATCGATGCAGAGCTCGATGCCGACGTGCTGGTCCTCGTGCGCCACCCGGCTGCGTTCGCGGGCAGCCTCCAGCGGCTCGGCTGGGCGTTCGACTTCACCAACCTGACCTCGCAGCCGGAGCTGCTCGACGGGCTCGCCGTGCGCTTCGCCGACGAGCTGCGAGCCGCAGCGGTCGAGCCCGGCGACATCATCGACCAGGCCGTGCTCCTGTGGCGGGTGATCGCCACGGTGGCCTCCGGATACGCCGAGTGCCACCCCGATTGGCAGGTCCGTCGGTACGAGGACCTGGCCGCGGATCCCACGACGCAGGTACCGGCGCTGGCGCAAGCGCTCGGCCTGCGTTGGAGCGAGGACGCAACGGCATCGGTGGCCGAGCTCACGTCGGCCGAGCTGGGAGCGGAGGTCGCCGACGGCGACAAGGGCGGCGTGGCCCGCGACAGCCGTGCGGCGATGTGGACCTGGCGTGCCCGTCTCAGCGACGCCGACATCGACCGCATCCGCCGCGGCACCGCCGATGTCTCCGGCCGCTTCTACGGCGACGAGGACTGGGACCCACCGGCGACGGCCTGATCGATCGCCGAGCTCGTCGCATCGGGGCGTCGTGAGGAGGCGGTGGGCGCCCTCGCCGATGGGCCCATCGAGGGCGCCCACGACCAGCGCGACGTCTTCCTGGCCCGCATCGAGCTGACCCCCGCCGCGTCGAGGGATCCGGCGCCCGCCGAGCTCGGCGACACCCTCTCTGCCGCGGGCCGCCGATCGATCGAGTTCTTCCTCCGGGTGCTCACCGAGGGCGGTGCCGACCTCGCCATCGAGACGACTGCCGGGCTGCTCGACGGACTCGCCCTCCATCACGCGACCGGCTCCGCGCCGATGCCGACCGCCGACGAGATCGTCTCCATCGTCCACGGACTGCTCTCGATCACGGGGGAGTGATCCGCTCGCGACGCCGTCCGGTTCGCCGGGCCGCTCAGCGCCCGGCCAGCTTCGCGAGCTGCCGCTGCTTGGCCTCGCTCGGTGACCCCGTCTCGACGAATGTCGCGAGGTCCCGGGCCAGGCTTCGTTGGGTGCGGGCGAGGTTGAGCCGCATCGCGGGGCGGGCGAGGAGTCCGATCAGGCCCCGGGTCCGCATCTCGATCGAGGTGGTCACGGCGGTCGAGCGATCCTCGGCCGCCCGCAACGTCCACGTGTTCACGGCACCGGTCACGAACCGGGGCATCCCGGCGATCACCTCGTAGGCGAGCGTGTGGCGGTCCGGCTCGAAGCGGGTCAGCCGCTCGTCGATCGCGGAGAAGCCCGGGACGGCCACCTCGCACGTGCGGCCGGCCGAGGGGGCGCCGTCGATCTCGATCGGTCGCGCCGCCCGCCGCGAGTCGGGCACCGCGGTCGCCCAGGCGCCGATGTCGTCGAAGTCCTCGCCGAGCACGGACCACACGGCGGCGATCGGCGCTCGGACGGTGAAGGTGTGGGTCAGGTGCATGCCGTCATGCAACCGCCCGACCGTCGCCCCGACGATTCCCGCCGAGGGAATGGTCTCGGCGCTCCGTGGCCGTCACGATGTCGGGGGCCGACGGCGAGCCCGGGTCGGTCCCGGCGTCGACGCAGGAGGGAGTGGCGTGGGCAGCGAGACCAGTCCGTTCGGTTCCGAGCTGCGGACCTGGCGGCGACAGCGACGGATGAGCCAACTGGACCTCGCTATCGCCTCGGGCACGACGACCCGTCATCTGAGCTTCCTCGAGACGGGGCGCAGCCGCCCCTCGGCGGTCATGGTCGAACGTCTCGTCGAGGCGCTCGATGTGCCCGTCCGTCATCGCAACGCCGTCTTCGAGGCCGCTGGCCTCCGGGGCCCCTACGACGAGCTCGGCGGCGAGCCGTTGGCGTCCGAGCCCTTCCGATTGGCGATCGAGTCGCTGCTCGAGCGACACGACCCCTTCCCGGGCTTCGCGTTCGACCGGGCGTGGGACGTGGTGCTCGCGAACCGCACCGGTCGGAACCTCCTCTTCGGCGAGCAGAACCTGATCCGGCTGCTCTACGGCGGGGCCTGGCAGCCGCTGATCGAGAACTGGTCCGCAGTCGCCTGGTCGGGGCTCGTCCGGCTGCGGCGCGATGCGCTGCGATCGGGGGAGCGCCCCGAGGTGGTCTCCCTGGTCGAGCACGCCGAGCGCGCCCTGACGGGCACGCCCCGTCCCGAGGAGGTGGGCGAGGAGCTCGTCGTCTGCCCTACCTTCGTCATCGACGGTGCCCGGATCCCCACCGTCACCATCACCGCCCGCTTCGGTGCCGCCCGGACCGCTGCGACCGACGAGCTGCAGGTCGAGCTGATCTATCCCGCCGACGACGTCGGACGTGAGCTCTTCGCCTCGCTCGCGCCCGGTCGGTGACGACCGGAGCGGAGCGGGCGGTACAGCGTCAGTCCTGATCGGTGACGACGGCGGCGACGGCCATGAAGGTGAGGGACGTCGCAGTGAGCACGGTTCGCACCGTGTTCCAGCGGTTCCACGGGTCCCCGTAGGTCCGCCGGCGTTCCTCGACCTGCTCGGTCGTGGCGGCGCCGAGGTCGAAGCCGTTGAGCGCCTCGTTGAGGCTGCTTGGCGACGAGGGTCGCGAAGAACAGAGGGTCGCCGACGCCGAGGTGGCGGCGGGTCGGACCGATGCCGGCGGCGAGTCGGTCGGTGCGTCGCGAGAAGGCGGTGACGTGGTGGCCTGCCGCGCCCTTCGCCGACGAGCTGCGAGCCGCAGCGGTCGAGCCCGGCGACATCATCGACCAGGCCGTGCTCCTGTGGCGGGTGATCGCCACGGTGGCCTCCGGATACGCCGAGCGCCACCCCGACTGGCAGTTGCGCCGCTACGAGGACCTCGCGGCCGAGCCGACGACGTCGTTACCCGAGTTGGCCCGATCGCTCGGCTGCGGTGGAGTGACGACGCGACCGCCTCGGTGGCCGAGTTGACGTCGCCCACCCACGGCGCCGATGTCGCCGACGGTGACCAGGGCGGCGTGGCCCGCGACAGCCAGGCTGCGATGTGGACCTGGCGTGACCGCCTCAGCGACGCCGACATCGACCGCATCCGCCGAGGCACCGACGATGTCTCCGGCCGCTTCTACGGCGACGAGGACTGGGATGGTCCGCCCGGCGGGTGATCGCCGTCAACGCTCACCGACCGCCTACGGATGGTCGGTGAGGTCTCGATCCTCGAGCTCCCAGGCGTGGTCGAGCATGTGCCAGGCACAGCGTCGGATCAGGAACCGCAGTGCCCACGAGCGCGCCGGTTCATCTCGGTGATGGTGATTGCGGATCGCGAGGACGACGGCGTCGCGGTACGCGGCGAGGGCCTCGGGGTTGTCCATGGTCCCCTTGGTCATCTTCACACCGACCTTCGGTGCGAACTCGCGGATCTCGGCACTGTTCACGTGCCGGACGATCTCCGCCTTCTCGCGACCGCCGCCCCTCGGGCCCGTCCGGAGCTCGGCCGAGACCCGCTCCGCCGTGGTGTCGAAGGTCGCCCACGCGGCCTCGAGGAGGGCGAGCTTCCGCTCGAGTTGGGCGTCGGTGAGCGGGTCGAGCTCCACGGAGGCCGCGCGTCCGGAGACGCCGT
>JBCCTY010000359.1:0-3770 GCA_039197885.1 Actinomycetota bacterium | reverse complement strand
GAGGCGAAGTGGCGGTAGAGGCCACCGGATCCGGCAGCCAGACCGGCTGCTGCCTCGATCTCGGCGACGGTCGTCGAGGCGAAACCCTGGGACGCGAACAGGTCCAGCGCGGCCTCGATGATCTGGTTTCGCATGCTCATCTCGACACCCGATGCCTCGACAACAACTTGAATTGTTGCAGACGACATGCTGGAGTGTCGAGATGGGTCCTCCGAGGTATCGCTCGACGGCTCGCGGCGGGATCGGCGCCGAGCTGGTCACCGACCCGCTCTCGACGATGCGGGCGTTGGCGGCGATGGACGAGGACGTGATCGTGGCTCGTGCCGGTGGGGTACGCCTGTGGTTCGTCTGCGATCCGGAGCTCGCTCGGGAGCTCCTCGCAGAACGTGCCGACGAACTGGGTCGGAACAAGCTGATCAACCGGCTGTTCGCAACGATCAGCGGTACCAATCTGTTCACCGCGGAGGGTGCGGACTGGCGATGGCGTCGCCAGGCACTGGCGCCGGCCTTCGGTCGAGAGCAGCTCGGCACCGGGATCGCCGACGCCATCCGGACCGTCGAGGCCCACGTGGAGCGGTGGCCGCTCGACAGACCGTTCGACCTCCAGGACGCGACCATGGACCTCGCCCTCGACGCCGCCATCAGCGGCCTGTTCGGTCGCCACGTCACGGAAGCGCAGCGGGCCGAGGTCCGCCAGGATCTCGCGACGGTGCTCGACTGGGTGCAGACGAGATCGGCCCGACCACTCGGTGTCCCCCTCGCGATGCCGACGCCTCGGAACCGTCGGGTGCGGCGGGCCCGCGCCCGGCTCCGCGACAGCGTGGCCACGCTGATCGAACCCTGCGCCGAGCACACCGTCACCCGTCTCGTCGACCACCTCACGACGGTCATCGATCCCGAGACGGGCCAACGGATCGACCGTGACTCAGCCGTCTCCGAGGCGCTCGTGATGTTGGTCGCTGGACACGAGACGACCGCTGCCGCCGCGGCCTGGATGCTGCACCACCTTGCAGGCGATCACGAGCTCCAGCACGCCTGCCGCGCCGAGGTCCACCAGCGATGCGGGAGCGAGCGCCTCGGTCTGCAGGCTCTCGGTGACCTGCCCCTCGTGAGCGGCGTGGTGACCGAGACGCTTCGTCTGTTCCCCCCGGCGTGGGGCATCCCCCGCATGTCGTCGCGTCCGACCTCGATCGGCCCTCACCGGGCGCGTCGGTTCGAACCGATCGTGATCGCACCCGCCGTCATCCACCGCCGGGCCTCCCTGTTCGCAGAACCCGACCGGTTCGACCCCGGCCGCTCTGACGACGCCGGGTCGGACGCTGCACCCCTGCCGTTCGGGCTCGGCCCGCGCCGGTGCATCGGGGCAAGCTTCGCTCGGGCCGAGTTGACGGCCCTGGCCGCAGCAGCGGTCCGGGCTCGAGCACTCGTCACCTCCGGCACCGCGACCGTCGATCCCGCCTTCGCCCTCCGCCTCGCCGGGGTCCGCCTCACCGCGTCCGAGATCGCAGCTGCTCGGGGCTGACTCGGGCGTGGACCTTCAGCGCTGCCGCTGCCGCTGCGACCACGCTGCGAGCGCGGGCAGGATGTGGTCGGGGAAGGCGATCTCCGCCGGGAGCTCGTCGGCGGCGAAGTAGCGGGCTTCGAGCACCTCTCCGGGATCCGGCTGCGGTCGACCGTCGCCCGAGGATCGGGCGAGGTAGCAGACGTTGAGCGTCGACTCGATGGGCCGTTCGCCACGCTCGGCACGTTCGTCCGGGTAGGTGTCGATCCACGCTCCGAGACAGCCGGTGAGCTCGATGTCGCGCAGTCCCGTCTCCTCGGTGACCTCGCGCCGTGCTGCGTCCTCCGGGTGTTCAGCGGGATCGCAGAACCCACCGGGGATGTCCCAGTGGCCGCGCCACGGCGCTCGCGCTCTCTTGATCAGCAGCGCCCGGCCGTCTCGCTCGACGATCGCCGACCCGCACGGCTTGGGGTTGTTCCAGTGGTGCTCGCCGCAGGCCCTGCACCGGGTCGGCGGGAGCTCGTCGAGACGATGCCCGCAGTCGGCGCAGAACATGTTCCGCAGCATCGCGCGAGCGTCACCCGCCGAGGTGCCGCCCCGGCCCCGGACCTCAGTCGGTGCGCGGACGTCGCAGCCGTTTGTTCCGGCGGGCGGCGTCGACGAGCACGGCCTCGATCTGCGCGTTGACCGAACGGAACTCGTCGGCCGCCCACTCCTCGTACACGTCGTAGAGCTCCTGCGGGATCCGCAGCAGGTACTGCTTGCGTTGTCGAGCCATCGGACTCCGGCCTATCGGGACAGCGTCCCGACGTTGACGACGGGATTGGTGGGCTGGTCGCTCGCGATCACCGTCATGAGGTTCGCGGCGAACGTGGCCTTGCGGTCTTCATCCAGCGTGATCGAGTCGCCGTCGACGTCATCCTCGAGGCCACTGACGGCGTCGCGGACCATCAGGACCGCTCCCTCGACGATCTTCTGACGTGCGGCGACGATCGCTGCCGCCTGCTGGCGACGGAGCATCGACTCGGCGATCTCCGGTGCGTACGCCAGGTCGGTGATGCGCGTCTCGATGATCTCGACGCCGGCGTCACCGGTGCGCTCCTGGAGCTCGGCCAACAGTCCGTCGTTCACCTGACCGGTGTCGCCCGTCAGCGTCGTGACGTCGTCGGCGTCGAAAGCGTCGTAGGGATACGAACGGGCGAGATGGCGGACCGCGGACTCGGCCTGGATCTCGACGTAGTCGGTGAAGCTGTCGACGCCGAAGGTGGCCCGCGCCGTGTCCACGACCCGCCACACCACGACCGCCGCGATCTCGATCGGGTTGCCGCGAGCGTCGTTGACCTTCGAGGTCATCGTGGTGAAGTTGCGGACGCGCAGCGAGACGTTCCGCGAGGTGTAGAGCGGGTTGACCCACCGCAGGCCGGCGACGGGATCACTGCCGCGATAGTCGCCGAAGAGGGTCAGCACCGCCGACTGGTTGGGTTGCACGATGTAGAAGCCCGCGGTGAGCACGACGAACACGATGACCGCCACGATGGCGAGCAGGATCACGGGGAAGCTCCCGGCGATCCCCCCGGCGATGAACAGGGCCACAGCGGCCACGAGCACCAGCACGTCGAGCAACAGCATGGCGATGCCATTGCGCGAGTGAGCGGGCTGCTCGGCGAGCGCCGGATCGAGTCCGCCGTCCGTGGCGTCGGGAGTGGTGGAGGTCCGGTCGTTCATCGTTGCTGCTCTCTACTGGTGGCTCGACGGGTTCGTCTATCGAAGTGATATCATATCGCTATGGCCCAGACACCGCGCAGCAGCACCGCCTACGTCCATCGCCAGACGTCGCTCTGGCCGACCGCAGTGCTCGCGATCCCGGCGATCATCGGTCTGATCGTGACATCGACCCTCGTGGTGGTGAACGACGTCGGCGTCTGGAGCACCACATCGTTCGCCGTGCTCCTCCTGGTCGCCGTCGTGCGCTTCCCGCTCGCCACCCTGGAGACCGAGGTGGCCGACGGTGAGCTCCGAGCTCGCTTCCGTCCGCTCGGACCGACCACGACCATCGCGATCGACGACATCACGACGCACGAGCAGGTCCGACTCCCCTGGTACTACGGGTTCGGCGGACGCGAGTGGCTGCTCGCCCGGCGGGCGACGCTGTGGTCGAGCTCGGGCCGCGATGCGATCGAGGTGCGCCACGTGGATGGACGGGGCCGGGACAAGCGTGTCTACATCGGATCCGATGACGCTGGCGGACTGGCGGCGGCGCTGACCGCAG
>JBCCTY010000358.1:0-3779 GCA_039197885.1 Actinomycetota bacterium | reverse complement strand
TTCTCGTACCCGCCCCAGCTGCTCGTGGTCGACGGCGGCAAGGGCCAGCTGTCGGTGGCGAAGCGGGTGCTCGACGAGCTCGGCCTCGCCGACGAGATCCCCTGTGCCGCCCTGGCCAAGCAGTTCGAGGAGATCTTCCTGCCCGGGCGCGAGGAGTCGGTCCGGATCCCGCGGCAGAGCGAGGCGCTCTACCTGATGCAGCGCATCCGCGACGAGTCGCACCGGTTCGCGATCGAGTACCACCGCAAGCTGCGCGACAAGCGGATGACGAAGTCCGTGCTCGACGACGTGCCCGGCCTCGGTCCGACGCGCAAGAAGCGACTCCTGAAGGAGTTGGGCGGCATCACGAAGGTGAAGTCGGCGTCGCTCGACGAGCTCCGCGAGCTGAGCTGGCTGCCCGACACCGTCGCCGAGGCGCTCTACGAGCACCTGCGTTCCCCGGTGCGGGCATGACCGAGCGCGAGCCGGCCGCAAGCGACCTGTGGGAGACCCACGCCGACTGGTGGGTCGAGGGGTTCACCGAGGGCGCCGATCCCGAGTACGTCGAGCAGATCCTGCCCCTCGCCCTCGACCTGCTCGACGGCTACGACCGGGTCCTCGACGTCGGTACCGGTGACGGCCAGATCGCCCGGCTGCTGGCCGCCCGGGGGCAGTCGGTGATCGGCGTCGACCCGACCCGGGCACAGCTGGCCTACGCCGCCGAGCGCGCCGGTGGCCCGGCCTACGCCCTCGCGGGGGCGGGCGGCCTCCCGCTCGCCGACGACAGCGTCGACGCCGTCATCGCCTGTCTCGTGTTCGAGCACGTCGAGGACGTCGACGACGGTCTCGCCGAGGTCGCCCGCGTCCTGCGTCCCGGGGGGCGGTTCGCCTTCTTCCTCAACCACCCGCTGCTCCAGACCCCGAACAGCGGCTGGATCGACGACCACGTGCTCGACCCACCCGAGCAGTACTGGCGGATCGGTCCGTACCTGGTGGAGGGCACCTCGATCGAGGAGGTGGAGCAGGGGGTCTTCATCCCCTTCGTCCACCGCCCGCTCTCCCGCTACGTGAACGCCATGGCCGACCACGAGATGTTCGTCGAGCGCATGCTCGAGCCCGCGCCGCCCGACGGGTTCCTCGAACGAACGGTCGGATACCGAGACGCCGCGACCATCCCGAGGTTGTTGGTCCTCGTCGCCCGCCTCGCCGGCGGCTGATCGCCCGGCCCCGGATCAGCCGACGCTCGTGCCCCGACCGAGGCTGCGCGACCGCACAAACGTCGCCAACCCGGCCGCGACGACCAGGGCGAGACCGGTGAGGAGACCGTTCCCGGCGGCATCGCGTCCGTCGAGGATCGTGGTCGCCGTCCAGACGAACACGACGAGTCCGGCGCAGGCCGCGACCCGGCCGACCCACCGGCCGACCACATCCCAGGGGAGCACGCCACCGGTCGGCACCGTGGACGTGAGCGCCGCAGCCGTGTGGTGCACGACCAGGCAGATGACGGCCACGGGCAGCCAGGGGCTCGACACCGAGTCGACGTGGGCCAGCCACTGCCAGCCCACGAGGGCGATGACGACCGTCGGCAGTTGGGAGTCGGGGATCGCCGTGGCCGCGACGGCCATCGCCGCCACCACGACCACGACGCCGGGGTCGGCGCCGGTGCGTTGGGCACCGGAGACCGCGAGCACGGCGGCGATGGGTGAGAGCAGCACGGCGGCGCGGAGCAGCCACTGTTGCCTGCTCGACTCGAGCACGACGTCGATCACGTGCTGGAGCGCCGCGGTCATCGCCGCACCAGCCTCGGCGCCCGCGCGAGGCGGGCCAGGTCGCGGAGGAAGGGATCGAGGCTGCCCGGGCCGGTCCAGGCGATGACGGGAACGCCGAGCCGCTGGATCGAACGCACCTCGCGGGCGCGCTCGAGCAGCCGGATCCGCCAGGCGAGCTCGGTGGTGGGGTCGTCGTCGACGTGGACGCCCTGGGGGAGCGTGTCGACCACGGCCACGGTCAGCCCGTGGCTGGCCAGGGTGATCGCCCGCTCGAGCGCCGCGGGCGAGATGAGCGGCGAGAGCATGATCGCCAGCGCGCCGCCGGGCACGGTCGCGGCGCCCCGGGCACTGACGCTCCGACGGCTCTGCGGCTCGATGGTGGCCAGCACGTCGAGGATCCTGCGCAGGTGGCCCGACCCGGCCGCTGGTGGCACGTCGGTGAACAGGCGCGACCCCACGACCCGCAGCGAGACGCGATCGCCGCGAAGGAGGAAGTGCTCGGCCACCGCACCCGCAGCGCGGACCGTGGTGTCGAGGCTCGACGCCTCGCCGTCGATCCCGCCCGACGTGCCGTGGTCGGCCAGACCATCGACGATGAGCGCGACGTGGGTGTCGCGATCGGCGAACGTCTCGGTGACGTGGAGTTGCCCCTCGCGTGACGACCGCTTCCAGTTGATCCGTCGTAGCCGATCGCCGGCGCGGAACGGCCGGATCCCCGAGAACTCGTTGCCGTCGCCGGGGCGCGCCGATCGGTTGACCCCGACGAGGCCGTCGGCCCGCAGCGTGGACGGGTTCGCGTCGAAGGGAGCGGGCACGGGGAGGACGGTGAGCCGGTGCCCGACGTCGAGCGCGCTCCACCGGAAGGCCCCCCATGCGCTGACGGCCACCACCTTCAGTCGCCCGACCTCGTGCCGGCCCCAGTGGGTGGCCCGGATCGACACGTCGAGGGTCGCCGGCCCGCCGTCGTCGACGATCGCGGACGACACCCCACTCTCCGGTCGCAGGTCGAGCCAGTCGCGTCGTGGTGCCAGCGCGACGACGTGGTCGACGCCGCCGAGGCCGTCGGCCCGGCAGCGCCAGCTGGTGACCTCACCCTCCCGCAGCGTGGACGGTGCGAGCCGACCGTCGAGCACCGGCTGGCCATCGGGGCGGGTGACCGCTCCCCAGACGGCGATGGCGAGGAACGGAGCGCCGAGCACGAGGAGCATCGGGACCCGGAAGAGCAGCGCGGCCGACACGCTCGTGACGCCGAGGAGCACCGCCCGCAGGTGGGCGGGACTCGCCCGCCAGGCGACGACGGACGTGATGTTCACGGCGCCGCGGCCGGACCGGCGCCGTCGCCCGGCTCGAGGGCCGCCGGCGTGGGCACGGAGGCGAGGACGTCGGCGACCACGGTCGCCCCGGTCACGTCGCTCATCCAGAGCTCGGGCTTCACGGCGATCCGGTGCGAGAGGACGGGCTCGGCAACGGCCTTGACGTCCTCCGGTGTGACGTAGTCGCGTCCGTCGATCAGTGCGTAGGCCCTGGCGACGAGCATGAGCGCGAGCGAACCCCGAGGCGAGGCGCCCATGAGCACGTGGGTGTGCCGCCTGGTGGCGTCGGCCAGGGTGACGCAGTAGCGGCCGACGCTCTCGTCGACGGTCATGCGCTCGACCGCCTCCTGCATCGCCGACATCGTCGGGGCGTCGGTGATCGGTCGGAGCGTCTGCTGCTCGCCGCCACGGCCGAGACGGCGGCGCAACACGTCCCACTCCTCGTCCTGGGACGGGTAGCCGAAGCTGACCCGGAGCAGGAAGCGGTCGAGCTGCGCCTCGGGCAGCGGATAGGTGCCCTCGTACTCGACCGGGTTGGCGGTGGCGAGCACGTGGAACGGCGGATCGAGCGGGAACGTCTCGCCCTCCACGGTGACCTGTCCCTCCTGCATCGCCTCGAGGAGAGCCGACTGCGTCTTGGGCGGCGTCCGGTTGATCTCGTCGGCGAGCAGGAGCCCGGTGAACAGCGGCCCGTGGCGGAAGGCGAACTCGTTGGAGC
>JBCCTY010000357.1:0-3780 GCA_039197885.1 Actinomycetota bacterium | reverse complement strand
AGACCCGCCTGGGAGAGCTCGCTGATGCCGAGGTCGAGCGATCGGCAACCGAGCTCGTTGGCCAGCAGCATCGTGTGCCACATGAGGAGGTCGTTGGGCCGGAGCGCGAGGGCAGCCGGTGACGAGGCGTTGAACTTGTAGTACGCCACGTCGCCCCAGACGAGGACGAGGATCCCGGCGACGTCGGCACCGTCGTGGCGAGCCATGACGACCCGGACGGCGTCGAGCTCGGCGAACTCGGCGTGGATGGCGTCGAAGAAGTCGCGGGGCTGGGGCAACAGGCCGTACTTGCCGATCCGGACGCCCACGTGGAGCTCGTAGAACCGACGGACGGCATCGAGGTCGTCGTGCACGGCCAACTCGATGCCCGAGTCGCGGGCCTTGCGGATGTTGCGCCGCGACGATCCGCCGAGGCGATCCCAGAGCACGTCCTCGTCGTCGTCGACGGCGATGGTGTGCCACCCGGCCTCGTGGGTCGCCTGGAGGCGCGGGTCGACGCCGTCGAGGTCGGCGTGGAGGGTGCGGAGGCGGACCCGGGCGCCGTCGGCGAGCAACGCGTCGAGGAGCGGTGCGCGGTGGGACTCGTCGCCGATGACCAGGTCGGCGTAGTCGGAGAACGGCAGGCCGAGCCGCCGGGCACCGAGCGCGTCGTGGACGGGCACCGAGGCCACGCCCGACCGCGGAGCACCGTGGTCGTCGCACACCACGATGGCCTCGGGGGCGAACTCCTCGTAGGTCGCGCTGATCGCCCGGAGCCACGGCGGGCTGGTGAACACCGAGCCCTGGGGTCCCGAGACCAGGCCGGCCCAGCGCGGGTCGTGGCGGGGGTCGACGACCACGAGGGTGCCGTCGTCGTTCGTCAGCGTCATCCCGCTCCCTCGGCCGTGAACACCACGAGCGGCGTGCGGAGCAGGATCCCGAGGTCACCGAAGGTGGAGCGGCGCCGCACGTAGGTGAGGTCGAGATCGAGCATCTCGCGCATGCTCAGCTCGCTGCGACCACTCACCTGCCAGAGCCCGGTCATCCCCGGACGAACCGTGTCGCGGTCGTCATAGCGGACGTCGAACAGCTCGGCCTCCCACGGGAGCGCCGGGCGCGGACCGACGAGCGACATGTCGCCTCGCACCACGTTGAGGAGCTGGGGCAGCTCGTCGAGGCTGTGGCGGCGCAGCACCGAGCAGCCCCGCATGATGCGGGGATCGTGGCGGTCCTTGTAGGAGCCGTCGGCGTCGGCCTCGGCCTCGCCGCTGAGCTCACGACGGTTCTGCTCGCGGTGTGCGCTGTCGTCGTTGTCGCGCCACATCGTCCGGAACTTGAGCATCCGGAAGGTGGTGCCGTCGCGACCGACCCGCTCCTGGGCGAACAGGACCGGCCGGCCGTCGAGCACGACGATGTAGGCGGCGATCGCCAGCATCACCGGCGCGACCAGCACGAGCAGGAGGAGCGCGCCGACGAGATCGATCGTGCGCTTGGCGACCACGGAGGCACGGTGGCGCGAGCTCGATCGCACGCGCGGTTCGGGCGCGCGGTCGATCGTGACGGACGGGGCGGACATCGGACTCAGATCGCCGGCGCGACGGCATCCAGGCGCTCGAGGGGCACAGCCCGCGAGGTGCGCAGGGACTCGTTCGCGGCCTCGAGGATCTGCACCACACGCAGGCCGCTCTCGCCCGATGCGCTGGGCGTGGTCCCGCTCAGGATCGACTCGACGAAGTGGCGGTCCTCGACGAGGAGGGGCTCCTGCCAGTCGACGTAGGGGGCGACCACGTCGCCGTAGCGGTAGGACAGCGGCCGCTCGTGGATCGACGAGTCGTCGGCCGGCACGATGCCGCGGTCGTAGAGCTTGAGACGCTCGGCGTCGTTCATGTCGTTGTAGACGGCCATCTTCTTGCTGCCGACGACCGTGGTGCGGCGCACCTTGCACGGATCGAGCCAGCTGATGCGGATGGTCGCCACCACGCCGCTGTCGGCGTACTCGAGGCGCAGCGAGGCGACGTCCTCGAGCCGGGAGTGGGCGTGGGCCGACCCCCAGGCGGTGACCGCCGTCGGCGTGTCGTCGAGCACGAAGTTGGCGAGCGACACGTCATGGGGGGCGAGGTCCCAGATCACGTTGACGTCGCTCTGGTAGAGGCCGAGGTTCAGGCGGGCGGCGTCGAGGTAGTAGATGTCGCCGAGCTCACCGGAGCGCACGACCTCACGGAGGCGCCGCACGGCCGGGTTGAACTCGAAGGTGTGACCCACCATGAGGGTCACGCCGGTGGCCTCGGCCGCCCGGACCAGGCGCTGGCCGTCATCGGTGTTGGTGGCGAGCGGCTTCTCGACCAGCACGTGCTTGCCCGCGGCGATGGCCTCACCCGCGATCTTGGCGTGGGTGGCGGGCGGCGTCGCGATGACGACCGCATCGACGTGGTCCAGCGCCTCGTCGAGGGTCGCGAAGCCGATCGTGTTGGGGAACACCTGGTGCAGCGCCGTCCGGCGCTCGGCCTCCCAGTCGATGAGGACCACCCGGTCGACCTCGGGGATCCCGTGCAGCACGCGCACGTGCTTCGAGCCCCAGTACCCACATCCGACGATGCCAACGTCCACGTCGTTCTCCCGCCCGCTGTATGCAGTTGCGCGCCTCGCACAACCACTCCCAGTGGTCTAGTGGGACAGACGACGCAACGCAACACGAATCGTCGATCGACTGACCCAACGTGCTGACAACCTCACCGACAGCGGGCTCCAGCCGGTCCCGTCGAGCGATCGTGACACCACACGAACGGGTGACCACATCGAGCGGCGTGATGACCATCGAGACCGCGCAGCGCGCGGAACAGTCAGTCTCGGGTGTGGAACTCGTAGGGCGAGCCGTCGTCGAAGACGTTGCCCTCGAAGATCAGCGTCGCCCGATCGCTGGTGTGGGTGCCGAACTGGTAGGAGTTCCGCTCGAACACGTTGTTGCGGATGATGACGTTCTCGACGTCGGGCTGCCCGTCGCGGGCCTTGACGTTGAGCGTGTAGGTCCCGCCCGACAGCCAGTTCTCCTCGATCACGAGGTTGACCAACGGCCCGCCGATGTGGGCGTGGGCGATGATCGCCGAGGTCTGCCCCTGGTATGGGCCCTCGAGCCGGTTGCCGCGGATCGTGATGTTCGTCCCCCCGACGGACTGGATGGCGTCGTAGTGAGGGTCGGCGGCCGACGGCAGGAACAGCGAGTGCACCCACGAGTCCTCGATCGTGGTGTTGCCGCCCGCCCGGAAGCCGTCCTCGCAGCCGTAGACCTCGACGCGTCGTGCGGTGTAGCCGCCGTGGACGATGCCGTGCGTCGCCCGATTGCCGCAGTCGATCTCGACGTCCTCGACGAGGATCCCACTGTTGCCGGTGCGGACCTCGATGCCGTACTTGGCCCCCGTGGTGGCGTTGATCTTCACGTTGCGGATGGTGACGTCGTCGGCGTCGATCACGATGCTGCCCGTGACCTCGAGATCCTCGATGACGGTGCCGTCGGTGTCGATCGAGATCGATCCACTCGCTCGCAGGGAGCCCGACGGGCCGGTCGAGTCGGCGTCGGGGAAGCTCGACGGAGGCTGACCACCACCGCCGCCACCACCGTTCCCGCCGCCGCCACCGCCGCCGTTCCCGCCGCCGCCGTTCCCGCCGCCACCGCCACCACCGGACGGTGTGGTGGTCGTGGTGCCACCACCGCCGCCGTTCCCACCGCCGCCGTTCCCACCGCCGCCGTTGCCGCCGTCGTCATCGGGCATCGTGGTCGGCGTGGTGCCGCCCGCTGGCCCCGGT
>JBCCTY010000356.1:0-3791 GCA_039197885.1 Actinomycetota bacterium | reverse complement strand
GGCGACGATGCTACCGGCGCGACGGCCAGCGCGGCAGGTCGGACGGCGCGTCGACGAAACCGTCGCCGTCGTCCATCCGCCGCTGGTACATCCAGGTGGGAGCCACCTCGTTCTCCGGTTCGCTCGCCCGGAGGAGGGTGCCACCCGACCAGCGGCCCAGCGCCCCGTCGACCGCCTCGTACTCGAAACGGCTCTCGCACCGGTTCGTGAGCAGGTAGCGGCGCTTGCCGACCTCGGCCACCAGGCCGGACTTGCCGGTCAGCCGCTCCCCCATCTTGGTGGAGCGGGGCCGGGCGATCGCGGTCACCCGTTCCCACGGGAGGCGATCGGTCCGCAACGGACACCGCCGCTCGACGCCCTCGGGCCCGATCACCGCCCGCCACGGGAAGTCGAACAGACCGACGGCGAGGACGAACCCGCCGAGCACCACGAGGAGGACGGCGATCACCGACCCGCCCGCGCTCAGGCCCCAGAGCCCACCGAGCAGGAGCACCGCCGGGGGCACCGTCGACAGGAATCGCCCCCGCCACGACGTGTGGAGGACGACCGCGCCCGGCTCGCCGGTCACGTCGAGGGGGCGCCGACCCGATCGGTCACGTCGAGGCGACGCTGCGGCCGTCGAGGAGATCGATGGTGCGACCCATCGAGCGGACCCGCTCGACGAGCGTCTCGCCGGCGGCGAGCGGGAAGTGGCACGCCACCTGGTGACCGGCCTCGACCTCGGCGAGCTGGGGCTCCTCGGTGGCGCACCGCTCGACCGCGATCGGGCACCGGGTGCGGAAGCGGCACCCCGAGGGCGGCGAGGCCGGGCTCGGGATGTCGCCCTGGAGCATGATCCGCTGCCGCTTGCCCTCGAGGTCGGGATCGGGGATCGGGACGGCCGAGAGCAGCGAGGCCGTGTAGGGGTGCGCAGGACGGTCGTAGACCGCGTTGCGGTCGGCGACCTCGGCGAGTCGCCCGAGGTACATCACGACCACGCGGTCGGAGATGTGGCGCACCACCGACAGGTCGTGGGCGATGAACAGGTAGGTCAGGTCGAACTGCTCCTGGAGGTCTTCGAGGAGGTTGATGACCTGGGCCTGGATCGACACGTCGAGCGCGGAGACCGGCTCGTCGAGGATGATCAGCTTCGGCTGGAGGGCCATGGCCCGCGCGATGCCGATGCGCTGACGCTGCCCACCGGAGAACTCGTGGGGGTAGCGGTTGCCGTGCTCGGGGAGCAGCCCGACGGCGGCGAGGAAGTCGCTCGCCTTCTGGCGAGCCTCCTTCTTGCCCGTGCCGTGGATCCGCAGGGGTTCGGAGATGATGTCGTGGACCGGCATCCGGGGGTTCAGGGACGCGTAGGGGTCCTGGAAGACGATCTGCATCTCTCGGCGGAGTCGCTTCATCTCCTTGCCGCCAGCGGCGATCACGTCGCGGCCGTCGAAGCGGACCGAGCCCGACGTGGGCTCGACGAGTCGCAGCAGGGAGCGGCCGAAGGTGGTCTTGCCGCAGCCGGACTCGCCGACGATGCCGACGGTCTCCTTCGGGGCGACGTGGATGGAGACGTCCTCGACCGCGTGGACGTGGCCGATGGTGCGCTGGAAGAGGCCGGCGCGGATCGGGAACCGGGTGATGAGGTTGTCGACCTCGAGGAGCGGTGCCGGTGTCGACGGGGTGGGCTCGACGGTGGTGTCGGTCATGCCGGGGTCTCCGCTCGATCGGGCTCCCAGGCCGGGAGGTCGTGAGCCAGGTGACAGCGGGTCTGGTGGTCGAGACCGATGTCGATGAGCTCGGCCGAACGCTCAGCGCAGATGTCGACCTTGTGGGTGCAGCGGGGGGCGAAGGCGCACCCGGCGGGCATCGCCATCAGCGACGGAGGTGAACCGGGGATCGGGACCAGGCGAGCGCCCTCCTCGGCGTCGAGTCGGGGCAACGACTCGAGCAGGCCCCGGGTGTAGGGGTTCTTCGAGCTGTAGAACAGCTTGCGGGTCTCGGCCTTCTCGAAGACCTTCCCGCCGTACATCACGTTGACCCGGTCGGCGACCCCGGCGACGACGCCGAGGTCGTGGGTGATCAGGATCAGGGCGGCGCCGACCTCGCGCTGGATGTCGGCGAGCACCTCCATCACCTGGGCCTGGATGGTCACGTCGAGTGCCGTCGTCGGCTCGTCGGCGATCATCAGGTCGGGCTTGTTGGCGATGGCCATGGCGATCATGGCCCGCTGACGCATGCCGCCGGAGTACTCGTGGGGGTACTGGTCGGCCCGCTGCTTGGGTGACGGGACGCCGACCAGCTCGAGCAGCTCGATCACGCGGGTCCTGGCCTCGGCCTTGGTGGCGAGATCGTGCACCAGCATCGCCTCGGCGATCTGGTCGCCGATCGTGAAGACCGGGTTGAAGGCGGTCATCGGGTCCTGGAAGATCATCGAGATCCGCCGTCCCCGCACCTCGCGGAGGCGCTTCTTGTCGAGCGCCAGCAGCTCCATCCCGTCGAAGGTCGCCCGCCCACCGATGCGCGTGTCGTCGGGCAGCAGGCCCATGAGCGCCATCACGCTGACCGACTTGCCGGACCCGGACTCGCCCACGATGGCCAGGGTCTCGCCACGGTGCACCTCGAAGCTGACGCCCCGGACCGCGGTCACCTCGCCGTTCTTCACGGGGAAGCTGACGGTGAGGTCCTCGACCTCGAGCAACGGGGCAGCCATCAGCGCTCCTGTCGTGACTTGGGATCGAGGGCGTCACGCAGGCCGTCACCGATGAAGTTCAGCGAGAGCACGATCATGGTGATGATCGCCCCGGGGATGAGGACCCGCGAGGGGCGGGTGTCGATCGAGCCCTTGGCGTCGTCGATCAGCGTGCCGAGCGTCGCCTCGGGTGGCTGCACCCCGAAGCCGAGGAACGACAACGTGCTCTCGAGGATGATCGCGGTACCGGCGATGAGGGTCGCCTCGACGAGCAGCGCGCCGGCGACGTTGGGCAGGATGTGGCGCAGGATGATGCGCGGCGCGCCCGCGCCGGCGGCCCGAGCCGCCTGGACGAACTCCATCTCCTTGAGCTGGAGCACCTGGGCTCTGACGACACGGGTCGATCTGATCCAGCTGAACGCCACGATCAGCAGGGCCACCCGAACCGGCGTGGTCGCCTCGAAGCGGACGCTGACCACCAACAGCACGGCGAGCACCGGGATGGTCAGCAGCAGGTTGACCAGGAAGTTGACGGTGCCGTCGACCACGCCACCGAAGTAGCCGGCGAGGCTGCCGAACAGCGCGCCGACGGCCGTCGCGCAGATCGCCGTGATGAGGGCGATCTGCAACGAGAATCGTCCGCCGATCATCGTCCGCACGAAGAGGTCGCGGCCGAGGTCGTCGGTGCCGAACCAGGCGTCGGTCGAGATGCCCTTGGCCCGGTTGGCGATGTCGCGCTCGTCGAACTGCTTGTCGCTGAGCGACGGGCCGAAGATGAACGCCACGACGAGCAGGATCAGGAGCAGCACGCCGATGACGGCGAGCCGGTGACCCCGGAACTTGCGCCACGTCTGCTGCCCGAAGCTCTCGGGCTTCTCGCCGAGCTGCTCGGCCTCGGCCAGGACGGCAGCGGTGTCGTCCGGTGTCTCGCCGGAGGTCGGAGTGAGCGTGTCAGCCATATCTGATCCTCGGGTCGAGCCAGCCATACGCGAGGTCAGCCAACAGGTTGAACACCACCGCCAGGACGGCGAAGAACACGACGATGATCATCACCAGGTCGACGTCGGCCGACCCGATCGCACTCACCAGGAGCAGCCCGATGCCGGGCCAGGAGAAGATCGTCTCG
>JBCCTY010000355.1:0-3795 GCA_039197885.1 Actinomycetota bacterium | reverse complement strand
GGCCGAGGCCGAGGCCCAGCGCCTCGAGGCCGAGGTGGCCCAGGTGCAGGCCGAGATCGGCTCGTTCGGCGCCGTGCAGGCCCTCGAGGCCGAGCTGGGCAACCGCCAGGAGCTGATCCGCACGGCGCTGCGCAACGACGTGGCCTGGACCAAACTGATCCAGGAGATCGCCACGGTGATGCCGGACGACACGTGGATGACGTCGCTGCAGGCGACATCGCCGAACGACTCCGGCGCCGGCACGCTGACCGTGAACGGCAACGGCTTCGACCACACGTCGTCGGCTCGTTGGCTCCTGCGCCTCGACCCGCTGCCCGGCGTCTCCGACCTCTGGGTGCCCGCATCCACGCGGCTCATCGACGAGGTCACCGGCGAAGGCGAGGCGCAGTTCGCTTCGCAGGTCGTGCTCAGTCCGGCTGCGCTCTCCGACCGGGTCGAGGACTACCTCGGCACGTTCCCGGGCAGCGGTTCACCGACCGGGGTCAGTGCCGCACCGGATGGGTCGACTCCGAGCGAGGAGGGCTCGCAGTGAACCGCAGACTGATACTCATCGCCGCTGCGCTGTCGGTCGCGGTCATCGGCCTGTGGTGGGTCTTCCTCTTCAGCCCTGCTGGCGACGACCTCGCCGCCGCCGAGGACCGGCGAGACGGTGCCGAGACACAGCTCGTCACGCTGCGCGAGCAGCGCGACCGCTTGTCCCTCCTCGTCGAGCAGCGGCCGTTCTTCCAGAGCGAGCTCGAGTCGCTCCGGGCAGCGGTCCCCGAGGACGACGACCTCGCCGGCATCATCCTGTCCATCGACGAGGCGGCCAAGGCGTCCGGAGTGACCTTCGAGTCCTTCTCGGCGAGTGAGTCGGGGACACCGGACGGGTTCGGCCTGAGCCCGGTCCTCCTCCAGGCCTCGGGTGACGGTGGCTACTTCCAGGTGCTCGACTTCATCAACCGCCTCAACCGGATCCACCGCATCGTCGTGATCGAGTCGCTCAGTCTGACGTCTGCCGCATCAGCGGAGGACCTCGGCCCACCCCGCCTCACCTGGACGATGGGGATGACGACGTTCGTCACGCCGTCGGCCGTTCCGGTCGATCCGGCTGCCGGTGATCCGGCTGCGGTCGACACCGCCGCGACGCCCACCGATGCTCCCGCCGACGGCGGCGAGACCGACTCCGGGGGAGTGGAATGAGCACCGCCTACGACGAGGAGCGGCGCGGCGCCCCCGCCCTGCTCATCATCCTGGCCGCCCTGTCGGTCGCCGGCTTCGTCGCCGCCGTGGCGGTGATGTCGTTCGCCGAGGACGACGAGCCGGTGGCAGCACCGGTCGTGGATCGGGTCGCCTCCGTGCAGGCCCAGCCCAACGAGACCGAGCTGGCCCAGGCCGCCTCGGGCGTCATCGAGACCTTCGAGGTCTTCGGCGCCAAGAACCCGTTCGAGCGCCCCCTCGCCTTCGAGATCCCGCCGACCGAGGTCCCCGACCCCGATGACGGCAGCGGTGAGCCGACCGGTGACCCGTCGGAGGGCGACGGCGGCGAGACCGCCCCGCCGACCACCGACTTCGCTCCCGAGCGGGGCACCCGGGTGCAGCTGCGCGAGATCTACGACATCGAGAGCGGCACCGTGGCCACGATCGTCGTCGACGGCATCGCGTACGAGGAGGTCGCCGAGGGGCAGACCTTCGCCACCACCTTCCAGGTCGTCTCCCTCGACGTCGGTACCGGCTGCGGCATGTTCCTCAACGGTGACGTCGACTTCGAGCTCTGCGTCGGCCAGGAGATCCTCAAGTAGCGCTGGCGCTCCCTAGCCTCGGGGTCGTGCCGAGCATCGTCCTCGTCGGGCTCATGGGAGCCGGCAAGACCACGGTCGCCCGTCTGCTCGCGGAGCGGACGGGCACCGTCGCGCTCGACACCGACGATGCGATCGAGGAGCGCACCGGTCGGGCGATCCCCGAGCTCTTCGCCACCGACGGCGAGGCGGTGTTCCGACGCCTCGAGGCCGACGTCGTCAGCGGGCTCCTCGCCGACGACGTCGAGCGCATCCTCAGCCTGGGTGGCGGCGCGGTGACGTCCGAGCCCGTCCGGGCCGCCCTCGACGGCCACCACGTCGTCTGGCTGCGCGCCGGCCCGGCAACGCTGATCGAGCGACTCGGACCGGACGAGGTCGCCCGTCGTCCGCTGCTCGCCGACGACGCGATGGCCACCCTGACCCGGCTCGAAGAGGAGCGCGAGCCGTATCATCGCCGGGTGGCCGACCTGACCGTCGACGTCGACGAGCTCGATCCTCCCGCCGTGGCCGAGGCCATCCTCGCCGCGCTGGCCGGAGGCCGGCGATGATCCGCGAAGCAGTCGACCTGGGTGAGCGGTCCTACGACGTCCACGTGGGCGACGGCGTTGTCGAGCACGCTCCGGCGCTGATCGCTGCCGCCGTTCCCGGCGCTCGCCGGGCCGCGGTCGTGACCCAGTCCGAGATCCCCGTCCGCCTCGATCCCGGCATCGACCACGAGGTCTTCACCATCGGCCAGGGTGAGCCGGCCAAGACCCTCGCCACCATCGGCGAGCTCTGCTCGGCCTTCGCCGAGTGGGGTCTCACCCGCGGCGACTGCGTCATCGGGCTCGGCGGCGGTGTGGTCACCGACGTGGCCGGCTTCGCCGCGGCCAGCTACCACCGCGGCGTCCCCGTGGTGCAGGTGCCGACGAGCCTGCTCGGTCAGGTCGACGCGGCGATCGGCGGCAAGACCGGGGTCAACCTGCCCCAGGGCAAGAACCTCGTCGGGGCGTTCTGGCAGCCCTCGGCGGTGCTGTGCGACACCGCCACCCTGGCGACGCTGCCCGAGCGAGAGTGGCGGTCGGGGCTCGGTGAGATGGCCAAGTACGCGTTCCTCGGTGCCGAGGACGACGGGCGTCGCCTCGAAGACCTCCCGCTGCCCGAACGGGTCGCCCGCTGCGTGCGGCTCAAGGCCGACGTCGTGTCCGGCGACGAGCGCGAGGGGGGACGACGGGCCCTGCTCAACTACGGCCACACGCTCGGCCACGCGCTCGAGATCGCCGGCCGCTTCGACCTGCGCCACGGCGAGGCCGTCGCCATCGGCCTCGTCTTCGCCGCCGAGCTGGCCCACCTCATGGGTCGCATCGACGAGCGGCGGGTCCTGCGCCACCGCGAGCTCGTCGGCGCCTACGACCTGCCGACGACGACGCCGCCCGACCTCGACGTCGACGAGCTGCTCGAGTTGATGGGCCGAGACAAGAAGGCCGTCTCGAGCCTCACGTTCGTCCTCGACGGGCCGAACGGGGTCGAGGTCGTGCCCGACGTCGACCCCGGGGTGGTGCGTGAGGCCGTCGCCGTCATGGAGGATCGACGATGACCGGCACGATCCTGCTCCTCTCCGGCCCCAACCTGAACCTGCTCGGCGAGCGGCAGCCCCTGATCTACGGCTCCGACACGCTCGACGATCTGGTGGGACGGGCCCGTTCGGTGGCCGAGGCGAGCGGCTACGACCTCCACCACCGTCAGTCCAACCACGAGGGCGACCTCGTCGACGAGATCCACGCCGGTCGCACCACCACCGTCGGGCTGATCGTCAACGGCGGAGCGCTGAGCCACTACGGCCGCTCCCTCCACGACGCGCTCCTCGCCTACGACCAGCCCAAGGTCGAGCTCCACATCTCGAACCCGCTGGCCCGCGAGTCATGGCGTCACGAGTCCGTGCTCTCCGACGTCGTCGACGCCTGCATGAGCGGATTCGGAGCGGTGGGCTACTCCCTCGCCGTGCACGGGCTGATCGATCTCGTCGAACGCCGCGGCG
>JBCCTY010000354.1:0-3811 GCA_039197885.1 Actinomycetota bacterium | reverse complement strand
GCAGATGGAGTAGCTGCGTCGCAGCTCGCCGTCGTCGTCGACGCGTCGCACGGTGAGGTGCTGCCCGGCCCGGAAGGCGAACTCGTCGGCCAGGTCGTCGGGCACGTCGAGCGTGACCACGACGGCGTCGTCGGTCTCGTGGTGCACGTCGGCGACGCGCAGGCTCCGGAAGGTGGAGGCTCCCGCCATCAGATCGGCTTGAACCGCTCGAAGGGCTCCCGGCACGCCTCGCAGGAGTACATCGACTTGCAGGCCGTGGCGCCGAAGTCGCTGTGGCGCCGGGTCCGGTGCGAGCCGCACCGGGGGCAGGCCACGGGCAGGTCGAGCACGACCTCGAGATCGTCACCGACGCCGGACGGGGGCGGGGCGATGCCCGCCTGCCGCAGCCGCTCACGACCCCGGTCGGTGATCCAGTCGGTCGACCACGGCGGGCTGAGGGTGAGCGTCACCTCGGCGGTGATGTGGTGCTCGGCGAGGGTCTCGACGATCTGCCCGCAGATCATCTCGGTCGCCGGGCAGGCGGTGTAGGTCGGCGTCACGACGACCTCGACCCGGTCGCCGTGCTCGACGACGTCACGGATGACGCCGAGATCGCCCAGGGTCACGTGGGGAAGCTCGGGGTCGGGGACCTCGGCTGCCAGGCGGGCGGCGTCGGCGGCGAGCGTCGAGGTGATCACCACGTCGCCCCCGGGTGCTCGACGCGCACCGAGCGCATCTCGGACAGGACGTAGGAGAGCGACTCGCCGTGCTGGCCGTCGCGCCCTCCCCGGGCCGGGTGTGCGACCTCGGGTCGCTCGAGGGTTGCGTCGGTGAGGACGGCGTCGATGCGGCGGTCCCAGCCGGCCCGGAGCGCAGCCGGGTCGGCGGCGACACCGGCGGCGACGAGCGCGTCCTCGACCTCGTCGGCGTCGAAGAGCTCGTCGACGAAGCGCCACAGGTCGTCGAGCGCGTCGACGGTGCGGCGTCGGCTCTCGTCGGTGCCGTCGCCGAGGCGGACCACCCAGGTCGCAGCATGACGGAGGTGGTAGGCCGTCTCCTTCACCGCCTTCGCCGCGAGCCCGGCGAGGGTCGGGTCGGTGCTCTCCCGCAGCGCCGACCACAGCTCGATGGCGTAGGCGTCGTGGAGGAGCTGGCGCACCATGCAGTGGGCGAAGTCACCGTTGGGCTGCTCGACGAGCAGGACGTTGCGGAACTCCCGGTCGCTGCGGGTGTAGGCGAGGTCGTCCTCGGAGCGGCCCTCGCCCTCGATCTCGGCGGCCGCGGCGTAGAGCACCCGGGCCTGGCCGACGAGGTCGAGCGCGAGGTTGGCGATGGCGACGTCCTCCTCGAGCTCCGGCGCGTGCGCCACCCACTCCGACAGCCGGTGCGACAGGACCAGCGCCCGATCGGCCTGGCGCAGCAGGTACGTGAGGTGGTGGGTGTCGGTGTTCGTGGGAGCGGGCATCACATGTGCGCCACTTCGGGAGGCAGCTGGTAGTAGCTGGCGTGGCGGTAGGGCTTGTCGGCCGTGGGCTCGAACAGCGATCCGGCGTCGTCGGGGCTCGACGTGATGATCGAGCTCGACGGCACGACCCAGATGCTCACGCCCTCGGCCCGTCGGGTGTAGAGGTCTCGGGCGGCCTGGAGCGCCAACTCGGGGTCGGCCGCGTGCACGCTGCCCGCATGGCTGTGAGCCAGGCCCCGTCGGGACCGGACGAACACCTCCCAGAGCGGGGCGGGCGTGGTCATGCCGCCACCTCGGCGGCCCTGGCGGCGACCTTGGCGGCGTGGGCCTCGGCGGCCTCGCGGACCCAGGCACCGTCCTCGTGGGCCCGGACCCGGGTCGCCAGACGCTCCCGGTTGCACGGCCCCCCGCCGGAGATCACCCGCTTGAACTCGTCCCAGTCGGGCTCGCCGAAGTCGTACGCGCCCCGCTGCTCGTTCCACCGCAGCTCGGGATCGGGGACCTGCAGGCCGAGCAGGTCGGCCTGGGGCACGGTCTGGTCGACGAAGCGCTGGCGCAGCTCGTCGTTGGTGAACCGCTTGATGCCCCACGCCATCGACCGCTCCGTGTGGGGCGAGTCGACGTCGGGCGGACCGAACATCATCACCGACGGCCACCACCACCGGTTCAGGGCGTCCTGGGCCATCTCGCGTTGGGACTCGGTGCCCTGGCTCAGCTCGAGCATCAGCTCGAAACCCTGGCGCTGGTGGAAGCTCTCCTCCTTGCAGATCCGCACCATCGCTCGGGCATAGGGCCCGTAGGAGCAGCGACACAGCGGCACCTGGTTCATGATCGCCGCGCCGTCGACGAGCCAACCGATGGCGCCGACGTCGGCCCACGTGAGCGTCGGGTAGTTGAAGATCGACGAGTAGCGCTGGCGACCGGCGTGGAGGAGGTCGAGCAGCTCGGCGCGCTCGACGCCCAGGGTCTCGGCCGCACCGTAGAGGTAGAGCCCGTGGCCGGCCTCGTCCTGGACCTTGGCCAACAGCACGGCCTTGCGCCGCAGGCTCGGCGCTCGGGTGATCCAGTTGCCCTCGGGCTGCATGCCGATGATCTCGGAGTGCGCGTGCTGGGCGATCTGGCGGATGAGCGTGCGCCGATAGTCGTCGGGCATCGGATCGGTGGGCTCGATCCGCTCGTCGGCCTCGATCAGCGCGTCGAAGCGATCCTCGGGAGACATGACCCGATGATATGACACACCGATCCGGGGCTCAACCGGCTCATCTGTGTCATGTCGGGTCGGCCAGCAGCTCCTCGAACGGCACGTCGAAGCCCTCCGACGCCGCTGCCGCGCACAGTGCCTGGTCGAAGGCGAGGAACTCGCCCACGGGCGCGACGTCGCGCACCGTGAGGGCCGTTGCCAGCTGGATCGCGTCGTACGCCCGGAGCGGATGCCGCGCCACCAGCGACGTCGCCCGTTCCACGATCGGGACCGTGGTGACGACCGGCAACATCGCCACCTCGCCGGTGAGGTCGGCCAGGTCCCGTCGGAAGGCCTCGGCGACCAGACGGACGTCGCCGGCTCGACGCCGATCGATGCGTTGCTTGCGCCACAGCGCCGCACTGACCTCGACCTGAGCCAGCGAGGACACGAACCACGGCCCCGTCCAGGACCGCGCCTGATCGGAGCCGGGCTCCTCCACGTACAGCTTCACGATCGCCGAGCTGTCGGCGAACGCGCTCATCCCCGATCGTCGAGCACGATGTCGGACAACGACGTCCCGCCCCGCAGCGCCGCCTTCGCTGCGGCAAGGCGCTCGGGGTCGATCGGCCGACGACCGGGCTCCGGCGGCGACTCGTGGAGCAATCCGGCCAGCCGGAGTCGCTCCCGCAGCCGCTCGGCCTCGTCGCCGGCGAGGTCGGGGTCGGTGGCGGCGTCGAGCACCCGCACCACCCAGTCGTTCATCGAACGGTCCGAGGCCTCGGCGACGCGCTTGACCCGCTCGACGAGCTGGTCGTCGGCCCGAACGGTGATCTGCCCCATGACCTGCAGCCTACCCACCTGCAGGCATGCCTGCAGACGCGGGTGGCACCCGGTCGATTGACGGAACGTCGACCACCGTTCACCCTCTGTCGGACCGACGACGTGGGGGGACACGTGGACGAGCAGGAGGGCGGGGCACCACGCTCGGAGCTCCGGTTGGCGCTGGCGCTCCGTGGCGGCGTGAGCCTCGCAGTGTGGATCGGCGGCGCGTGCGCCGAGATCGATCAGCTCTGCCGGGCGAGCGACGAGGGTGGCCTCTGGTCACGGGCCCTCGAGCTCAGCGGCCACGACCGGGTGGTCGTCGACGTGCTCGCCGGGGCGAGTGCCGGCGGACTCAACGGGGT
>JBCCTY010000353.1:0-3818 GCA_039197885.1 Actinomycetota bacterium | reverse complement strand
GGGATCTCGATGCCCTCGTCGTCGAACGTGGACTTCAGGCGGCGGCGGAGCTCGCGGGAGACGTTCCACTGCTCACCCGGCTCGGTGCGGGCCACCAGGCGGATGACGATCGAGCTCGCGCCGAACGCCTCGACGCCCCAGAGCTCGGGCTCGTCGATGATCGTGGCCTCGTCGAGGCCCTCGCGCCAGAGCTCGTCGGCGACGCGCTTGATGATCTCGCCGGCGCGGTCGAGGTCGGTGTCGTAGGCCACCTCGACGTCCATCACGGCACGCGCCCAGACGTGGCTCCGGTTGGCGACGCGGGTGATCTCGCCGTTGGGGACGTACCAGAGCGTGCCGTCGAGCCCCCGCACCTTGGTGATGCGCAGCTGCACCTCCTCGACGGTGCCGACGGCATCGCCGAGGTCGACGACGTCGCCGACGCCGTACTGGTCCTCCATCAGGATGAACAGGCCGGACAGGAAGTCGCGCACGATCGTCTGGGCCCCGAAGCCGATGGCGACCCCGGCGATGCCGGCACCGGCGATGAGCGGCCCGAGGGCGATGCCGAGCTCGCCGAGCGCGATGACGGTCGCCAACCCGAGGATGATGACCGTCGACAGCGAGCGCAGCACCGTGCCGATGGTCGTCGCACGCTGCACCATCCGCGCCTCGGCGGCCTGCTCGGCCTCGAGCACCTGCTGGGCCCGACGCAGCGGACCCGGGAGCACGGCGCGGTCGACGCGATCCTGCGCCGCTTCGGCCCGGTCGCGCCGCTCGGCCACCATGTCCTCGACGAAGTGCTCGATGAGACGGCGCACGACGCGGTTGAGCACGACGGCGACGACGAGCACGACGATCGCGACCAGCGGCCCGGCGACGAGCCAGTCGACGAAGCGGGCGAGCGTGCGGTTGCCGCTGACGTCGAGCACCCACTCGCAGAACGTCCCGGGCTCCTCACCACAGGCGTCCCGGAGGTCGGTGAGCTCCTGGGCGATCTCGTCGATGGGCTGCGCCAACGGCATCGCCCCACGGTACGGGAGGGCCTCGTGCCGGTGAGCCACCATCCGGTGACGGCGTAGTGTCGCCTCGGAAGGGGGACGATGATGGCGAGCTACGACACGGGACGGGTCGATGTCGGCGGGGGCTGCCACGCCTGGCTCCAGCCCGACGGCGGATGGGGGTGGTCGAACGCCGGGCTCGTCGTCGGCGACGGCGCCAGCCTGCTCGTCGACACGCTCTTCGACCTGCGCCTCACGCGAGAGATGCTCGACGGCTTCGACGAGCTGACCCGGACCGCTCCGATCGGCTCGCTGGTCAACACCCACGCCAACGGCGACCACTGCTACGGCAACGAGCTCGTCGACGCCGCCGAGATCATCGCCACCGAGGCCTGCGCCGAGGAGATGGCCAACGTGCCGCCCGAGCTGCTCGCCGGGATGATGGCGGCGGCCAGCGACGGCCAGCTCGGCGAGATGGGTGACTACCTGAGCCGCATCTTCGGTCCGTTCGACTTCGAGGGCATCACGCTCACCCCGCCCGATCGCACGTTCAGCGGCCGCCTGACCGTCGACGTCGGCGGGACGTCGGTCGAGCTCATCGAGGTCGGGCCGGCCCACACCACCGGCGACCTGATCGCCCACGTGCCGTCGGCGTCGACGGTGTTCACCGGCGACATCTGCTTCATCGAGGGCACCCCGCTCATGTGGGCCGGCCCCATGTCGAACTGGCTCGCGGCCTGTGACCTGATCACCGACGAGCTGCGGCCCGAGGTCGTGGTCCCGGGCCACGGACCGGTCACCGACCTCGACGGCGTACGACGGATGCGGGAGTACCTCGCCTTCGTCGACGGCGAGGCCCGGAAGCGTCACGCCGAGGGCATGACCGCCGAGGAGGCGGCGCACGACATCGCGCTCGGTGAGTTCGCCGGCTGGATCGACGCCGAGCGCATCGCCGTCAACGTCGACACGGTCTACCGGGAGCTCTCACCCGCGCCGCCCACCGATGTCGTCACGCTCTTCACGATGATGAGCAGGCTGGCGGTCTGATGGCCGAGCCCGACCCGGTCCGCCTCGACGTCGACGGACCCGTCGCCACGATCACGCTCGACGCACCGGAGCGGAAGAACTCCCTGGCTCCCGAGCTGGTGGACCGACTCGCCGCCCACCTCGAGACCGCCCACGCCGACGAAGCGGTCCGCGTCATCGTCCTCACCAACGCGGGCAACACGTTCTGCGCTGGTGCCGACCTCAAGGCGGCGACGCCGGGCTCGCCCGCTCCGACCGCCGGACGGACCTTCCCCGACGTCTTCGAGCTGCTCCTCGACGGCCCGACGCCCGTGATCGGCCGCATCGCCGGCCACGCCACCGGTGGCGGGGTGGGCCTCGTCGCGGCCTGCGACCTGTCGCTCATGGCCGACGACGCGCTGCTCGGGTTCACCGAGGTCCGCATCGGTGTCGCCCCGGCGATCATCTCGGTCGTCTGCCTGCCCAAGCTCCGGCCCGCCGACGCGATGGAGCTGTTCCTCACCGGCGAGCGCATCCCGGCCAGCCGAGCAGCGGAGGTCGGACTGGTGAACCGTGCGGTCCCGGCCGCCGAGCTCGACGCGGCGGTCGACGACCTGGTCGCGAAGGTCCTGCGGGGAGGGCCGAACGCGGTGGCCGCCTCGAAGCACCTGGTCCGTCGGGTCCCGACCATGGAGCGCGACGCCGCGTTCGCCTGGACCGCCGAGCTGTCGGCCGAGCTCTTCCGTTCCGACGAGGCCGCCGCCGGCATCGCCGCCTTCCGGGAGCGCACCGACCCACCGTGGGCCGCCGGGTGAGCCGCGACGAGCGCTTCGACGGCTGGCGCGTCGTCGCCGGGCTCTTCGTCGTCCTCGCGACCACCTCGGGCCTGGGCTTCTACAACCTCGGTCTCTACCTGACCGCGCTGAAGGACGAGCACGGCTTCTCGGAGGGGCCGCTCAGCGGCGCCACTGCGGTCGTCTTCGCGCTGTCGGGCCTCGCCGGGATCCCCATCGGCAACTACATGCGCGACCACGATCCCCGGCGCCTGCTCTACGTCAGCTCGGTGACCGGCGCCGTGGCGCTGCTGCTCATCGGCTCGGTCTCGGAGATCTGGCAGGTCTACGCGGCCTACGCCCTCCTCGCCGTGGGCTTCGCGACGGGCGGCCTGGTCCCCTGCTACTCGATCGTGACGCGCTGGTTCGAGCGGCGCCGCGCCGTCGCGATGTCGGTGACGTCCACCGGGCTGTCGGTCGGCGGCATCGTCTTCACGCCGCTCTTCGAGTGGGTGATCGACCGGCAGGGCCTCGGCGGCGCCGCACCGTGGATGGCGATCGCCTGGCTGGTGGGCGTCGCACCGGTGGCCTGGTTGCTCGTGCGGTCCGACCCGGAGTCGCTCGGCCAGCACCCCGACGGCGAGGCGCCGGCGCCGCTCGAGGCCGGAGCGGTCGCGCCCTCGCGGGGCTGGTCGTTCGAGGACGCCGTCCGCACCCGCTACTTCGCTGTCGTCGCCGTCGCCTACGTGCTCGTGCTGGGCTCGCAGGTCGGCGGCATCGTCCACGTCTTCAACCTCGTCGACGGGCGGATCGACTCGTCGACGGCAGCCAGGGCCGTGTCACTCGTCGCGGTGTCGAGCATCGTGTCGCGCCTCGTCGGCGGCGTGGTCGCCACTCGCGTGCCGCTGCAGTGGTTCACCGTGGTGTTCTGCTTCGTGCAGGGCTTCGGGCTGCTGCTCCTCGGTCAGCTCGACGGGCGCACCGGGCTGCTCGCCGCGGCCGTGCTGTTCGGGTCGAGCGTCGGCAACCTGCTCATGCTGCAGCCGCTGCTGCTGTCGGG
>JBCCTY010000352.1:0-3869 GCA_039197885.1 Actinomycetota bacterium | reverse complement strand
CTCGACGAGCCGGTCACCCACGGCACCGTCCTCTACGGCACCGACGAGGTCCTGGTCCAGGCGGTCACCGAGCTCGACGCCGTGGGCGCGCTGCTGACGGACCCGGACGCGGATCCGGTCGACGTCGAGGCGGCCCTCGTGGCCGCCGGGTACGACCCCGACGGTGCCGTGGTCACCGATGCCGTGTACGACGACGCGACCGTGGCCGCCGTCGAGCTGTGGCAGGAGGCGACCGGCCTGACGGTCACCGGTGCGCCGACCGCCGACGCCTACGTCGTGGTCCCCGACGGGCTCGACGTCGTCGAACGGCTCGTCGCGGTCGGCGACCGGATGGCTGCGCCGACGCCGGTGCTCCTCATCGGGGCGCCGACGATGGAGGTCGTCCTCCCGGTCGCGCTCACGGACCGCGAGGACTTCGAGGTCGGCGGGGAGGTGGTCGTCGAGCTGCCCGACGAGTCCACCGTCGCCGGTGCGATCACCGAGGTCGGCGCCGCGGCCGTCGCGACCGAGCCCGAGGGGGACCTCACGGTCGACGTCGTGGTGCAGCTCACCGATCCCGTCGACGAGGACCTGCCGACGTCGGAGGTGACGGTCACCGTCGCCGGCGACCGGGTCATCGACGCCATGGTCGTGCCGACGAGGGCGCTGGTGACGTTGGCGGAAGGCGGCTTCGCCGTCGAGCAGGTGCTGGCGGACGGCACGACGGTGCTCGTCGCGGTCGAGACCGGGACCTTCGACGACGGTGTCGTCGAGGTCACCTCCAGCCAGCTCAGGCCGGGCGACGACGTGGTCGTGCCCAGATGAGCCGCGCCACGTCCGAGGGTGCCTCGCCCGGCTCGACCGCGATCGAGCTGCGCGGCGTCGACAAGGAGTACGCCGGCTCGCCGCCGGTGCGGGCGCTCGACGGCGTCGACCTGCGCATCGAGCACGGCGAGCTCGCCGCGATCGTCGGCCCGTCCGGGTCCGGCAAGTCCACGATGCTCCACGTGATGGGCACGCTCGACCGCCCCACTCGTGGCACCGTGCTCGTCGACGGACGCGATCTGTCGAGCTTCGGTGACCGCCGCCTGTCGGCCGTTCGGTCGCACCTCATCGGGTTCGTCTTCCAGAGCTTCTTCCTGCTCGACGGAGCCAGCGCGCTGGAGAACGTGGCCACGGGACTGCTCTACTCCGGTGTGCTCCCGGCCCGGCGTCGCGAGCTCGCTGCCCAGGCGCTGATCCGCGTCGGCCTCGGCCATCGACTCGGCCACCTCCCGAACCAGATGTCGGGCGGCGAGCGCCAGCGGGTCGCGATCGCCCGTGCGGTGGTGCACCGCCCGGCGATCGTGCTCGCCGACGAACCGACCGGCAACCTCGACAGCCAGTCGAGCGAAGCCATCCTGACGCTGCTCCACGAGCTCCACGCCCAGGGCACGACCATCGTCGTCATCACCCATGACCGAGAGGTCGCCGAGTCGCTGCCCCGCCAGATCGCCTTCCGCGACGGACGCATCGAGCACGACACCGGCGCTCCCACTCTGGAGGGCGTGCGGCCGTGATCGCCCGACGGAGATCCCGTTCCGACCTCGACGCCGCCGACCGGCTGCCGCCGAGCCGCCTCCGCTTCGGCGACGTCCTCACGGTGGGGAGCTCGGGCCTTCGCACCCGGCGGCTGAGAACGGCGCTCTCGGCGGTGGGCGTGGCCATCGGCATCGCCGCCATGGTCGGTGTGCTCGGGCTGTCCGAGAGCAGCCGGGCCGACCTCCGCACCCAGATCGAGGCGCTGGGCACCAACCTCCTGACCGTGTCGCCCGGCGAGGGCTTCGGGGCAGGCGACGGCGAGCTGCCCGAGGACGCGGTCGCCAAGATCAGTCGCATCGGTCCGGTCGAGCAGGTCGCCGACGTGGTCGAGCTCGAGCAGACCGTCCTGCGCAACGACCTCGTCAACCCGAACGAGACCGGCGGCATCACGGTGGCCGCCGCCGAGCTCACCCTGCTCGATGCCCTCAACGGCCAGATCGCCGAGGGGGTCTGGCTCAACGGCGCCTCCGCCTCCTTCACCAACGTGGTCCTCGGCTCCGTCACGGCAGAGCGGCTGGGCATCGTCGAGGTCGACGACGGGATGCAGGTGTACCTCGGCGGTGAGTGGTTCACGGTCGTCGGGATCCTCGAACCGTTCCCGCTCGCACCCGACCTCGACCGGTCGGCGCTGGTCGGCAAGGACGCCGCGGTGTCGCTGTTCGACACCGAGCTCAACCCGACGATCGTCTACCTTCGCACCGCGTCCGACGCGATCGACGACGTCCGCGCCGTCCTGCCCGCGACCGTGGACCCGGCCGAGCCCGAGGAGGTCTCGGTCTCCCGGCCCTCCGACATCCTCGAAGCCGAGGCGGCGGCCGACAGCGCGTTCACCAACCTGTTCCTGGGCCTCGGGGCCGTCGCACTCCTCGTGGGCGGCATCGGCATCGCCAACGTCATGGTCATCGCCGTCATCGAACGCCGCAACGAGATCGGTCTGCGCCGCGCCCTCGGCGGCACCCGGGCCCACATCCGCCGGCAGTTCCTCACCGAGGCCCTCCTGCTCTCCGGTCTCGGCGGCGCCACCGGCGTCGCGCTGGGCGCACTCGTGACCGCCGGCTACTCGCAGCTGCAGGACTGGGAGGTGGTCATCCCGACCGAAGCGGCGGTCGGCGGATTCGCCGCCGCCCTCGTGATCGGCGCCGTCGCCGGTCTGTATCCCGCCATGCGCGCCGCTCGTCTGGCGCCCACCGAGGCCCTGAGGTCCGCATGACCCCCCTGCCTGAAGCACCTGCCGAACCGCACGCCTCGTCGCTCGACGGGTCCGGCGCGGAGCCGGCCGACCTCACGGACCGATCGCCGACGGCAGGACGAACCGACGGGGGTGACCGGCGCCGATGGTTGCGTCGAGCCGGCGCCCTCGTCGTCACGGCCGCGGTGGTGGCGGCTGGCGTGCTGCTCACGACCGGCGGGCTCCTCGACCGCGAGGAACCGGCCGTCGATCCGCTCCGCGACACGGCGTCCGTCGCCGTCGCCTCACTCGTCGCGACCTACGAGGCCGAGGGGCTGATCGTGTACGACACCCGGCTCGAGATCGGCTCCGTCGGCGACGGTGGGGTCATCACCCGGATCGTCGAGCGCGAAGCCACCGTGGAGTCCGGCGACGTCCTGTGGCGAGTCGTCGACGAACCCGTCCTCGCCCTCGAGGGTGAGGTGCCCGCGAGCCGGGCGCTGGCCGCGGGTGACGAGGGCGTCGACGTGCTCCAGCTCGAGGCGAGCCTCGTCGCGCTGGGCTACGACCCGGACGGTGCGGTGACCGTCGACGAGACCTTCACCGCCAACACCGCGGCGATGGTCGAGCGGTGGCAGGACGACGTCGGCGCCGAGGTGACCGGTTTCGTCGACGACGGAGCCGTGGTGTTCCTCCCCGGCCCGGTGCGCGTCGGCGACACCGGCGTCGATGTCGGTGACACGGTGGCCGACGGCGACGTCGTGATCGCGGTGACCGCCCTCGAACGGGTGGTCGAGCTGACGGTGCCCGTCGCCGATGCGGCCACGCTGGAGGTCGGTCACACGGCCTCGCTCCGCCTCCCTGACAGATCGACGGCCGAGGCCGTCGTCGTCGAGACCGTCGAAGGTGCCGACGGTGACGTCGAGATCCGGGCCGAGCTCCTCGGCGAGGTCGATCTCGAGGTCGACATCGTGCCGGTGACCATCACCTGGACCGCACCGTTGGCCGACGACGTCCTCACCGTTCCGGCCAACGCGCTGATCCGAACCGATGACGGGAGCTATGGCGTCGAGGTGCGCCGGCCGTCGGGCGTCGAGGAGCTCGTCCCGGTCGAGGTCGGTCGCTCGGCCGGCTCGACCGT
>JBCCTY010000351.1:0-3871 GCA_039197885.1 Actinomycetota bacterium | reverse complement strand
GCGGCGACGGTCTCGTCGCCGACCTCCACGACGCCGAAGCGGGCCGCGATCGCTGCGGTCAGCGCCCGGGCGTCGCGGGTCAGGCCGAGCAGCTCCTCGGCCGGTCCGAGCTCGCCGATCGCGAGCTGCTCACCCAGCTGTGTGCCGATCAGCAGCCGGCCGGCCGCCGAGTTGGAGTCGAGCCAGTCCGTGTTGTGGCCCCAACCACCGACGTTCGGCGGGTTGCCCGGGCGCTGGCCCATGCGACCGGCGAGGTCGGCCAGGAGCTCGGGATGGTGGCCCTGGCCGTCCTCGACGAGGCGGTCCATCTCGTCGTACGAGCCCGTCGCTTCGACGATCGGGATCCCGAACCCGCGGACGGTCCGCACGACGAGGCTGACCGGGTCGTCCACCAGGCCGGCGCGCACGTCATCGTCGTAGAAGCGGGGGTGGATGAGCATCGCCCGCACCAGGTGGTCGATCCGCAGGTCAGCGGCGAACACCGACGAGAGCTCGTCGGCGACCTCGTCGGGGATGGTCGTTCCGGCGTAGCGGAACCAGAGCCGTTCGGGCACGAAGCGGTGACAGGCGTCCGTCGCGCAGATCAGCCGGACGACGTCGAGTCCGTCGAAGGCGCCGGTGCTGCCCAGGATCCGCTTGGTGCCGGTGTCGTGGAGGGCCGGGAGCAACCGGCTGCCGATCGCACGGTGGATGGTGCGGTCGTACTCGATGCCGTAGCCGGTGAAGGCCCGGCCGGCCTCGACGACGTCGGACTGGGTGTACCCCCGGCCGGCGCCCATGGAGAACAGCTCCATCACCTCGCGGGCGAAGTTCTCGTTGGGGCGGCCGGCGACCGAGGTGTGGAGGTCGAGGTAGAGGTTCATCGCCGCGTCGTGGACGACGGCGTGGAGGAGGTCATCGAAGCGGCCCAGGGAGCGGTGCCGCAGCATCGCCCACTGCGCGTGGAGGAGGTCGGTCCACTCGACCTTCGACACCCCGGTGGCGAAGTGGCCCTGCCAGAACCAGCTCAGCCGCTCGATGGCCGGGGTCGGCGATGTGGCCGCGAGTCGCATCCACGCCGCACCGAGGATCCACTCCTCGAAGGGCTGCTCGCCCCGGATGCGGTGGGGCCGGGGGAACGGTGGTGCGTCGGACGGGTCGAGCAGGCGATCGACGGTCGCCTCGATGCCCTCGTCGGTGACTCGGGCGATCTCGTCGGGCGTGCCGCCGAAGGCCGCTCGGCGCAGCAGGTGCGCTGCGTTGCGAGGGATCGGCTCGATGGGCATGGGCCCACCGTGGACGACGCCGCTTGAAGCTTTCGTGAAGCCCCGTCGCTGTCCCACGGTGCCGAGGCGCGGAAGCCGGTCCTGGTCTCGCGTAGGAGCCGGTCTGGCCGGCGGCTCCTACCAGCGCATCGGGATGTGGGAGGCCGAGCGGTCGCTGATGTTCGGCTTCCAGGTCGGCTCGCCCACCGGGGTGAGGTCGGGGAACCGGCGGAACAGGGTCGGGATCGCGACGCGAAGCTCGAGCCGGGCCAGTGCCGCCCCGAGGCAGAAGTGGTGACCGTGGCCGAAGGTCAGGTGCGGGTTCGGCGACCGGTCGAGCACGAGGCGATCGGGTTCGTCGAAGACCCGCGGGTCGCGGTTCGCGGCGAGGATCGTCAGGAACACGGTCTGGCCGACCTCGAAGGCCCGACCGTCGCGGTCGTGGGGCTCGGCCACGGTGCGCATCATGGCCTTGGCCGGGGCCTCGAAGCGCAGGAGCTCTTCGACGGCCGTGTCGAGGTCGTCACCCTCGAGGCCGACGAGGAGCCGCCGGGCATCAGGGTCGGAGCAGAGGGCGAGCACGCCCGAGCCGAGCAGCGACGCCGTGGTGTCGTGGCCAGCGAAGAGGAGGATCGAGCAGGCGCCCAGGATCTCGGTCGTCGTGAGGCCGTCGTCGGCGCCCTCGCGTGCGAGGAGCAGGGAGAGGAGGTTGTCCTCCGGCTCCGCCCGGTAGCGATCGAACAGCGGGCTGAGGCGGTCCTCGAGCTCGTCGCCCGACTCGCGGGCGAGGTCCTCGTAGTCGGGGTGGTTGACCGCGCCGAAGACGACGACGCCGAACTTCTCGGACCAGTCCGCCAACCAGTCGCGGTCCTCGACGGGCACGCCGAAGAGCTCGGCGATCACGGCGGCGGGGAGCGGGTGCGTGAAGCCCTCCACCAGATCGCCCCCGTCCCTGGAGGCCATCTCGGCGAGGAGGTCGTCGACGAGCGCACCGACTCGTTCGCCGAGCCCGCTCACGGCCCGGGGCGTGAACGACCGGGCCAGCGGGGTGCGAAGCCGGGTGTGCTCGGGCGGCTCGTGGAACAGCATCCAGCCGTCGAGCAGGTCGATCGCCTTGGCGAGGGCCTCGGCCCGCCGTCCGCTCTGGCGCTCGCGGAAGCCACTCATCCGCTCGGTCGAGAGACGTCGATCGTGGAAGGCGGCGTTGAGCTCGGGGTGACCCATCACGATCCACGCCCGGTGGCGGTCGCTCCACCGCACCGGGTCCTCGTCGCGGAGCCGCCGGAACCAACCGTGCGGATCGCTGATCGCCTCCGGGGCGAGGAGGTCGATCGCGGTCATCGCAGTCGCGACGGGGTCATGCGGATGCCGCCGTCGAGCCGCAGATCGGTGCCGTTGAGCATCGGGTTGGTGATGACCTGCTCGCACAGCATCCCGAACTCGGGTGGGTTCCCGAAGCGGGGCGGGAAGGGGGTCTGCGCGCTCATCGCCTCGGCGTACTCGGCCGGCATCCCGGCGACGAGCGGCGTGTCGAACGAGCCCGGGGAGATCGAGACGGCTCGGATCGACCAGGGCGCGAGGTCGCGTGCCAACGGGAGCGTCATCGCCCGCACGCCGCCCTTGGAGGCCGAGTAGGCGATCCCGCCGTCGACGCCGTCGGTAGCGGCGATGGAGGCGGTCATGATCAGCACGCCTCGCTCGCCGTCGGGACCGAGCGGCTCCAGGTCGCGCATCGCCCACGCCGCCAGACGCACCACGTGGAACGTGCCGAGGAGGTTCACGCCGACGACGCGTTCGAACGACTCGACCGGATGTGGACCCTTGCGTCCGATGACCTTCGCCCCGGCACCGATGCCGGCGCAGCAGATCGCCACCCGCGGCGGGCCGACCTGGTCGAGGAGCGCCTCGAAGGCGGCGTCCACCGACTCCTCCGAGGAGACGTCGCAGCGGACGAACGCCCCATCCAGGCGGTCGGCGAGCGCGCCGCCCCGGTCCTCGTCGAGGTCCAGGATCGCGACCGTCGCTCCGGATGCGCTCAACCGCTCGGCGGTCGCCGCCCCCAGGCCCGAGGCCCCGCCCGACACGTACACCGTCGCCCCCTGCAGCTCCATGGCGGCAGCGTAGGGCGGCGTCGGCGGCGGCTACTCGATGTCGTGTTCGATGGCGTACCGCATCAGCTCGTCCTTGCGGGACAGGTGGAGCTTGTCGAGGATGTTCCGGGTGTGGTTCTCGACGGTCTTCGGCGAGATGAACAGCGCCTCGCCGATCTCCCGGTAGCTGAGGCCACGAGCGACCTGAGCGAGCACCTCCCGCTCACGATCGGACAACCCGCCGGTCGGCCCGGTCAGCTGCTTGAGCCGGCGGAACTCGGTCAGCACCATCGCGGCCAGCGACGGGGAGAAGACCGGTTCGCCCTTGGCGGCCCGCCAGAGCGCGGACCGCAGCTCCTCACCCGACGTGGACTTCAGGAGGTACCCGGTGGCACCGGCGGCGACGGCGTCGAGCACGTCGCGCTCCGCCTCCGACACCGTGAGGATCACCACCGGTGCCAGCTCGCCGCACTCCTCGGCGACCCGGCGGCCGCCACCCTCCGGCATGTTGAGGTCGGCCAGGACCAGGTCCGGCTG
>JBCCTY010000350.1:0-3895 GCA_039197885.1 Actinomycetota bacterium | reverse complement strand
TCGGCGAGTTGGCCGTGGAGGGGGTCGTGGTCGACGAGGAGGCGCTCGCCCTGCGGGCCGACGCCGACGATCAGCGCGACCGGGCGCAGACGGTGATCCTGGCCCTCGGTGTCGCCTGGGTGCTCGTGGCCCTCTGGTGGTGGTTGGGTCGGCGCCGGGCTCGCCGGCGAGGCCGAGCGGTGCCGGTCTCGGTGGAGGGGGCGTCGCCGGTTCCGGTGGGTGAGGTCGCGACGGTCGGTGCATCGTCGGGTCCCGAGGTGCCGGCACCGCCGCGCCGGTCGACGGCGGCGAGTGCCCCTCCCGGCCCGCGTCCCGCTCCCGCCGCCGACGAGATCGACGTCGACACCGGGGAGTGGCGGCCCGGCTGAGGTCGTCCGGCGACACCGACCCTCGGTCGGTGCGACACCCCGGCCCCACACTGGTCACGTGGCCCGTTCGACGACCGTGACCGCCAAGAAGCCCCGCGTGACGTTCCGGTGCCGCGCCTGCGAGGCGCAGCTCGCCTCGTGGGTCGGGCGGTGCACGAGTTGCGGTGAGTGGGGCACCGTCGACGAGCACGCCACCTCGCCGGGTCCGGCGGTCGGCCTCGTGCCCACCACCACGGCGCAACCGCTCGGCGAGATCGACGTCGACGGGGTCGCTCGCTGGTCGACCCAGCTGCCCGAGCTCGACCGGGTCCTGGGTGGTGGCGTCGCCGGTGACTCGGTGACCCTGGTCGGCGGCGAGCCGGGGATCGGGAAGTCGACGCTCCTGCTCCAGGCCATGGCCGGGCTCGCCGGTGCCGGTGCACGGGTGCTCTACGTCTCGGCCGAGGAGTCCTCGGCCCAGGTGCGCACCCGGGCCGATCGGCTCGGGCTCCCCACCGACGGCATCTGGCTGGCCTCGAGCTCCTCGGTGCCCGAGATCGTCTCGCAGCTCGATCAGCTCCGGCCCGACGTGGTGGTCGTCGACTCGATCCAGACCGTCCACCATCCCGACGCGTCGTCGATGCCCGGTTCACCGTCACAGGTCCGCGAGTGTGCTCAGCACCTCGTCCGCGAGGCGAAGAGTCGGGGTCTGGTGCTGCTGCTGGTGGGGCACGTCACCAAGGACGGCGCGCTCGCCGGGCCCCGGGTGCTCGAGCACGTCGTCGACACCGTCCTCTCGTTCGAGGGTGATCGTCACACCTCGCTGCGGCTCCTGCGGGCGGTCAAGCACCGATTCGGCGCGACCGAGGAGCTCGGGCTCTTCGAGATGACCGGCGCCGGCCTCGCGGGAGTGGCCGACCCGAGCGCTCTCTTCCTGGCCGACCGGCGTCACGGTGTGGCCGGCTCGGTCGTGGCACCGATCGTCGAGGGCCATCGGCCCCTGCTGGTCGAGACGCAGGCGCTCGTGACCCGATCGGGGCTCCCGCAGCCCCGGCGCACAGCGCACGGCCTCGATGGTGCCCGCCTCGGTCTCCTGCTCGCCGTGCTCGACCGACGGGCCGGGCTCTCACTGCTCGGCGACGACGTCTACGCCGCCGCGGCCGGTGGCGTCCGCGTCAACGAACCGGCGGGGGATCTCGCGCTCGCCCTGGCGTGCGCGTCGGCGAAGCTCGGCCGTCCGGTCCGGTCCGGCCTCGTCGCCTGCGGCGAGATCGGCCTGGGCGGCGAGGTGCGGCGCGTGCCCCACCTCGAACGGCGGCTGGGTGAGGCCGCTCGCCTCGGCTTCGACGTCGCGGTGATCCCGTCCTCGGCGCCCGATCCACCTGCCTCGATGCGGGCGCTCCGGGTCGGGAGCCTCCTCGACGCCGTCGAGGCGTGTGGACTGACCGACTGACGGACCGTCCGCTCAGGGTGTCGATACCGTCTCCGAGCGTGGCGCTCGGCGGGGCCGTACGATGGGACCATGGGGAAGCCGAGGAGCGTCGATCTGCTCAGGACGCTCGCCGCGGCTGCCCCCGGTCGTCCGCTCCGGCACGGGCTCGATCGCGTGCTGCAGGCCGACATGGGTGCGCTGATCGTGATCGGCGACGGTCCGGAGGTGCTCAACATCTGCTCGGGTGGGTTCCTGCTCGACGCGGCCTACAGCCCGCAGCGTCTCTCCGAGCTGGCCAAGATGGACGGCGCGATCATCCTGGTCAGCGATGCGAGTCGCATCGCCCGGGCCAACGTCCACCTCGTGCCCGACCCCACCGTCGCCACGAGCGAGACCGGTACACGCCACCGCACCGCCGAGCGTGTCGCTCGCTCGCTCGGGGTCCCGGTGCTCGCGGTCTCGGAGGACCAGCGGGTCATCACCGTCTACCTCGGCGACGAGCAGCACACGATCCCGGCGACCTCGCAGCTCCGCGACCGGGCCCGTCAGGCCCTGCAGACGCTGCAGCGCTACCGAGACCGGCTCGACCGCGATGCCGCCGAGCTGTCCACGCTCGAGATCGAGGACGTCGTCACGCTGCGCGACGTGGTCGACGTCATCCAGCTCACCGAGACGATGAGCCGGATCGTGTCCGAGTTGGAGGGCGACATCATCGAGCTCGGCGTCGATGGGCGACTCGTCGACCTCCAGGTCGGCGAGCTGATGTCAGGGGTCGATCAGACCAAACGCCTCGTGATCGCCGACTACGTCCTCGCCGAGGATCCCGACGAGACCGAGCCCCCGGTTCGGGTGCTCGGTCGTCTCGGCGACGCCGATCTGATGGACGACAACATCGTCGCCCGGGCGCTCGGTCTGCCGCCGGGGAGTGATCTCGACCAGCCCGTCAGCCCTCGTGGCTACCGCCTGTTGTCGCACGTGCCCCGGCTGCCGTGGCCGGTGGTCGAGGCGATCGTCCACACCTTCGGCGACCTGCAGAAGGTGCTGGGTGCCGACCACGACGACCTGGTCGAGATCGGGGGTCTCGCCGACGAGCGGGCGACCCTGCTCATCGACGGGCTCCGGCGGCTGGGCGAGGCCAGCGTGCTGCGCCAGCAGATCTGAGCGAACGCCGGCCGACGCACGTCAGCCGGCGCGCCGCTCCAGTGCTTCGCGATCGAGGATCCGGTAGCGACGGTCGGCCTGCTCGACCCAGCCCAGCCGCCCGAAGCTGGCGAGGGCCTTGTTGACCCGCTCGCGAGAGGCGCCGACCATGCCGGCGAGCTCCTCCTGGGTGACCGGCAGCGTGAAGGTCTCCTGACCCCCGGAGAGCTCCAGGAGCCGCTTGGCCGTCCGGCCCGCGACGTCGAGGAACATCGAGTCGGCCAGCGCCTCGTCGGTGGTGCGCAACCGACCGGCGAGGAGCGCGACCACGGTCCAGAGCAACTCGGGGCGGGCGTCCCAGACCTGCCGGAGGACCTCGTAGGGGATCGCGGAGATCTCGGAGCGCTCCAAGGCACGTGCATCGGCGGATCGACCCTCGTCGACGCCGAACATCCCCATCTCGCCGAACAGGTCACCCGTCTCCATGAGGGCGAGGACCGATTCACGGCCGTCGACGAACCCCCGGGTGATGGCGATCCGGCCGGAGGTCACGACGAAGAGCTCGTCGGAGGGGTCGTCCTGCTGGAAGAGCGTCTCGCCTCGTTCGAGGACCCGGGACCGGGCGGCCCCGACCACGGTCTCGAGCTCGTCCGGGGCGAGACCGTCGAGCAGCGGGATCTTGGCGAAGGATGTGACCTCGGTCATGACCTCGTCGACTGTAGCGGCGCGTCAGGGGTCCGTCGATCTGCATCAGGGCCGACCTCAACGGCCCCTGCGAACGTGCCGATGGAACCGTCGAGGAGCCAGGAGGTGGTGTGTTCGTCGAGATCGTGCGCCTGTTCGTCGTCGTCATGGCGACCGCGACCGGCCACGCGCTCGCCGACGGGAGCCCACTCGGTGGCGCCAGCCTCGGCGCGGCCCTCGGCTATGTGGCGGGCGGGTTCGTCGGCCGGTGGCTCGCCCGGATGTTGGGTCG
>JBCCTY010000349.1:0-3896 GCA_039197885.1 Actinomycetota bacterium | reverse complement strand
TCGAGGAGTTGCGTCGCATCACCGTCGGCGAGGACGTCCGCATCGGCGCGGCCGTCACCCACGCCGAGGTCGAGCACCACGATCGCGTCGCCGAGGCCTGCCCCCTGCTGCGCCAGGCCGAGCGGCTGGTGGCGCACGAGGTCATCCGCAACCGGGGCACCGCCGTCGGTTCGATCGTCCACGCCGATCCGGCCGGCGAGCTCACGGCCGTCCTCGCGCTGCTCCGAGGCTCGGTCGTGCTCCGCTCGTCCGACGGGGACCGGATCGTCGGAGCGAGCGACTTCTTCCTCGGCCCACTCGAGGCCGATCTCCGACCGGGCGAGCTGGCCGTCGAGGCCCGCTTCCCCGAGCTCGGACCGTCGAGCGGCACCGCCTTCGAGGAGGTCGCCCGCCGTCACGGCGACTATGCGCTGGCCGGGTGCGCCGCCCACGTCGCGCTCGACGCCGGTGGGCGGATCCGCACCTCCCACCTGGCGTTCATCTCGGTGGCGCCGACGCCGCTGACCCTCGACCTGTGGGAGCTCACCGAGGGCGGGACGGTCGCCGACGTCGACGCCGGTGCCGTCTACGACCTCGTCACCGCCGCCCTCGACCCCGAGCCCGACCTCCACGCCACCGCTGACTACCGGCGCCACCTGGCCGGCACGCTCGCCGTCCGGGCGCTCGCTTCCGCCGCCGACCGTGCCAGCGCCCCGGCGCCCGCCGCCTGAGGAGCCCATGTCCGACACCGAGACCCTCCACACCATCACCCTGGTGGTGAACGGCGCCGAGCATCGGGTGACGGTCCCGGCGCGGCGGCTGCTCTCCGACGCGCTCCGCCACGACCTCGGCCTCACCGGCACCCACGTCGGCTGCGAGCACGGCGTGTGCGGCTGCTGCACGGTCACCGTCGACGGCCTCCCGATCCGCTCCTGCCTGACCTTCGCCGTGGCAGTCGAGGGCAGCGAGGTCCGCACCGTCGAGGGCCTCGCCGGCCCGGACGGCGAGCTCCACCCGGTGCAGGAGGCCTTCAGCGAGTGCCATGCGCTGCAGTGCGGGTTCTGCACACCCGGCTTCCTGATGTCCGCGGTAGCGCTGCTCGACCGCGACCCCGATCCGAGCGACGACGACATCACCGAGGCGATGGCCGGCAACCTCTGCCGCTGCACCGGCTACGTCAACATCTCCAAGGCGATCCGGCGGGCCGGCGAGCTCGCGAGGGAGGACGGCTCGTGACCACGGCGATGTTCGGCGAGCCGGTCCGACGCCGCGAGGACGAGCGGTTGATCCGGGGCTCGGGCACCTACGTCGACGACCTCGGCTCCGATGCCCTCGCCGTGGCGTTCGTCCGCTCACCCCACGCACACGCCCGCATCGTCGACGTCGACGTCACCGATGCGCTCGACGTCCCGGGGCTCGTCGCGATCTACACCCACGAGGACCTCCCGGAACGCATCGCCGAGCCGCTCCCGCTGCTCATCCCCCACCCCGACCTCACCGAGCCCCGCACCCAGTACGCGCTGGCGAGGACCCACGTGCACCACGATGGCGAAGCCGTCGTGATGGTGGTGGCCGAGGACCGCTATGCCGCCGAGGACGCCGTCGGGCGGATCGTCGTGTCCTACGAGGTCCTGCCGGCCGTCGTGGGCCTCGGGGCCGCGGCGCGTGGCGACGTGGTCGTCCACGAGGACATGTCCGACAACGTGGCCGCTCACGCCGTGCAGTCGGTCGGCGACGCCCGGGCCCGCATCGCCGCCGCTCCCCGCCGTCTCGAGTTCGACCTCGAGATGGAACGCAGCACCTCGTCGCCGCTGGAGGGCCGCGGCGTCCACGCCACCTGGGATGAGCGCGACCGGCTCCTGACCGTGCACTCCTCGACCCAGAGCCCCACCAGCGTCCGCTTCGCCATCGCCAACATCCTCGGGATGCCCGATCAGCAGGTCGAGGTGATCGCCCCCGACGTCGGCGGCGGCTTCGGCGTGAAGATCATGCACCCGTGGCCCGAGGAGATCCTCGTGCCGTGGGCAGCGCGCACGTGGGGGCGCCCCGTGAAGTTCGTCGACGACCGGCGCGAGCACTTCCTCGCCGCCAACCACGAGCGCGGCCAGGTGCACCACGTCGACGTCGGCTTCGACGAGCAGGGACGGATCCTCGGCCTCGAGGTCACCTTCGACCACGACCACGGGGCCTACATCCCCTACGGCCTGATCCTGCCGATCATCACCTCGACGCAGCTCCCCGGCCCCTACCGGCTGCCCGACTACCGGGTCGAGTTCCGCTCGCTCTACACGACCACGATGACGTGCACGCCCTACCGTGGCGCCGGTCGCCCGCAGGGTGTCTTCACGATGGAGCGCACCATCGACAAGATCGCCGCCGAGCTGGGCCTCGACCGGGCGACCGTGCGGGAGCGCAACCTGATCCGGCCCGACGAGTTCCCCCACGACCTCGGGCTGACCTTCCAGGACGGGCGGCCGGCGATCTACGACTCCGGTGACTTCCCCGAGCTGCTCCGTCGGTTGCGCGACCTCATCGGGTGGGACGACTTCGAGACCGAGCGAGCCGCGGCCGAGGCCGAGGGGCGTCGCATCGGCATCGGGCTGGGGATGTACGTCGAGGGCACCGGTGTCGGCCCCTACGAGGGAGGCCACGTCAGGGTCGAGACCACCGGCCGAGTCCAGGTGGCGACGGGCCTGTCGTCGCAGGGGCAGGGCCACGAGACCGTCTTCGCCCAGATCGTCGCCGACGAGCTCGGGGTGCCGTTCGACACCGTCGACGTGGTCACGGGCGACACGCGCCGGTTCCAGTACGCGGTCGGCACCTTCGCCTCGCGGGCCGCGGTCATGAGCGGCAACGCCATCGCGCTCGCCGCACGCGAGGCCCGCGCCAAGGCGCTCCGCATCGCGGCCGAGGCACTCGAGGCCAACCCCGACGACCTCGACATCGTCGACGGGGTCGTCAGCGTCAAGGGCACCCCGACCCGGAGCATCCCGCTCACCCAGGTGGCGGTGCTGTCGAACCCGCTGCGCTACTCCTTCTCGAAGGAGGCACAGGCCGCCACGCAGTTCTCGATCCCGACCTCGCAGGACGAGCCACCGGTGCCGAGCGGCGAGGAGCCCGGCCTCGAGGGCACCGGGTTCTACTCACCGGTGCGCTCCACCTTCGCGTCCGGCGCCCACGCCGCCGTCGTCGAGACCGACCCCGAGACCGCCGAGATCAAGGTGCTGCGCTACGCCGTGCTCCACGACTGCGGTCGGATCATCAACCCGATGATCCTCGAGGGCCAGATCCACGGCGGCGTCGCCCAGGGCATCGCCGGCGCGCTCTACGAGCGGATGGCCTACGACGAGCACGGTCAGCTCACCAACGCCAGCTTCATGGACTTCCTCATGCCCTACGTGACCGAGGTCCCCGAACCCGAGATCGACCACATCGAGACGCCGAGCCCGCTCAACCCGCTCGGCATCAAGGGCGCGGGCGAGGCCGGCGTCATCCCGGTCAGCGCCACGATCGCGTCGGCCATCGAGGACGCCGAGGGCTTCCCCATCGACCGCATGCCGATCTCACCCGACGAGCTCTGGGCCCTCCGCCGCGCTGCCGGCACCGACCGACGCCCCAGCGGGAAGCTCCTCGCCGGCCGCTGAGGGGGCCGAGGCTCAGCGACTCGCCGCCGCGGATCAGCCGTAGCCTCCCGAGCGTGAGCGTCAGAGTCGCGGCCTACGGGATCTGCCGAGATCGGGACCGGGTCCTGCTGGTGGCGACGGTCGAGCCCGACGGGGCCCGGACCTGGACGCTTCCCGGTGGGCGGATCGAACACGGCGAGGACCCCATCGCCGCCGTCGTCAGGGAGGTCGACGAGGAGGCGGGCCTCCGGGCCGAGGTCGACCGGCTCCTCGGCGTCGACGCCCGATCGATCC
>JBCCTY010000348.1:0-3934 GCA_039197885.1 Actinomycetota bacterium | reverse complement strand
TTCGCGGCGAGCCCTCCCGCTCGCGAGCCTCGGCCGGCTGCGCCTCGCCCCCTGAACGCTGCGGCGCCGACCGCACCCCGGTCAGCCGTGGACGCGCGGCACCCGCTCGTTGACGTTGGTCAGCACCTCGTAGCCGATCGTCTCGGCATGTGCGCCGAGCTCCTCCGCCGTGATCCGCTCGCTGCCCTGCCCGCCGACGAGCACGACCTCGTCGCCCGTCGACACGTCGGCCTCGCCCACGTCGACCATCAGCTGGTCCATGCAGACGCGGCCGACGACGGGGCACCGCCGGCCCCCGACGAGTACCTCGCTGCGGTTGGAGTTCAGCCGCAGGTAGCCATCGCCGTAGCCGACCGGGACGGTCACGATCCTCGTGTCACGATCGGGCGCCCACGTCGAGCCGTAGCTCACAGGGCTCCCGGCCCGGACGGTCTTGACGTAGACCACCTCCGACACCCACCGGAGCGCCGGACGGACGTCGACGGTTCGCCGAACGTCCGGATCGGGCAGCACGCCATAGATCATGATCCCGGGGCGAACGAGGTCGAGGTGGGCCTCGGGGAGCTGGAGCACACCACCGGAGTTGGCCAGGTGGCGGATCGGCATCGCCACCGAGCGCCGGTCGAAGACGTCACACACCGACTCGAACCGTGCCACCTGCTCGCGAGCGTGGGCGAGATCGGCGGCGTCACCGTTGGCGAGGTGTGACCAGATGCCCTCGACGCGCACGTGGGGGTCGCGCAGGGCCTCGTCCACGAAGGGCTCGGCCGAGTACCAGTGGACCCCCAGGCGCTCCATCCCCGTGTCGACCTGCAGGTGCACGTCGACGACCTGCCCGGCTGCCTCCGCGGCCTCGGAGAACGTGCGGAGCTTGGCGACGCTGGAGACCGACGGCGTGAGTCGGTGGCGCAGGAAGTCGTCGGCCTGGGCGCGACCGCTGCCGCCCATCACCAGGATCGGGACCTCGACGCCGGCTCGCCGCAGGGCGACGCCCTCCTCGACGTAGGCGACGCCGAGCCACTCGACGCCGTGGCGCTGGAGGTGGAGACCCACGGCGGTCAACCCGTGGCCGTAGGCGTTGGCCTTGACCACCGGCATGACGGCAGCGGGCGCGACGTGGGTCGCGACCGCGGCGACGTTGTCGCTGATCGCGGTGAGGTCGATCCGGGCGTGCGTCGGCCGGAGTGCCCGGGCGGGCTCAACCGGGGACGGGGTCACCGGGGCGACGCAGGGCGGACCGGTCGATGCTGCCCAGCTCGACGCCGTTGTCGAAGGCGACGAAGTAGCGGTACCAGGTGATCCCGACCTCCTGGAGCACACGGCCCGGGGTCCCCGCCGGGACGCCGGGCAGGTCGGCGGTGGCGACGACCTTCTCGCGTCGCTTCAACCGGTCAGCCGTGTCACTCATGGTCGCAGTCTCATCCCTGGTCGGCGTCGGGGACCGATGATGCCAGCCCGGGCCCGTCGAGGTGGAGGACACGGCGCAGGAAGGCGAGCTGCACCAGCAACAGGTTCTCGGCCACGATCTCCTGGGGTGTCATGTGGGTCACGCCGGACAGGGGCAGGACCTCATGGGGACGGCCGGCCTCGAGCAACGAGCGCGACAGCTGGAGGGTGTGGGCAGCGACCACGTTGTCGTCGGCGAGGCCGTGGACGATCAGGAGGGGTCGCTCGAGTCGGTGGGCGTCGACGAGGAGGGAGCTCCGCTCGTAGGCGTCGGCGTCGGTCGTCGGTCGCCCGAGGTAGCGCTCGGTGTAGTGGGTGTCGTAGAGCGCCCAGTCGGTGACGGGTGCGCCGGCGACGGCGGCGTGGAACACGTCGGGCCGACGCAGCACGGCGAGGGCGGCGAGGTAGCCACCGAACGACCAGCCGCGGATCGCCACCCGGGACAGGTCGAGGCGTGGCTCGTGGTCGGCGGCGGCGAGCAGGGCATCGACCTGGTCGTCGAGCACCGGACCGGCGAGGTCGCCGTGGACCGCCCGCTCCCACGCCGGCCCGCGGGCGGGCGTGCCGCGACCGTCGGCGACGACCACGGCGAAGCCCTGGTCGGCGAACCACTGCGAGGCGGCGAAGGCGGACCGCGAGGCCAGGACGCGCTGCGCGTGCGGCCCGCCGTAGGGGTCGAGCAGCACGGGCAGCGGGCGGTCGGGGTCGGCGCCGGCCGGGAGGAGGATGGCGGTGCGGATGTCGCGCTCCCCCGCTCGCAGGATCGTGGGTGCCGGTGACACGAGCGGCACCTCGGCGTGGTTCGTGATGGTCGCGACCACGTCGCCGTCGCGGTGCACCGTGACGGTGGTGCCGTCGCGATCGAGGGAAGCGGCCGTGACGACGGCCAGCCCACCGCTCACGGTCGCACCGTGGACGCCACCGCCACTCGTCACGCGGCTGGCGTGACCGTCGGCGATGCGCCACACGTCGACCTCGGTCGGCTCGGTCGACGCCGAGCACCAGATCAGGCCGTCCTCCGCGGCCAGCACCGCTCGGACCTGCAGGTCGTCGCCGGTCACGGGCTCGCCGTCGACGCAGACCCGGCGTGCGGCACCCACGTCCTCGACCGTGACGAGCCGGTCACCGTCGAACGACGGCGATCCGGGCACGAGCTCCACCCAGGCGTCGTCGGTGATGCGATGTCGCTCGGACGTGCCACCGGTCGACGGGTCCACGTCGAGGATCGCCACGGTGCGTTGGTCGCGTCGCTGGACGACGATCCACGGTGCGCCCTCGGCCCGCCAGCCGGCGTCGGCGAGGTACTCGAACGCCTCGCGATCCCAGTCCACCTCGATCCGGTCACCGGTGGCGGCGTCGACGACGAAGAGGCGGACCTCGGCGTTGTCGGCGCCGGCATGGGGGTAGCGCACCGCCGTGGGCTCGTCGCCGGGCTCGGCGGGACTGGCGATCCACCAGACGGGGACCGGGGCGACGTCGACCCGGGTGACGAGGAGCCGGGCGCCACCGGGTTCGACCCAGTAGCCCCGGCTGCGACCCATCTCCTCGGCGGCGACGAACTCGGCCGAGCCCCACGAGATGGTCTCGCCGTCCTCGGCACAGAGCACACGGTCGCCGAGGTGCAGGGCGTCGCCCGAGACGTGTGCGACCTCGGCGCCGACGGGTCGGGGGTCGAACACGGGGCCGGCGGTCGGCGGCGTGCTGACGGTCCATGCCCCGTCGACCCGGTCGGCCACCACGAGGCGACCGGCGAGCGCCGTCACGATGCGATCGCCCTCGACGGCGTAGGCGACGACACCGCCGGCGGCCTCCCTCGCCCGCTCGCGCCGCGCTCGCTCGGCCGCGGGCGAATCGCGCTCGTCGACGGCGAGCTCGGCGGGATCGATCACGACCCGCTCCTCGCCGGTCGCCGGATCGAGCTCCCACAGCAGGTTGACCGGGTCGGCACCGCCCCGGGAGCGACAGAACCGGACGAGCCCGTCGTCGCCGACCGTGACGGTGCGCGGCGCACCGAGCGTGAAGCGGCGCGTGCGGGCGCTCTGGCGCGGGAAGGTGTCGTCGGGGCCGGTCGGTGTCACGTCGTGCAAGGTAGCGGCGCGGCACTACGGTCCCCGGCCGTGCCCGAGGACACCGCACCAGCCGAGCACGCGCCGGACGAGGACCTCTCGATCGTCGCCCCGAACGCCCACCGGTTCGGACCGGTCGCCGCCGATCGCGCCGCGGCGTGGGCCGAGTTCCCGCCCTCCGGACACGGCCCGATCTTCCCGCTGCTGGTCGGGTTCCGGCTCGACGACCTCCGGGCCGACTACGCCCGGCTGCGACTGCCGTTCCGGCCCGAGCTGCTCCAACCGGCCGGTGTGGTGCACGGTGGCGTGATCGCCACCCTCGTCGACAGCGTCTTCGTCCCGGCGATCGGTGCCGGCTACCCGGAGCGCCGTCGGTACTCCACGGTCGAGCTGTCGGTTCGCTACCTCGGCGGCGTGACCTC
>JBCCTY010000347.1:0-3934 GCA_039197885.1 Actinomycetota bacterium | reverse complement strand
TGGGTGCTGCCCGCCGAGCTCGGGCCGCAGGCCTTCGACGTCGTCGTGGTCGGTGAGCTCGCCCACCAGCTCCTCGGCCGCTGCGAACCCGACGACGTTGCGGTCCAACAGCTCGCCCAGCAGACGGCGCTGTTCCATCCGGTCGACGAGGCACGGGCCTGGATGGCGACCGTCGAGGTGTGGATCGGTCGCCGCCTCGATCCGGCGCAGCCCTGGCCCGAGCCACCGGCCTGAGCCCCCGGTCGACTCAGCTCGACTCGCGCTCGCGCTGCGGGAGGCCACGGGTGGCCGCGGCGGCGTCGTCGTCGATCCAGAGGCTGGCGACGGCCGCCGGGAGGATCACCAGGCCCATGGCGAGGAACCCCCACTGATAGGCCGGGAGCCGGTCGATCGCCGCGGCGTCGTCACCACCGACCGCCGAGACCCGGGCGGCGACGACGGTCGCGGCGAGCGCCACTCCTGACGCGAACGCGATCTGACGCTGGGTGTTGAACACCGAGGCCGCCCGGCCCGTGTCGGCGTTGGAAATCGTGGCGTAGACCGCGGTCTGGATCGACACGAACACCATCCCGACCGACGCACCACGCAGGAACGAACCCCCGCCGATCATCCACAACGGCGTGTCGAGGTCGAAGAGGGCAAACGAGGCGGTCGCCATGGCCGTCACCGCCGACCCGACGATCATCAGGCGCCGCGGCCCGACCGCCTGGTAGAGGCGCTTGCCGAGCAGGTTCGACACGATGAAGATCGCCACGGCCTGAGGTGCCTGGACCAGGCCCGACTGGGTCGCCGAGAAGCCGCGCAGGGTCTGCATGTAGAGCGGCAGCACGAAGATCCACCCGAAGAAGCCGGCGTAGACCATCGACGAGGCCACGTTCACCGAACGGAACAGGCGGTCGGTGAACAGGCGGAGCTTGAGCATCGGCAGCTCGTGGCGCAGCTCGACGACCACCAGGGCCACCATCGCCGCTGCACCGAGGAGCGCGGGTCCGAGCACGGCAGCCGAGCCCCAGCCGTTCTCCGGCCCGGTCGACAGCGCGTAGATCAGCAGCGAGACACCCGCTGCCGACAGCACGAAGCCGGCGGCATCGAAGCGCCCGGGGGTCTCCTGGGTCTCCTCTCGCAGCCAGAGGACGGCGAGCGCGACGGCCACCGCACCGATCGGGATGTTGATCAGGAAGATCCAGCGCCACGAGATGTTGTCGACGATCACGCCGCCCAGCACGGGCCCGATGGCCGGTGCCACGACGGCGACGCTGAGCACACCGACGCTGGCGGTCGAGCGCTCCGAGAGCGGGAAGGCACGGAACAACATGGCGCTGCCGATCGGGGTGATCAGCCCGCCACCGACGCCCTGGAGCACGCGGAAGACCAGGAGTTGGGGCAGGTCCTGGGCGAGGCCGCACAGCAGGGAGGCGGCGACGAAGGTGCCGAGCGAGACCACGAACATCCGCTTGGTCCCGTAGCGGTCGCCGAGCCACCCGGCGACCGGGATCACCGCGGCCAGCGACAGCAGGTAGACGATCGCGATCCACTCGATGTCGGTGGAGGGCACGTCGAACTCGTCGGCCAGGGTCGGGAGCGCGACGTTGACGACGGTCCCGTCGATGATCGTCATCACCAGCCCGGCGATGTAGACGACCATCACCCGGTACTTGTACGCCATCAGCCCTCGACCGCTCGGCGACCCGACCCGGGCAACCTACGCCGTCGCGCGCTCCACCCCGGTCGAGCGAATATGTTCGGTTCGCTTCGACCGTCGCCGAGCGAACACTTGGCCGACCTCGATGCGATTCCACGACTCTGGCGCACACTTGGATTACATGACTGCAATTCCAAGTTTCGCGCGCGAAACTTGGAACATGTCGACGAGAATCCAAGTCGAGTGAACTCGCTGAGCACGTCACCGATCGGCACCGTTGTACCGACCACCGGCTACGACGGCCGCTTCAACGAGCACTACGACGCCCAGGCATACGTTCCCGACGATCTCCCGACCGCCATCGAGCTACCCGGCACGACCTGGATGGCGGTCAGCGAAGCGGCCACCGAGTTGGGCCGTCTCGACGCCGCCGCCAGTCTCATCCCGAACCCCCAGCTCGTCGCCAGAGTCGCCACCCGCCGCGAAGCGATCGGAACATCTGCTCTCGAAGGCACCTACGCCAACCTCACCGAACTCTTCGCTGCAGAGCTGCTCCCCGACGACGAGCAGGACGACCATGTCCCGTCGAACGTCCGGGAGGTCGTCAACTACACCCGCGCCGCCGACAACGCCTTCTCGTGGGTCGAGGAACGGACGATCACACTCGGCATGCTCTCGGCTCTCCAGGCGCAGATCATCAGGGGCACACCGTCGGACGGACCCGAGGCTGGCCGGATCCGCGAGTCACAGGTGTTCATCGGGGCACGACACCGGCGCGTGACAGCAGCCCGTTTCATCCCCTCACCTCCCGGTGACGGCCTCCGAGGCATGTGCGAACGATGGGTCGACTGGCTCACCGACCCGCGGGCGCTCGACAACATCCAGCTCATCGCCCGGATCGCCATGGCCCACTATCAGTTCGAAACGCTCCACCCCTTCACCGACGGCAACGGTCGCCTGGGCCGCCTCGTCGCCGTGCTCCAGATGCTCCGCGAAGGCGACCTCCGCTCACCGGTACTCGCCGTCTCACCTTGGCTCGAGGAGCGGGCCGACGAATACAGGGATCACCTCTTCCGCGTCAGCGCCACAGGTGAGTGGGCGCCCTGGATCGAGTTCTTCGCCAACGCCGTCTCATCAGAAGCCCGGTCCGGCCACGACAGGATCATGCGACTCCTCGCGCTCCGCGACGAGATCGGCGACACCATCCGCACGGCCCAACCCCGCGCCCGACTGGCCGTCGAGATCGCCGACGGTCTGATCGCCTACCCCATCCTCTCCGTGGCCGACGCCACCCGCCGGCACGGGCGCACCAACCAGGCCAACCGCAACGCCGTGTCGAGTCTCGTCGACCTCGGCATCCTCGAGCCCTACAACGACGTCCGCTACGACCGCCTCCTCTGGTGCCCTCGTGTGTTCCAGGCGATCGAGCGATGACCGCGACGCCGCCCGAGGCACAGAACCCGGCGATGTACTTCGGACCGGTGGTCTACGTCCTCTCCGTTGAGCTCGACGACGTCGAGCCGCCGATCTGGCGGCAAGTCGTCGTGGAGGACTGCAGGGGGTCATCGGGCTACGCAGAACTCCTTGAGACCCTGGCCGACCCGTCGCGTCCCGACCACGAGCACATGGTCGAGTGGGCGCCCGCCGGCTTCGACCCCGCGGCCTTCGATGTCGCGACCCACGACGCCGCGGTGCGGAAGGTGCGCTGAGACCCGTCCCGCCCCGGCTACGTCGAGCCAGACGCGAGTCGAAGGACGCCGATCCACGCAGCGTCCATGGTCTCGGACCAGGAAATCGGGACGCGCTCGACCTCGACGTAGTCGACGAGCCGGCTCAGTCGGCCGACCCTGCGGGCCACCGCCAGCCGCATGGCCGACTCGAGGTGCTCGACCTCCTTCCACCGCTCGTCCCACGCCTCATCCCGATCGTCGCCCAGGGCGAGCCCCTCGATCTCGGAGACGACAGCGAGCTCCAGCGGATACAGCGATTCGTCGTCGAACTTCGACCGCAGAGTTCGCTCGACGGCAGTACGTCGACGGAGTGCGTTGCCGCCGTGCTCGCAGGCACCGATCTTGACCTTCGAGCCGTCGGCAGTGACCATCGCGTAGATGACCGCCGGCGGAGCTGGGCCGCCCGCAGCCGACATCGGCTCGTACGTCCAGATGAGCCTGGCCGGTCCGTCGCCATCGACGGGGCGGACGACCTCGTCAGCCACGCTCGACAACCGGAGCAGATGCGTCGCCGCTCATCGGTGACCCTCCGGAAGAAGAACACCCCGGCTGGGCCGGGGGG
>JBCCTY010000346.1:0-3944 GCA_039197885.1 Actinomycetota bacterium | reverse complement strand
GGTCCGGCGCCTTCGTCGGATCCTCGGCCCCACCGGCCGACTCGTCCTCGTCGGCGGGGAGGGCGGCAACCGGATCACCGGTGGCATCGGCCGGCAGCTCCGGGCGATGGTCCTGTCGAGGCTGGTCACGCAGACCCTCACCACCTTCGTGAGCGAGGAGCACCATCGTCACCTCGATCGCCTCGCCGCGCTGATGAGCTCCGGTGAGGTCACACCGGTCATCGGCCAGCGCTACCCGTTCGACCACGCCATCGCCGCCATCGACGACGTCGCTGCCGGACGCGCTCACGGCAAGACGCTCATCACCGCCTCGACCTGAGAGTCCATCCAGCCGACCGGCGGACACCCCTTGGCGTGCGACCACTCCCGAGCACGACCGCGTGGAACGAGACCGACCGAGGCCCGGGCCTTCATCGAGTGGCGGGGGCAGGAGGTGAATCTGATCAGGACCAGGTGGCTTCGAGCTCGAGCTGCTCAACGGAAGTCGAAGCAACGACCTCCGGAACGTCGTACAGGAACGTACGTCCTCCATCCGGCTCCAGACCGGGCTCTCCCAACGCGGCGGACCCAACCGGCAGCAGCCTCCTGCACCACGGCATCGACACCGACGACCGAACGAGACCCTTCGAGATTCGCCGGCAACTCCGGTGTGAGCTGGTGACAGGACCCCAGCATCCGTCAGTGGTCGCCACGCCCTTCATCTCGCCGGCTCGACGCGTTCACGTGCCGGTGGTGGCGCGGCACCACTCCACCAGCGCCTCCTGGACGGCCTGACTACCGGCGTCGCCAGGAACGGCGCGCGGCTTGCCCTTCCGCATGTAGGAGCCGTTCGGCGCCTCGGCGTCGAGGGCCTCGTAGATCCGCTCCGCACCCTTCTCGGGAGTGGAGAAGAACAGGTTCCGGATCGGAACGAGCCACCCCGGCATCCCGTCGCCACTGGTCATCGGGGTCTTCACCGCGCCCGGCTCGGCCGATCGGAACGTCACCTCGGGGTACTCCCGCGCCAGCGCCGGCATCAGCGCGGAGGCAGCCAACTTGGACTGCACATAGGGGCCGAACAGCTTCTTGAACGTCGGCGGATCGGCCAGCTCGTCGACCGCCAGCGTCTTGGCACGGTCAATGCCACTCGTCGTGATCACCGCCATCAGGCCGCCGGTCATGCTCGGAGCGACCAGACGCCCGAACAGGTACGGGGCAAGGGTGTTCACCTGGGCGTGCATCTCGACGCCGTGTCGCGACATCACCCGCTCTCCGAGCAGCACGCCGGCGTTGTTGACGAACCGATCGACGCTCCCCAGCGAGCGAAGCTCCTCGGCCGCACGGGCGATCGCATCGTGGTCAGCCAGATCAGCCTCCACCACGTCCACGTCGACGTCGGGGTGGGTGCTCACGATCTGCTCGACCGCCGGGCGAGAGCTCTCGGCGCTGCGGTTCACCATCACCACATCCCAGCCATCTCGCGCATGCATCTCGGCCAGCGCCGCACCGATGCCACTCGAGGCCCCCGTGATCACCACCCGCTTCGAACCCACGTCCACTCCTCGCCGCAAGCGCGATACAGTTGACGAGAGTCAACCATACTCGTTGACTGGAGTCAAAGATTGCCTGACTGCTCGTCCGACCTCACCCTCGCCCTGGACCTCGACCGGCTCATCCGGTGGCTCGACTGTTCGATGCGCCCGCGCCTGATCGAGGCCGATCACCTGCGCATCGGGCCATTCGGTGCGATGGTGCTCGCCTGCATCGCCGACCACGAGCCCATCGCACTCCAGTCGCTCAGCCAACGGCTCGATCGAGACAAGTCACAGATCACCCGAACCGTCCAGAAGCTCGAACGCAAGACCCTCGTCTCGAAGGAACGAAGCACCGACGATGGCCGAGTGTGGCTCGTCAGCCTGACGGGAGACGGACGGCGCCTGGCACGCACCTTCCAGGCGAACCTTGCCGAGATCGTCGACGAGTTGTTCGGCCAGCTCGAGGAGTCGGACAGGCAGCAGTTCGCCAAGATCCTCGCACAGGTCGTCTCGACTCAGCCCTGACCATGGCCACGATGCCGCTGGTGCCGGCATCGATCGAAACGATCTCAACGTGCACTGTCACGGTGCGGTCACAGCCATCCGGCGCTTCGCGATCGATCGAGGGCAGGGAGGCCCCCGGGGGCCACCAGGCGCGAGACGGGGCACGAGGAAGATCGACGCCCGAGTCCAACAGCTCGACGGCCGCGTCCCGGCTCGAGCTCGACGAACAGATCGATATCGCTCCCAGAACGCTCCTCACCCCGAGCCACCGGACCGAACAGCGCGACGCTCACCGCGCCATGCCCGCGTGCGATCGCTCTGTTCTCGGCCGCTGGCGAGACGACCATCTCCTGCGAAGGGGTGGCGACCTCGAACCGAAGGTGGCCGTCGGTGACGAACTCCGCCTCTGCCGGGTCGGCGGGCGATGGTCGACGTCTCTCCCATCGCGGTCTCCGACCGGTCTCCGGCGACGAGCTGCCGGTCGACGATGTCAGCCGGGCCGAGCGAAGCGGCTCCAGCGATGGAGACCGCCCTCACGTTCGTGGTGAACCTCGCGCGTGAGCTCGTACGGGCGACCGAAGCGCTGGTCGAACTCCGACTGCAGGCGCTGTTGGATATCGGTGGAGGCGACGGCGTCCCACGTCTCCTGGTCGGGCCAGACGAACACGATCGTCACCTCGCCGGGCCGGGAGTCGTCGAGCCACACCTCCTTCGACAAGAACGGCACGTCCTCGCCATCGAGCGTGGCGGCCTCGCCGAGGGTCCACACCTCGTGGTCGATCGCCAGGAAGTGCTCCACATCGGCCGGGTCCATGCGCAGGACGAGCACCTCGACCGGGCGGTGCTCACCGGTCGAGTGAACGTGGAGGCGCTCGGTCATGACGGGCGTGACGCTACTGCGGCGGCATGCCGATCCGGGACGCGGACGATCGACCCTGCCTCGTACCGGTGGTCCTCGTGCGTGTCGTCGGTCGTGGCGTGGTCGTCGGCAGCATCAGCGCACACTCACGATGTGACGTGAGTGCGGATGGTCGAGTCCGCGAGGTCGGAGCCGGCACGACCAAGCTCACCGCCAACTTGGCTGTCCCTCGGCTCCCTCACGTCTTCGACATGCTCGACGCACTCAGCCGAGATCCTGCGGCATCGAACGCCTGCGACAAGGCGGAGGTCGCCTCCGCGGGCGAGTTGTGAGGAGTCTCGCCGGAGAACGACGAAGGCCCGGGCCGATGGCCCGGGCCGTCATCGAGTGGCGGGGGCAGGATTTGAACCTGCGACCTTCGGGTTATGAGCCCGACGAGCTACCAGACTGCTCCACCCCGCGGCGTGGATGATCGAGCGTAGCGGCGCGTCCCACGAGCGACAACCAGCATCACCCGTCGGAGCGGAGCCAACCGCCGAGGAGTCGGGTGAGCAGGGGCACCAGGGCGATGACCATCACCGGGACCATGATCACGGTGAGGATGAGGGTCCGGACGGCGAGGGGCAGGTCGATCTCGTTGAGCGTGGGCTCCAACTGGAGCTGCAGGGACTGGAACCCCCAGGCTTCGACGATGAGGTCGGGACTGGCGGCGGCGATCACCTCGACCGGCAGCTCGCCGGCGAGGACCGTGATGTCGGTGGCATCGACGAGTGGTCCGGTGAGGTACTCCATCGGCGGGGAGAAGGTCGTCGCCCCGATCGGCTGCACGCCGAGGCTGGTGACCAGATCGAGTGTCGACTCGTCGAGGGTGAAGACCGCCTGCGGCTCGGTCGAGATCGTCACCTCGCCGGGACGGGCGCACCGGTTCGGTGGCCACACGCTTCGGTGATGTCTGGGGCGGCTACGTCGAGGGTGAGGGCCGACTCGACTTCTTCCGCGAGCTGGGCTTCGTCCAGAACCCGTCGATCGCCGAGCTCGAACCCGACGGGGGCTTCTTCGCCACCGTG
>JBCCTY010000345.1:0-3975 GCA_039197885.1 Actinomycetota bacterium | reverse complement strand
CAGCGGAGCGGCCTTCGATCCGGTCACCGGGACGTGGCGGACGCTGCCTCCCCCACCCGCTCCCGCGGAGACAGGTGTCGCCGCCGCATGGGCGGTCTCGGAGGTGATCCTCTGCTGCGTCGACGACCGGTCCACGCCCGTCGCGTATGACCCGGATGCGAACCGGTGGCGTCGACTTCCCGAGCTCCCGGCCGAGCTCCGCTCCGGAGAGCACGTCGCCGCCGCGTGGACCGGCACCGAGCTGCTGGTCGTGACGCCGGGCGGAGTCGCTGCGCTCGACCCGTCCAACGAGAGGTGGCGCACGTTCGACGAGCCACCGTCGGCGTTGGGGACGGTCAACCGAGTCGTCTGGACCGGTGCGGAGGTGGTGGTGTGGCCGGCGCCGCCGAGCCGAACGACGGCGGTCGGCATGGTGCTCGATCCGGTGACCGGACGGTGGAGCCAGCTCCCCGAACCGCCGGTCCTGCCGGCCATCCCCGACCTCGTCGTGGTCGGCACGGACCTCGTGCTCTGGGGCGGGCTGCCGGCAGCCAGCAGCGCCGCACCCTCGGAGCGGGCAGTCGGCGCACGCTTCGATCTCGAGACCCGCAGGTGGCACGAGCTGCCGGAGCCGCTTCCGGAGCCGATGGGGTGTGAGTGCAACCTCGGGAGCCACACGCTCCTGGTGGACGGCGAGGAGGTCCTCGTGTCGACCGGCTTCCTCGGCACCGGGCTGGATCCGGAGCGGCCGCTCCTGTACCGGCTCGAACCCGAGATCGGCCGGTGGACGACGCTCGGCCACTCCCCCGCCACTCCCGGTTCTGCAGCGCTCCAGCTCGGCTCACGCCCGGCGTTCCTCACCGCCGACCACCTGGTCGTGCGGTCGTGGCCGCCCATCGCGGTCGCGGCGCACGACACGATGATCTGGCGAGGCGACGGCCTCGAGATCGAGCATCCCGCTGACTGGAACCGGACCAGCGAGGACCTCACCAGCGGTGGGCTCTCGTTCCGCTACGCGATCTCGACGGCGCCGCTGACGCCGGGAGGAGGCGGCGGCTGTGGCCACCTCCCGATCGCTGCGATCGAGGCGATGGGAGCCGACGACGTGTTCGTCCACCTCGAGGAGCGTGGTCCGGTGGGCTCGGTGAGCTCGTACGACGAACGACCCACCGACTTCGGAGCGTTGCTGTCGGGCGTCGACCGCAACGACGGCGCATGGGTTGCCTCGGTGCCGACGCGCGCGAGCGGCTGGCCACGGTCACGTGGTCGAGCTTCGAGGACGGCGGCCGAGCCTTCTACGTCCTGGCGGCGTTCGGCGCCGACGCCACCGCAGAGCGGCGCTCGGCGATGATCGCCTCCCTGAACAGCCTCCTCGTCGACGCGGCCGAGTGACCGGGACGGCCACCGCATCACCGCCGCTTCGCTCACATGTCGGGGAGCTCGTCGTGGTCCGGTGGATCCGCTGCCAGGTTGGCCCGGACCTCCACGGTGCGGGTCGCGGTGTCGGTCCGACCGAGCAGGTCGGTGACCGTCAACGAGAAGCTCCAGGTGCCGTGCTCGTCGAACGTGACCGACGTCTGGGCGTGGGACCCGGGCCGGCCGGTGAAGTGCAGGACGGTCCGATCGCCATCGGGCTCGGTGATCGTGAGCCGCTGCTCGACGATGGGACGACGGCGGTCGCCGGTCGAGTCGTCCAGCACGATCTGGTCCGAGAAGTGGTGCGACTCGATGCGGGACTCGGGCAGGTCGAGGACGGCCGTGGGCCCGGTCGCGACGACGTCGACGGAGCCCCAGCCGGGGTTCGGTGTCGGCGTCGGCATCGCACCTGCCGGCGTCCCGGCGTAGGTGATGGTCAGCGCCGCGATCGACGCGGCGAGGAGGGTTCGGGTCCGCATGGTCATCGTCTCCGTGATCGAGTTCGAGATCGACGATGTGCGAGGCGGGGCACCGAGGCATCGGGGACGACCCCGTTCGCGACGCCCGGGCGATCAGTTGTTCAGCGAGCGCCCGCCGTCGACGACGATGCGTTGACCCGTCACGAAGCCCGCACCCTCCGACACCAGGAAGCTCACGACGTGAGCCACGTCCTCGGGACGTCCCATCCGCCCGACGGGCACGTCCCGGAGGTAGCGGTCGCGCGCTTCGGCCGGGACGTCGTCGTGCCGTTCGACCGGCACGAACGCCGGTGCGACCGAGTTGACCGTGATGCCGTCCGCGGCGAGCTCGGCCGCCCACGCCCGGGTCAGCCCGGCCTGGGCGCTCTTCGCGGTGGCGTAGGCGGAGCGGCCCGGCGGCGGGCGGTCGGCGACGTCGGAGTCGATGTTCACGATGCGACCGCCGCCGCCGGCGCGCATCCGGGGCACCGCCCACTCACCGAAGAGCACGGGGCTCTTGACGAAGAAGTCCAGCTCGGCGACGTGCTCGGGCCAGCCGACCTGCTCCATCGCCATGACCGGCTGCGGGCCCGTGGCGTTGAGGACCAGCGCGTGGATCGGGCCGAGCGCACGCTCGACCTCCGTCACGAGCCGCTCGACGCCGACCGGATCGGTGACGTCGGCGACGAAGGCGGACGCCGTGAGACCAGCGTCCCGGATCGAGGCCGCCACCCGCTCGGTCTCATCGACCTCGATCCCGTTGACGGCCACCGCGAACCCGTCGGCGGCGAGGCGACGGGCGATCTCGGCGCCGAGCCCTCGCGAGCTTCCCGTGACCAGAGCGACCCGACCCATTCGACCAGCGTCCCACGTCGCATCGGGCGGACCGCGCCGTCCCGAGGGGAGGCGAGTCAGGCCGAGCCGTAGCCGTCCGCGTGGGCTCGGGTGAAGCGCCACGCGTCGGCGCAGATCTCCTCGAGCGTGGCGGTGGGGCGCCATCCGAGGGCCTCGGCGATCGCGCCGATGTCGCCGACGAGCGCGGGCACGTCGCCCGGCGCACGGTCGACGACCTCGTGGGGCAGTTCACGGCCCACCACGGCCGAGGCGACGTCGAGCAGCTGACGGACCGAGACGCCCTCACCGGCGCCGAGGTTGTAGGCCCGGTGGCCGGCGGCGTCATCGAGCCGCTCGTAGGCGAGCGAGTGCCCGGCTGCGACGTCACACACGTGCACGTAGTCGCGGAGGGCCGTGCCGTCGGGGGTCGGGAAGTCGTCGCCGAAGATCGACAGCCTCGGTCGGGTGCCGTCGGCGACTTCCATGAGGATGGGGAGGACGTTGGTCGGCGGACCGAGGCACACCTCACCCAGCCGCCCCGACGGGTGCGCACCGGCAGGGTTGAAGTACCGGAGGGAGATCATCCGCCAGGCGTCGTCGGCAGCCGCCACGTCGCTCAGGAGCTGTTCGATGATCGACTTCGTGGCCGAGTAGGGGTTGGACGGCCGGTGAGGGCGCGACTCCGGGATGGGGACCTCGGCCACATCGCCGTAGACCGAGCCCGACGACGAGAAGATCAGCCGGCGGACGCCGTGGCGTTCCATGGCGTCGAGCAGCACGAGGCTGCCGCCCACGTTGACCGAGTGGTACTCGAGCGGGATCCCCACCGACTCGCGAACGCGCTTGCGTCCGGCGAAGTGGATCACACCGTCGAAGGGACCCAGCTCGGTGAACGCCGCCTCGACCGCGCCGGCGTCGCGCAGATCGGCCCGCACGAACGGCACGTCGGCACCCGTCAGCTCGGCGATGCGTCCGAGCACCGCCTCGTCGGAGTTCGAGAGGTCGTCGAGAAGCGCGACCTCGTGTCCACGACCGATGAGGTCGACCGCCGTGTGACTGCCGATGAAACCGGTCCCACCGGTGAGGAGCACCCGCGCCATGCCGGGACGGACCCTAGCGTTGGTGCCTCCCGGCACCCGGCGTCGTCACGACACCGAGGGTGGGCTCATCGACGCGGCTGGCAGGACGGGCAGGCGTAGCAGGTCCGGTTGGCCAGCTCGAAGACCTCGATCTCGGTCTCGCAGCGCCGACAGGCCCGCTGCTTGTAGACGTAGAGCCGCTGCCGCTT
>JBCCTY010000344.1:0-4004 GCA_039197885.1 Actinomycetota bacterium | reverse complement strand
GGGGCGCCGACGTGCTCCTGCTCGGACGACGGGGCGTCGGAGGGTTCGAGGGCCTGCGCACCGGTGGCGTGGCGCTCGCTGCGCTCCAGCGCTCGCCGATCCCGGTGATCATGGTGGACGCCCGGTCGCCCTAGCTCACCCCTCCGGCGGCCAGGTCAGGACCATGTCCTCCCCGTGGCGGGTCGAGTTCCAGTGCCCGGTCAGGGCGCGCATCCGGTGGTGGAGCCGGGCGGCGAGATCGGGTGAGGTGACATCGGGGGCGACGACGCCGATCACCCGTTCGACCTCCTCGACGGGTGCGGCGGTCCGCATGAGCGTCTGTGCCGGGCCGGCGAGTCGTTCGGCGAGGTCCATGTCGGGGCCGTCGAGCCCCTCGCCGGCCAGCGAGCCACCCGCGGCGACCGAACCCCAGACACCACCGGTGAGGTCGAGCTCGATCTCGACGGCCAGGTGCGCCAGGTCGTGGCGGAGGAAGTCCTTGCTGTCGAGCTCGACCGCCTCGGTGCTTCCGTCGAGGCGCGTCACGGTGACCCGGTGGCGGCGCTCGGTGAGCTTGCGGAAGCGGATCTCCACGTCGCGATCGTCGCATCGGGGGCCGGCGACGGCGAGGACTTATGGTGACGGCGCCAGCGGCGCGCACCCGATCGGGCGGAGGCCATGACCGAGACCACGACCGAGGAGGGCGCCCGGACCGGCGGCGTGGTCACGGTCGTCGCGGTCGTCATGCTGTCGGCCTGCGTCGCCCAGGCCTTCGGCCGCTTCACGTGGGGCGTGGTCCTGCCCGACGCCCGCGACGACCTCCTCGGCGGCTCGAACGCCCTCGCCGGCTTCTTCGCCACGTTGAACGTCACCGCCTACCTCGCCGGCACCGTCCTCGTCGCGTGGGCGTCGACGCGGATGACCCTCGTCGGCCTCATGCGGACCGGCCTCGCCGTGTCGACCTCGGCGCTGGCCGTCGCGGCGTTCGCTCCCTCGGGTCCGGTGCTCGGCTTCGCGCTCGTCGCGATGGGTGTGGGTGGGGCCGTGATCTGGATCCCGGCGCCGGCGATCGTCGCCCGTCGCCTCCCCGCCGATCGCGCCGGCCTCGCCGTCGGACTCGTCGGCAGCGGCATCGGCGTCGGGCTCGTCTTCGCTGGTCAGATGGCGGCGTTCCTGCGGCGGGGCACCGACGCCGACGACATCTGGCGCACGCTGTACCGGATCGAGCTCGGTGTCGCGCTCGTGGTGCTCGTCGCCACCTTCACCCTCCTCCGATCGGCCGGTGATCGCCCGGGTGTCGGCGGGGGACTCGGTGGCTTCGGCGCGCTGCGCACCGTCAGGAACTGGGTGCCGCTCACGGTCGCCTACGCGTCGTTCGGCTTCGCCTACATCCTGGTGATCGGCTTCCTGGTCGCCCGTCTCGAGGATGACGCCGGGTTCACCAGTGGCGAGGCTGCGGCGATGTTCTCGCTGGTCGGGGTCGCGACGGCCGCCGGTGGCCTGACGATCGGCTCGCTGTCGGATCGCATCGGCCGGCGCCTCACCCTCGTCGGCGGGTTCACCGTCTTCGCCGCATCGACGATGCTCGTGCTGACGGGGGAGCAGCCGTGGGTGGCGATCGCGGCGCTCGGGGTGGGCCTGACCTTCTCCGGGATGCCCTCGCTCATCATCGCCCACCTCGTCGACCACACCGACGTCGACACCTACGGTCCGGCGTTCAGCGCGGCCACGCTCGCGTTCGGGGTGACCCAGATGGTCTCGCCCCAGATCGGTGGCCTGGTCGCCGACGCCGCGGGCAGCTTCACCCCGGTGTTCGCGCTGTCCGCGGCGATCTCGTCGGTCGGGGCCGTCGCCGCCTCACGGCTGCGGTGAACCGGCGGCGTGCGAGACTCGTCGCCATGGAGGAGGACTTCTTCGAGGCCTGCCTCGACGTCGTCGCCGAGCTGGCTCCGGGGGAGGTCGTGAGCTACGGCGATGTCGCCGAGCGGGCGGGTCGACCGGGCGCCGCCCGGGCCGCCGGGGCCGTCCTGGCCCGATCGATGGGGACGGTGCCGTGGTGGCGCGTGGTCTACGCCGACGGCCGCCTCCCGGTGTGCGGGCCGGAGGAGCAGACCGCCCGTCTGAGGTCGGAGGGAGCGGTCGTCGACGCCGGCCGGGTGCGGTCCTCGCCCGCCGGTCGCTTCGCCACCGACCGCGACGTGCTGGACTGGGCACCATGAGCGAGGCGACCGAGACCGACACGACCGAGACCGGGCCGACAGAGACCGAGACGACCGAGACCGAGGCGGAGGCGCTCGACGCGAGCGACGCCGCGGAGGAGGCCGCTGCTCCGTCCCGGTTCCCCCTCGACAAGGTGGCGTTGGTCGGCGCCGGCGTCGCGCTCGTGGCGATCGTCGTGGCGGCCCAGCGCGACATCGCCACCCAGGAGAACCTCCGTGGCCCCCGCTGGATGTGGCACGTCATCGCCACCACACCGCCGGGCGTCATCATCTACGGGAAGCTCGGACCGCGGGGCCACCCCTTCGGTGACCTGGCGACCCCGACGGTGTCGAAGGTCGTGCCGCCGGCGTGAGCGACGGCGACGGGCCGGAGGCCGCGCCGGGTCGCGGGCTCGTCCTCGATGAGCTCGAGGAGCGGCTCGGTGCGTTCCAGCTCCTGCGCAAGAGCGACCCGGAGGCGGCCGACGAGGTCCTCGACGACATCGGTGCCGCCGGGAACGTCGAGCGCCAGATCGTGCTCGAGCTCGGCGCGATGCGTCCGCTCGGGCATCCGGATCGCTTCCCCGAAGCCCACCGCATCGCGATGCGTGCGCTCGAGGTGCTCGACCGCAACGGTGCCCGAGCGCCCGAGGTGCGGGTCGCCGGACCGCTGCGCCCGGTGGCGCAGTACCTCGTCGGGCTCGTCGCCCGCTTCATCGTGCGCAACTACCAGTCGTCGGTGGTCGACAACGTCCGGAACCTCTACACCCGGCGCGAGGCGGCGACGGCCGCAGACGATCCGGCCCGGCGGATGCTGTCGCGGGCCCGCATCCACGCCGAGCGGGTGAGTCCCGGCTACAAGCGCAACCCACTGGGCGTGCCGACCTTCCTGCTCGGCGGTGCGGTGATCTCGGCGCTGGTGGGCGGGCTCCAGAGCGCCTTCGACATCGCCATCGCCTCGGGAGCGGCGCGGGTGATCGCGACGATCGTCCTCTTCGTCCTGTTCTTCGTGGCGTCCTGGGTCGTGCTCCGGGGTGCTGCCGTGGCGCGGCGACGGATCCGGCTGACGATGGAGCGCCCGCTCGTGGCGCTCTACGAGACGATCGGGCGCTGCGGCGACCCACCCAAGGACCAGGCGCGACAGTTCGCCGTGATCTCGGTCGTGCTGACCGGGGTGGCGTGGTTCATCCTGCCCGTCGGGGCGGCGGCGAGCTTCCTGGGCTGAGCAGGGGACGACGTGACGACCGAACCGACCATCGACGAGATCCGGGCCCGTGAGGCCATCCGCGACGTCGCGCTGCGCTACTGCCGCGGCGTCGACCGCCTCGACGAGGCCACGATGCGGTCCGCCTACTGGCCCGAGGCCGTCGACGAGCACGGCAGTTTCGTCGGCAACGCGCACCGCTTCGCGGAGTACTGCATGACCGCGCACGATCGGTGGGCCTGGACCATGCACTCGATCACCAACCACACCATCGAGGTCGACGGGACGACCTCGGCCCGGGGCGAGATCTACAACGTCTCGACGTTGTGTCGCGCCGACACCGGCGCCATCGACACCTGGTACGGCCGCTACCTCGACCGCTACGAGAAGCGGGGTGACGAGTGGCGCATCATCCACCGGGTCTGCGTGCACCACGGCACGACCACCGCCGTCCTCGATGCGATGGACCTCGACACGTCCGGGTACCGGCCCGGTGACGCCGACCGGCCGAGCGGCGGCCGACCCCTCGGGCCCTGACCGCCCGAGCGCACCGGCTTCGTCGGCTCCGTCGTCCGATCCTGCGAGACTGCTCGGGTGGCTGCTGCCGACCACCTCCAGCTCGC
>JBCCTY010000343.1:0-4022 GCA_039197885.1 Actinomycetota bacterium | reverse complement strand
GACGAAGGCCCGGACGTCATCGGTGATCCAGCCGGTGTCGGTGACGGGCGGGTAGATCACGTTGGCCGTGATGCCGTCGCCGGCCAGCTCGGCGGCCGCCGACAGCGTGTAGCTGATCAGGGCAGCCTTGGCCGCGCCATACGAGACCTCGCCGGGGAAGGCCCGGCCCTCGCCCGAGGTGAGGGTGACGATCCGGCCCCAGTCGTCGCCGCGAGCCCGGTGCCGTTCGACGTGCTCGGCCATGAGCAGCGCGCCCGCGCGAGCGTCGACGTGGAGTTGCAGATCGGCCGACTCGACCGTCACCCGATGGTTGGGCCTGCCGATGAGGTCGACGCCGCCGTCGGCGAAGCTGTCCTTGCGCCAGGCGCTGGCGTTGTGGACCAGCACCGACACCGGGCCGAGGGCCTCCTCCGCTGCCTCGTAGATCGAACCCGGCGCGTCCGGCTCGGACAGGTCGCGCTCGATCGTGACCCCACGCCGGCCGAGCCCGGCGATCGCGGCCACCACGTCGGACCCGTCGCCCCGACGGGCGCGGTCGTAGTCGCTGTCGCCGGGGCCGCCGCGAAGGAACGTCACGGCGACGTCGGCACCCCGCCGTGCGAGCTCGATCGCCGTTGCTGCGCCGATGCCGTGGTTCGCACCGGTGACGACCGCCGTCCGCCCCACGAGCGCGCCCTCCATCAGTCCGGACCGGTCATCGGCAGCGCGTCATCCGCTGCCCACTCCATGAGGCTGGCGTCGTAGACGCCGACGTCGTCGTGGCCCAGCATCGCCAGGACGAAGGCCGGGACGGTCGCGGCGATCGCCCCGCCGCAGTAGGTCACGACCCGGTCGTGGCCGAGCAGGTCGAGCCCGTCGACGATCGTCCGCAGCGCGTCGGCGTCGGGGAAGCCGGCCGTCTCGGCCTCGACCATCCCCCGGAACGGCAGGTTGACCGCCCCGGTGATGTGGCCCCGCCGGGCGCCGTAGCCGCCGTCGGTGCCGTCGTAGCTCGACGCGGGCAGCGCGTCGAGCACACACGACCGGCCCGCGGCGAGGGCGGCGAGCACGTCGTCCTTCGTCGCGCACGCACCGACTCGACCGTCGACCGACCGGAACGTCCCGGGCTCGACGGTCGTGGGCTCGTCGGTGAGCGGACGGCCCTCGGCCTCCCACCGCTCGATGCCGCCCCGCAGGATCCGGCAGTCGACGCCCGAGTGGTGCAGCGTCCACTAGGCGCGGGTGCACCACATCGTGCCGGAGTCGATCCCCTCCCTCGGCGTGCGGGCCACCAGCACGACGACGCTGTCCTGGTCGACGCCGGCGTCGGCGAGGGCGGCGTCGATCCGGTCGGGACCCGGCCAGGTCCAGGGCAACTCGGCATCGGGGTCGGAGAGCACGCCCCTCGCCGAGGCGACGTCGAAGCACACCGAGCCGGGCAGGTGCGCCAGGGCGTGGCAGTCCTCGAGCGCGTGGTTCACGAGCTCGCGGTCGAGCTTGGCGGTGACGTCGAGGACCCGGACACCCGGATCCTCGAGCCGCTCGGCCAACCAGTCGGGCTCGACGAGATACTCCGGGTGCGTCGCCATGACCGCATCCTCGCACCCGGACGTGCAGTCGCGCGGCGGTGGGCGGAGGTGGCGCACGCGGTGGTCGGGCCGCCTGACATCCCGCTCGGAGCGGTCGTACGCTCGACCGGATGGGCGACACCGACGTGACGGCGCTGACGGGCGTCGATCAGCTGATCGACACGATCCGCGGCTCGGTCATCGGTCGTGGTGACCTGGTCGCCGGCCCCTTCGGGCTCCGCCCGGTCGTCTACGCCGACTACACGGCCTCGGGACGATCCTTGACCTTCATCGAGGACCACCTGCGAGATGCGGTGCTCCCGCTGTACGCGAACACCCACAGCGAGTCGTCGGGGACCGGGCTCCAGACCAGCCGCTTCCGAGAGGACGCCCGCGAGATCATCCGCCGCTGCGTCGGCGGCACCGACGAGCACGCCGTGCTGTTCTGTGGGAGCGGCTCGACCCACGCGATCGCGAAGCTCCTCGGCGCGCTCGGCCTGTGCATCCCGTCCGAGCTCGACGACCGCCACGGCTTCACGGCGCAGATCCCCGAGCACGAGCGACCCGTGGTCTTCATCGGCCCGTTCGAGCACCACTCCAACGAGATCCCCTGGCGTGAGTCGATCGCCGACGTGGTGACCATCGACGAGGACGCGGACGGTCACGTCGACCTGGCCCACCTCGAGGCCGAGCTCGAGCGGTACGCCGACCGCCCGCTGCTGATCGGCTCGTTCTCCGCTGCATCCAACGTGACCGGCATCATCACCGACACCGCAGCGGTCTCGTCGCTGCTGCACCACCACGGCGCCCTCGCCTTCTGGGACTTCGCCGCGGCGGCGCCCTACGTCGGCATCGACATGGGCTCGGCCTCCGATCCCGACGGGGCGCACTTCGACGCGGTGTTCATCTCACCGCACAAGCTGATCGGCGGACCGGGGACGCCCGGCGTGCTGGTGGCCCGTCGCGAGCTGTTCGCCAACCGCGTACCGGTGGTGCCGGGCGGTGGCACGGTCGCCTACGTCAACCCGGAGGACCACGACTACCTCGACGACATCGAGCACCGGGAGGAGGGTGGGACGCCGGCCATCGTCGAGTCGATCCGCGCCGGCCTGGTGTTCGGGCTGAAGGAGGCAGTCGGTGTCGACGAGATCCGGCGGCGCGAGGAGCGCTTCGTGCGGCGCGCCATCGAGCGATGGGAGCGGCACCCCGACCTCCGCATCCTCGGCAGCCGCGACGCCGAACGCCTCTCGATCGTCTCGTTCGTGGTCGAGCACGGCGACCGCTTCCTCCACCACAACTTCGTGGTGGCGGTGTTGAACGACCTGTTCGGCATCCAGAGCCGCGGCGGCTGCTCGTGCGCCGGGCCCTATGGCCACCGCCTCCTCGGGATCGACCTCGAGCGGTCGCACGCCTTCGAGCGGGAGATCACCCGCGGGTGCGAGGGCGTGAAACCCGGGTGGGTCCGGCTCAACTTCAACTACTTCATCGACGAGGAGACCTTCGACTACCTCCTCGACGCGGTCGAGCTCGTGGCGACCCAGGGCGCTTCGCTGCTCCCGCTCTACCGCTTCGAGCCCGACCGCGGCACCTGGCGGCACCGCGACGGGCTCGCCGAACCACCGATGAGCCTCCACGACGTGACCTATGGGCCCGACGGGCTGCGTCACGTCGACCGGCGTCACCGGGGCGGCGGCGTCCGTCTCGAGCAGTACCTGGAGGACGCCCGCCGCATCTGCGCCTCGACCCGCGACGATCCGCCGGTGCCGTTGGCGCCGCCCGAGGTCACCGCCGACTTCGAGGAGCTCCGCTGGTTCCCCTACCCGGGTGAGGTCACCCGGTCGGGATGATCCTGACGACGACGGTGGAGCTACCGTCCGCTCGGAGCAGAACGACGCTGGAGATCGATGCGACGCGATGACGATCTGACGTGGCTCGAGCGCACGATCGAGCTCGCCGATGAAGCGGTCGCCGAGGGCAACCACCCCTTCGGCGCGGTCCTGGTCGACGCCGACGGCGCGCTCATGGCGGAGGGCAAGAACGAACACCTCATCGATCGTGGTCCCGGTCACGCCGAGACGAACCTGGCCCGTCGAGCGGCGCGGGAGTACGACATCGAGGAGCTGCGACGGGCGACCCTCTACACCTCCGTCGAGCCGTGCTGCATGTGCGCCGGCACGATCTACTGGGCCGAGATCGGGGCAGTGGTCTTCGGCATGACCGAGGCCCGACTCGGCGAGCTCACCGGCGACGATCCGGCCAACCCGACCCAGGACCTCGACTGCCGGACCGTCTTCGCCGCCGGCCGCAACCACGTCGACGTGCGGGGCCCCTTCGACGAGCTCGAGGACCGCATCGTCGCGCAGCACCGGGCCTTCTGGGCCACGAGCTGACGAGGGCTCAGCCAGCCGGGTCAGCCAGGTCGATCCGTCCGTCGGCGATCACCGGGTCGCCTCGACCGGGCCGGATCTCGTAGTG
>JBCCTY010000342.1:0-4023 GCA_039197885.1 Actinomycetota bacterium | reverse complement strand
CGTGTCGCGGCCCGCGCTCGAGGTCAACCGCGCCGTCGACGCCACCACGGCCCGGCTCAGCGTCGGGTTCCGGGCGATCACCGAGGCCGTCAAGGAGTCGGCGGTCCGGCGGATGCGACTCGACCCCGACCGCATCGAGGTGATCCCCCGGGGCCGGGTCCTCGGCCGCTTCGCCTTCGCCTCCGACGACCGGGCCCGGGTGCGGGAGCGCCTCGGCGTCGACGACGACGTCCTCGTCGTCGGCAACGTCGCCCGCCACGAGCACCAGAAAGGCCTCGACCTGCTCGTCGAGGCGATCGCCGAGCTGGTCCTGCGCGACCGACGGATCCTGCTCGTCCAGGCCGGCCGCGACGGCAACGCATCGGACGAGCTGCGGCGCCGGATCGCCCGCCTCGGGATGGACTCCCACGTCGAGCTCCTCGGCCACGTCGACGACGTCGCGGCCGACGTGTTGCCCGGGCTCGACGTCTTCGCCTTCCCGTCCCGCTACGAGGGACTCGGTGGCGCGCTGATCGAAGCGATGGCCGCCGGGCTCCCCGTCGTGACCAGCGACCTCCCGGTCACCCGCGAGGTGACCGACGGCAGCGCCGTGCTCGTCCCCGTCGGTGACGTCGAGGCCCTCGCCGACGGCATCGAGCGGGCACCCGGAGCGACCGACCGAGCCACGACGATCGACCGGGCGACCCGATTTGCGCTCGACGACGTGCTCGACCGAGAGGCGGCCTGGCTCCAGCGGTGCGCCGAGTCGGCCCGTCGATGATCCAGGGTCTGTCGGTCGTCGCGTCCCGACGCCGTCGGGGAGCGGAGGTCTTCGCCACCGAGCTCGCCGGCCGGCTCGGCGAGCACGACGTGGAGCTCGAGGTGGTCGCGATGGCCGCCCACGAGCCGTCGCCGGACGACCTGCCCATCGAGGCGCTCGGACGTTCGCGGCTCGGCGTCGACGCGCTCGCCCGGCTCGCACGCCGGGCGCGCCACCACGACGTCCTCGTCGCGAACGGGTCCAGCTCGTTGCCGGCCTGCGCCGTCGCCCGCACCACGGGTGGCGCACCGTTCGTCGCCCGCAGCATCGGCGACCCCGACGCCTGGGTGGGCGATCGACTCCGACGGGCGCGGGTCAGGTGGGCGTTGCACCGGGCGGAGCGGGTGGTCGCGCTGTGGCCGGGTGCGGCTGAACGCCTCGTCGAGCTCCATGGCCTCGAACCCGACCGGGTCGACGTGATCCCCAACGCTGCCGACGCCGAGCGCTTCACGCCTGCGCCGACGAGCGCGGTGGCCGGGCTGCGCCACGAGCTCGGCATCGACGACGGTCCCGTCGTGCTCACCGTCGGTGCGCTGAGCCCGGAGAAGCGGCTCGACGCCGCCATCGATGGCGTCGCCGGCGTCGACGGCGCCCGGCTGGTGGTCGTCGGCGACGGGCCCCTCCGGCGAGAGCTGGAGCAACGGGCGGCCGCAGCGGGGGCCGAGGTCCGCTTCGTGGGCGCTCGACCCGATCTCGTGCCCTGGTACCGCGCGGCCGACGTGCTCCTCCTCACCAGCCGCACCGAGGGCATGCCGGGGGTCGTCATCGAGGCCGGCCTGTGCGGGCTGCCGGTCGTCGCCACCGACGTCGGCGGGGTCGCCGAGGTGGTCGAGCACGACCGGACCGGGGCGATGGTCGGCAGCGACCCCACGCAGGGTGAGCTGTCCGAGGCGATCCGGACCGCCCTGAGCAGGCACGATGGGTGGGGGGCGGCAGCGACGATCCGGTGCCGCGAGCGCTTCTCCCTGACGACCGTGGCCGCAGAGTGGGCCACCACCCTGAGGTCCGCATGCTGAACGTGCCACGACGCCGACATCGCAAGGTCGCCCACCTCACCACGGTCGACCTGTCCCTCCGGTACCTGCTGGCCGCGCAGCTCGACGGCGCCCGAGAACGCGGCGACGAGGTCATCGGCATCAGCGCGGCCGGACCCCACGTCGAGTGGCTCGAGGATCGCGGCATCCGCCACGTCGCGCTGGGGTCGTCGACCAGGGGCTGGGGGCTCCGTGCCGACCTCCGCGCCACCGCCGAGCTGTGGCGCGTCCTGCGGCGCGAGCGCCCCGACGTCCTGCACACGCACAACCCGAAGCCGGGCATCTACGGGCGGATCGTGGGCCGCCTCGCGGGCGTGCCCTGCGTCGTCAACACGGTCCACGGGCTCTATGCGACCGAGGACGACCCGCCCGCCAAGCGCGGGATCGTGTACGGGCTCGAAGCCGTGGCGAGCCGGTGCTCGCACGCCGAGCTGGTCCAGAACCCCGAGGACCTCGAGCTGCTGCGGCGCTGGCGCATCTCGCCACCGAGGCGGACCGAGCTGCTGGGCAACGGCGTCGATCTCGGCCGCTTCCGGCCGCCGACCACCGCCGAGCGCCGCGCCGCGCGGTCCCTGATCGGGGTCCCCGACGACACCGTCGTGGTCGGCTTCGTCGGCCGGTTGGTCGCGGAGAAGGGTCTCCCGGAGCTGCTCGAGGCCCATCGGCTCTCCGGGGGCGCCTACCGGCTCGTCGTCGTCGGTCCCGACGACCCGGAGAAGGCCGACGCCCTCGATCGCGACCTGATCGAGGAGGCCGCGGCCGCTGGTGTCCACTTCCTCGGACACCGCGACGACGTCGACGAGCTCTACCGGGCCTTCGACGTGCTCTGCCTGCCGTCGCACCGGGAGGGCTTCCCTCGCTCGGCGATGGAGGCGGCCGCCACCGGCCTGCCGCTGGTGCTCACCGACATCCGGGGCTGTCGGCAGGTGGTCGACACCGATCGCAACGGCGCGCTCGTCCCGGTCGGCGACCCCGCCGCGCTGTCCGAGGCGCTCGTCCGCCTCGCGAAGGATCCCCTGCTCCGCCTGGAGTGGGGCGGGGAGTCGCGACGCAAGGCCGAGGAGGACTTCGACGAGCGGCGGGTCGTCGACCGGGTGCTCGCCTCCTACGAGCGAGCCGCCGTCGAGCGCGGGCGGCTCCACGACCGCGCCCAGCGCTGCTTCGACGTCGTGGCCGCCGGTGTCGGCCTCGTCGTGCTCTCACCCGTCATCGCCGCCACCGCCGTCGCCGTCCGCCGTCGTCTCGGGTCGCCGGTGCTCTTCGAGCAGACCCGGCCCGGCCGCCACGGCCGGCCGTTCCGCATCCGCAAGTTCCGCACCATGAGCGACGAGCGCGACGAGCACGGCGAGCTCCTCCCCGACGAGGTCCGCCTCGGCCGCTTCGGCACCGTCATGCGGGCGACCAGCCTCGACGAGCTGCCCGAGTTGGTGAACGTGCTGCGGGGCGAGATGAGCATCGTCGGGCCTCGTCCGCTGCTCATGGACTACCTCGAGCTCTACAGCGACGAGCAGGCCCGCCGCCATGACGTGCGACCCGGGATCACCGGCCTCGCCCAGGTCAACGGACGCAACACCCAGACCTGGGACGAGCGCTTCGCCGACGACACGTGGTACGTCGATCACCGGAGCCTGCGCCTCGACCTGTCGATCATCGCCACGACGGTGCTCCAGGTGCTGCGACGGGAGGACGTGGCCGAGGAGGGCCACGTGACCCGCGCCCCGTTCGAGGGCAACGAGGTCGCGGGGTGACCATCCCGATCGTGGTGGTCGGGGCCGGCGGGCACGGTCGCGAGTGCCTCGACGTGATCGAGGCGGTCAACACTGTCGCCCGGAGCTACGACGTCCTCGGCATCGTCGCCGACGACCCGTCGACGCAGGTCCTCGTCGAGCGACGTGGTGGCCGCTTCCTCGGTCCGACCGAGTCGCTCCGGGGACGCGACGTGCGCTACGTGCTCGGCATCGGCGACGGCGCCGTGCGCCGGCGCCTCGACGACCTCCTCACCTCGTGGGGCCTCCTCGCGGCACCGCCATTGGTGCACCCGCGGGCGTCGCTGGGCAGTGACGTCGAGCTCGCCCCCGGCGTCGTCCTCGCTGCGGGCGCCCGGGTCACGACCAACGTCCGCCTCGGCCGCCACACCCAGCTCAACATCGAGGCGACCGTCAGCCACGACTGCCACATCGGTGACTACGT
>JBCCTY010000341.1:0-4048 GCA_039197885.1 Actinomycetota bacterium | reverse complement strand
GCGGTGGGCCAGCGAGTCATGGCCTCGGTCGCCAAGCGCACCGCGGCGGAGTTCTTCGGCAACGTCGACGACGTCCTCGCCGGCCGCCGCTCCACGGCGGTCACCTCCACCGACACCGAGACCGGTGCCGCCGGGGTGGCCGGTACGACCACGCCGGTCAGCTACAGCGCGCCGAGCGCACCGCCGGGCGAACGGAAGATCGACGCCATGGTCGCCGGCGCGCTCATCGCCCTCCTCGGCGTGCTGGTCGGCCGATTCCTCGGCCCCCGCCGCCGATAGCCCCGTGCCCGGTCGTTGGCTCGGCCGGCGCTTCGTCCTGCTGTGGTCGTCGACGACGGCCACGAACGTCGCCGACGGGATCAGCCTCGCCGCGTTCCCGTTGCTCGCAGCGAACCTCACCGACGACGCGCTGCTCATCGCGCTCGTCAGTGTCGGGCGGTTCCTCCCGTTCGTCCTCGTCGGCCTCCCGCTCGGCGTGGTCGTCGACCGGTCCGATCGACGCACGGTCGTCATCGTCTCCCAGATCCTCCGCGCCGGCGTGTCGGCCGTCCTCGCGGTGCTCGTCGCCACCGACAGGTCGTCGATCTGGATCCTCGTGATCTGTGCCTTCGTGATCGGGCTCGGCGAGGTGCTCACCGACAGCGCCGGACCAGCGATGGTCCGACAGGTCGTCGGCCGGGGTGAGCTCGAGGTCGCCAACGCCAGGCTCGCCACGACCCAGACGGTCGCGAACTGGTTCGTCGGTCCACCGGTGGGAGCGGCCCTGTTCGTACTGGCGCCGTGGGTGCCGTTCGCCGCCGTCGTCATCGCGTTCGCGCTCGGGACGTCGTTGATCACGGTCGTCCCCGGCTCCTTCCGGCCCGAGACCGCGACCGAGCCGGTGCAGATCAGGACCGAGGTCGGCGTGGGCCTGCGCTACGTCTGGTCCCATCCGGTGCTGCGCCCGCTCGCCCTGGCCGTGGCGGCGTTCGCCTTCCTCGATGCCGCGGGCATGGCCGTGTTCGTCGTCCTCGTCACCGAACGACTGGGCCTGGGCGAGGTCGGCTTCGGGCTCCTGCTCACCGCCGATGCGACGGCGTCGACGGTGATGTCGCTCGTCGTCGCCGGCCTGATCGCCCGATGGGGCCACGCCAACAACATGCGCTTCTCCGTCGTCACCTTCGGCGTGTCGTCCCTCGTGCTCGGCCTCACCCAGAACGTCGCCGTCGCGGTGGCGGCGGTCGTGTTGGCGGGCGCCGGCAACCCGTCGTGGAACGTGGTCAGCACGACCCTGCGACAGCGACTCGTTCCCGACGAGGTGTTCGGGCGAATGATGACCGCGTACCTCTTCATCGCCTGGGGAGTCACGCCGCTGGGAGCCCTCACCGGGGGGATCGTGGCCGAGTCGATCGGGGTCGAGTGGGTCTTCCTGCTCCAGGCCCCGGCCACGTTGCTGCTCTACCTCGGTGCCCGCCCCCTGTTCCGGGCCGTCGAGGACGCGACCGCCACCGACGACTGACCGGGGCCTGGACGCGGCACGGCCGCCCGTCCCGGGGCGGCGGGAGGGGCGGCCGTGCGGTCCCTGACGGGGACACCGTGATCAGGACGTGCGGTGGGGCAGGGGCCCGTTCCGCACGCTGCCGAGGACTCAGGCGTCGATCGGGATCAGCACGCGGTTGATCGTGTTGATGATCCCGTTGCTGGTGCGGATGTTGAAGTGCCGCACGATCTGCGGGTTGGCGAGGTCCGGGTCGCCGTCGATGAAGCGGGTGCCCTGCGTCGGGATCGACACGCCGAGGAGGGTGTCGACCGAGTCGGCCCGGAACACGTCGCCTCGGGTCTTCGCACCCGGCGACACGTGGTAGAGCAGGACGTCGTCGAGCAGGCCGGCGTCGTCGGCGGTCACCCCCAGCGCCCCGGCCAGGAAGCCGAAGATGGCCTCCTCGTCGGAGGGACCCGAGTAGCCGAGCTCGTAGGCGGTGCGGATGAACGCACGGTCGCTCGGGGCGAACACCGTGATGTCGTCGGCCTCGGCGACGGCCTCGACGAGGCCGGCGGCCACGAGCGCCTCACGCAAGATGTCGTAGTCGCCGGCGTTGTCGTCGAAGCCCTCGGCGCCGCTGACCGCGATCACCGTGTCGACGATCCCGGGACCGTCGTCCTCGGCGGCGACCGGCGCCGCGAACAGGCCCAGCGTCATGGCACCGGCACCGAGTGAAGCGAGCATCTTCCGCATGTCGTGCATCTCCTGAGTGGGGGGAACCTTCACCCACCCTTCGCCGTGACCTCCGACACCGGATGCACCCCATCTGTCGGATCGCTCGACCCCGATGGATTTCTTCGGACGAGTCGCGAACCGCTGGAGGGGGTCCGCCGTAGAGAGGGGCGAGACGGCATCACCCCGCCGCACGAACGAGGGAAGCAGATGACCAGCACGACGAACGAGATCGACCTCGAGGAGACCGACCACCGCTCCTCCTCGATCGGAGCACTGCTCGCCGTCGTGGCGCTCGGCGCCGCCGTCGCCGTGTCGCTCGGCGTGTACGGCCGCATCCACGAGCCCACCGGCGACTCGATCTCGACCTTCGGCTTCCCGGCGGTGCTCCCGATGAAGGCCTGGTTCGCCACGGGCGCCGCCGCCCTCGCCCTCTTCCAGCTCGTCTCGGCGCTCTGGATGTGGGGCCGGCTTCCCGGCGTCTCGGCTCCCGCCCCTGGTTGGACCGGTCCGGCCCATCGCTGGTCCGGGACGGTGGCGTTCCTGCTGACCCTGCCGGTCGCCTACCACTGCCTCTGGGCGCTGGGCTTCCAGGACACCGACACCCGGGTGCTCGTCCACTCGATCCTCGGCTGCGCCTTCTACGGCGCCTTCACGACCAAGCTCCTCAGCCTCCGCGTGAGGCGACTCCCCGGCATGACCCTGCCGGTCGTGGGCGGCAGCCTCGTCGCCCTCCTCGTCGGCATTTGGTGGACCTCGTCGCTGTGGTTCTTCACCAACGTCGGCTTCCCCGGGGTCTGACCCTCAGGCCCTGATCCCCGGGCACCCCGCCCACCCCACCACCCCAACCGCCTCACTCCCGAACGGAGAGACCCTTGACCCCGCGCGTCACGATCACACTCATCATCTGCCTCGCCGGTGCCCTCGCCGCCGGCATCGCCCTGGCCCGACCGGGTGACGACCCCGCCCCCACGGCCGCCGCTCCGGTCGCCACCACCGAGGCGCCTCGCGTCGACGGCTTCGGCAACCCGGCACCCGACCAGGGTGACGACGACCAGCCCGCCGAGGCGGCTGCGCCTGCCGGCGCCCCCGCCGAGGGATCGATCACGATCGCCGACTTCGCCTTCGGCAGCCCGATCGAGATCGCCGCCGGCGGCTCGGTCTCGGTCGACAACGTCGACGGCGCCCCTCACACCGTGACGGCGGTCGACGGCAGCTTCGACACCGGGAACCTCGACGGCGGCGCCTCGGGCAGCTTCTCCGCCCCGAGCGCCCCCGGCACCTACGAGTTCTTCTGCGCCATCCATCCATCCATGACCGGCCAGCTGATCGTCAGCTGACCACCAGAACACCCACACCGAGTCCAGAGATCAACCAGGAGAGAACGATGACCATCAACCGCACCCGCACCAACCGCACCCGCTTCGCCGCCAGCCTGCTGGCCGCCGGAGCGCTCGCCCTCGCCGCCTGTGGTGGCGACGACGACAGCGGCGACGCCGCTGCGGCGGAACCGCCGCCGACCACGGCCGCAGCCGCCCCCGCGGTGAACGCCGAGATCGCCGTCACCGCGGGGACCAGCTCCCTCGGCGACATCCTCGTCGGCGAGAACGGCCTCACCGTCTACGGCTTCACGAACGACATCGACGCCCGCCCCACCTGCTTCGACGCCTGCGCCGACGCCTGGCCCCCGGTGCTCGTCGGCCCGGACTGGAACGTCGGCCCCGACCTCGACCTCGGCATCTTCGCCACCATCGACCGCGGCGACGGCACCACCCAGCTCGTCGCCGGGAAGTGGCCGCTCTACTACTTCGCCGGTGACGCCGCTCCCGGTGACGTGAACGGCCAGAACTCCGG
>JBCCTY010000340.1:0-4123 GCA_039197885.1 Actinomycetota bacterium | reverse complement strand
CGACGACGTCGCCGCCGCCTCGCAGCAGGCCGTCGCCGCCGTCGAGGCGCTGGGTGGCGTCGTCTTCGGCCAGGACGCGACGAACGATCCGGCGCCGCGCTCGGTGTTCACCTTCAAGGTCGATCCGTCGCGCTTCCAGGACGCCCTGGCCTCGCTGGCCGAGCTCGGTGTCCCACGGAGCCAGACCGTCACGGCCGACGACGTCACCGAGCGGGTGGTCGACCTCGAGAGCCGGGTCCGCACGGCCGAGACCAGCGTCGAACGCCTCAGGGCCCTCCTGGAGGGCGCCACGGACCTCGAGGCCGTCGCCCAGCTCGAGACCCAGCTCCTCGAGCGCGAGACGGCGTTGGAGCAGCTCCGCGGGCAGCTCCGGACGCTCCGCGACCAGGTCGCCCTGGCGACCATCGTCGCCACGTTCAGCTCCTCGGCACCAGTACCGGCGATCGAGGTCGTCCAGACGGCCGATGTCGGTTCCCTCGACGACGACCTCTGCCCGGGGAGCCGTCGCCTCGAGGGCGACGAGGGTGACGAGGTCGTCGTGTGCGTGTCGGCCGTCAACAGCGGGGACACCATGCTCACCGGGATCGAGGTGAGCGATGCCGCCTTCGAGGTCGGTATCGACGACCTCACCGTGATCGAGGGTGATCTCGACGAGCCGCTCGCTCCGACCGAGCGACTCATCGTCGCCTACGCCGTGACGGCCGAACCCGGCACGTTCCCCGACCTGCGGGTCACGGCCGAGCCGACCGACGCCGCCGGGTCGGCCGTCCGGGAGGTGCTCACCACCCAGATCACGACCGTCGAGTGGTCGGTCGCCGAGAGCGATGCCCTACCCGGGTTCGGCGATGCCGTCGGTGCCGGCGTCGGCCTCCTGGCCGCCATCGTCGGGATCGCGGTGGTCGTCGTCGGGGTCGTCGTGCCGTTCCTGTGGCTCGTCCCGGTGGTCTGGCTCGGGCTGCTCGTCCGCCGCCGCCGGCTCGCGCCGACGGCCGGAGCGAGCTAGCTGCCGAAGGCGATGTCCTCCGGGCGGACCGGGACCCGGGGCAGGGACAGGCCCGTGGCGTCGCGGATGGCAGCCACCACGGCGGGCGTCGACGAGATGGTCGGCGGCTCCCCGACGCCCTTCGCCCCGAACGGGGCGTCGGGCTCGGCGTGCTCGATCAGGGCCGTCTCGACGGTCGGCATGTCGAGGGCGGTGGGGATCAGGTAGTCGGTGAACGACGCGTTCTTGACGAGTCCGTCCTCGACGACGATCTCCTCCATCACGGCGAGACCGACGCCCTGTGCGATCCCGCCCTCGATCTGACCGACGACCTGGACCGGGTTCAGGGCCCGACCGACGTCCTGACCGGTCGTGATCTGCACGACGCGCACCAGCCCGAGCTCGGGATCGACGTCGACCACGGCCCGGTGGGCGGCGAACGCGTAGGAGACGTGGGCGTCGCCCTGGCCGTCCTCGTCGAGGGGTTGGGTCGGGGCGTGGCGGAACACCAGCTCGTGACGGAGCTCGTCATCACCGACCACGTCGACGAGGGGGAGGTCGACGGCTCCGTCGACGGACACCACACGGCCGTCGACGAGATCGAGCGTCGCCGGATCGGCACCGGTGCGCTTCGCCGCCCGATCGACGACGAGGTCGCGGACACCGCGGCACGCGTGCTCGACCGCGCCGCCCGACATCCAGGTCTGGCGGCTGGCCGAGGTCGACCCGGCCGAGCCGATGTCGGTGTCGGCGGTGTCGATGACCACGTCGGTCACCCCGAGCACCTCGCGTGCGATCTGGCCGGCGATGGTCACGAAGCCCTGGCCGACCTCGGCGCAGGCCGACTTGATGATCGCCACGTCACCCCGCAGCGTGCACGCCGCCGCCGCCGAGTCGTCGAAGCCCTCGGAGAAGGCGATGTTCTTGATCGACAGGCCGTAGCCGACGCCACGCCGGACCTGGCCCCGGTCGGCCGTGCGGCCCGCCCCGCCGGGGAGCAGCATCACGTCGTCGTCGGCCTCGGCCGGCACCGGTGGCAGGGGCATCTCGGCCGCAGCACGGAGGCACTCCTCGGCAGGTGCGGTCCCGGTGATCTCCTGGCCGGTGATCATGTGGTCGCCGGTCCGCATGGCGTTGCGGAGGCGCAGCTCGACGGGATCGAGGCCGAGCTCGGCGGCGAGGCGGTCCATCTGCGACTCGTGGGCGAAGCACGCCTGGACCACGCCGAAGCCGCGCATGGCGCCGCACGGCGGATTGTTGGTGCGCACCGCCCACCCCTCGACGAGGGCGTGGGGCACCCGGTAGGGCCCGGCGGCGAACGAGACGCCGTTGGCGAGGACAGCGGTCGACGACGAGGCGTAGGCGCCGCCGTCGAAGACGAGCTTCGCCTCGATCTTGACGAGCGTGCCGTCGCGATCGGCGTGGTGTCGGTACCAGAGCCGGCACGGGTGCCGATGGACGTGCCCGAAGAACGACTCCTCGCGGCTGAAGACCATCTTCACCGGCCGACCGGTGTGGAGGGCGAGCAGGCAGATGTGGACCTGCATGGACAGGTCCTCGCGGGCCCCGAACGCGCCCCCGACGCCGGCGAGCACGAGCCGCACCTTGTCGAGCGGGAGCCCGAGGCAGGCTGCGACCTGGCTCTGATCGACGTGCAGCCACTGCGTGGCGATGAACAGCTCGATGCCGCCGTCCTCCATCGGCAGCGCCATCGCCGACTCGGGGCCCATGAACGCCTGGTCCTGCATCCCGACGTCGTAGGTGCCCTCGACGACGACCTCGCCCTCGACGGTGTCGGGGTCACCGTGGCGGATCACCTGATGGCGGAAGACGTTGCCGTCGGGGTGGATGGCCGGTGCGGTGATGGCGGCCTCGGAGTCGACGAGTGGGTCGGTGACCTCGTAGTCGACGACGATGGCCTCCATCGCGAGGCGGGCGATCTCGGGATGGTCGGCGGCGACGACGGCGATGGCCTCGCCGACGTAGCGCACCACCTCGCTGGCGAAGACCGGCTGGTCGGCGTGCTCGAGCCCGAAGTTCGGATCACCCGGCACGTCGTCGGCGGTGAGCACCGCCTGGACGCCGGGGATGGCCAGGGCCGGGCCGATGTCGATCGACCGGATGCGGGCCGATGCGTGGGGCGAACGCAGGGTGCGCCCCCACAACATCCCGCGCTCCCACAGGTCGGAGGAGAACGCGAACTCGCCCTTCACCTTGGGGACGCCATCGGGGCGGAGCGCGTCGTCGCCGATCCTCCCGCCGGTCGTCGTGCGATCTCCTGCGATGACGGACGTCACGCCCGACCCCCCGTCCGGATGTTCACGGCTTCCTCGACGGCGGCGAAGATCCGTCCGTACCCCGTGCAGCGGCAGAGGTTGCCCGAGATGGCCTCGCGCACCTCGAGCTCGGTCGGGGTCGGGTGCTCCTCCAGGAGATGCTCGATGGCGACGATCAGGCCGGGCGTGCAGAACCCGCACTGCACCGCGGCGTTCTCGATGAACGCCGCCTGGACCTCGGTCAGCTCGCCGTCGGGGCCGCCGTAGCCCTCGATCGTCGTGACCTCGGAGTCGGCCGCCGAGGCGCCGAGCACGAGGCACGAGCAGATCAGCTCGCCGTCGAGCACGACCGAGCAGCTCCCGCACTCGCCCTGCTCGCAGGCGTTCTTGGACCCGGGGAGCCCGAGGCGCTCGCGCAGGACGTAGAGGAGGCTCTCACCGAGCCAGCCGTCCTCGACCTCGCGGCGCTCGCCGTTGACGACCAGCTCGTAGGAGACGTGTTCGCTCATCGCTGTCCCTTCGCCTGCTGATCGACCCGTCGGGCCTCCTCCGGACGACTCATCGGAACGGACGTCACCTCACACGCACCGCAGCAGCGCGCGCCGGGCCATGACCGAGATGGCATGGCGGCGATAGCGCGCCGTCGAGCGGTGATCGTCGATGGGTCGGGCGGCCTCGGCAGCCAGCTCGCCGAAGCGCTCGTGGACGGTGGGGTCGGCGATCATCGGTGTCGGTGCGTCCCACTCGATCGCTCTGGTTGCGACGGCCTCCGCCTCGGTGGCCCGAACGACCGTGGGGGCCACGGCGCCGAGGGCGCATCGGACCGTGCGGCTCAGCCGGTCGACGACCACCGCCACGCCGGCGG
>JBCCTY010000339.1:0-4160 GCA_039197885.1 Actinomycetota bacterium | reverse complement strand
GCGTACATGAACTGATCGGCCCGCTGCAGCGCGGCGTCGGCATCGAGGGTGCTCCCGTCGAGGACGACGGCACCGATGCTGATGCCCACCGAGACCGTGGAGCCCTCGATGGCGATCGGTTGCCCGACGATGTGCTCGATCCGGTCGGCGATGCGATCGACGAGCTCCGGCTCGTTGAGCTTGGTCACGAGCACCACGAACTCGTCGCCGCCGAAGCGGCACGCGAGGTCGTGGTCGCGCAGGGTCGAGGTGATCCGCTCGCTGACGGCCACGAGCACCGCATCGCCCGCGGCGTGGCCGTGCTCGTCGTTGACCGCCTTGAAGCCGTCGAGGTCGCAGTAGAGGATCCCCGCCAGCTCCTCGGTCGTCACGACGCGCTCGAGGGTCTCGTCGAGCTGCCTGGTGAGGCGGGTGCGGTTGGCGAGGCCGGTCAGCTGATCGTGCTCGGCCGCCCAGTTGAGGCGGTCCTCGGCGGCCCGGAGGTCGGAGATCTCGGTGCCCACCATCGAGATCGACGGCCGATCGGTCTCGGGGTCGCGACCCCGGATGAGGTTCACCTTGCACGGGATCCGGTAGCCGGGGGCCGGTTCGAGGTCGAGCGTCCCGGCCCAGTTGCCCGACTCGTCGATGACGCCCAGCCCCTGGTGGTAGGCGAGGAGCTGGTCATCGGGCACGACGTCGCGCACCGTCCGGCCCGATCCCGGAGCCAGCCCCAGGATCACCGTGGCCGGGTCGTTCGACCAGGTGATCCGGCCATCCTTGGGGTCCCAGGTCGTGACGAAGTCCGAGGTGCCGTGGAGGACGTTCTCGACCCGCTTCATCGACGTGGCGTCGCGGACCGAGTCGGTCGCGTCGAGCACGACGCACGCGAAGCGATCGGGTCGGTCGGGGAGGCGGCTGCCGATGATCTCGACCCAGCGGCTCCCGTCGAAGGAGCGGAGCTGCTGGCGGAACCGGTGCTGGTCGTCGTCCTGGAGCGCGGTCCAGAGTTGCTCGGTTCGTTCGGGGTCGAACAGCAACGGCCAGTTCGACGCCGGAGCCGTGGGCTCGGTGAGCGACAGCAGCGAGCCGTCGCCGTGCCACGACAGGACGCGGCCGTCGGTGCCGATCGTCGCCAGCGTCACGCCGGCCGCGCTGGCGATCTCAGCGCAGATCGTCCCGTCGTCGTGTTCGTTGCCGTGCACTCGCCTCGCCGCCCCGTCCGTGCAACTCCCTGGTCTCTCCGTCGGTCAGCGACGCGGCGAGATGAAGGTGGGCGATCAGATCGGGATGGCGATCGTGACGACGTTGTCGGAGTAGCTCCGCTCGGCCTCGTCGAAGGAGCCGCCGCAGGTGACGAGGGCGAGCGCGTGGTCACCGTCGCGGCGGAACAGCTCGTCGATGGGGAGGTCGGCCTTCTCGTACTGCTCGGTGTCGACGGTGCGGTAGCGGGCCTCGCTGCCGTCGGAGAGCTCGACGACCACGACGCTGCCGATCGGGAGGTCGCGCAGGCCGAAGAACGGTCCGGGCCGACCGGACCAGTCGACGTGAGCGGCGATCACGGTCGACCCCTCGTCGGCGCCCGGTCGGGGCCCGTGCCGGTACCAGGCGGCCTCGACCGCACCGGGGAGCTCCATCTCACCGTTGGGGGCGACGCCCGCAGAGATGATCGGCGCGTCGACCTCGAGGCTCTCGATGCGCAGCGCAACGGGGACGATGGGCAGCTCGGTGTCCGCGAAGCGGGCCGAGCGGACCGGGATCGCGTCGAGCGCGATCGGGACGCCGCTGGTGCGCTGGGAGATCGTGACGCCGTCGAGCGTGGCCGGCTCGACGGGGATCGGGTCGACACCCCCGTCGGTGGCGGCCGGGGTGTCGGCGCCCGGCGGTGCGGCGCCGGGTCCCGAGGCGGTGTCGATCGGGTCGGCACCGCAGGCGGCGAGCAGGAGCAGCCCGCCGAGGAGCACGAGACCGCGGCGGCGCCCGACACCGGGCCGGGCGCCGCCGACGGCCCGCACGTCAGTTGGCCCGACGACCGTGGCGCACGGCCACGGGGACGGCGACGGCGCCGAGCAGCGCCACGACGCCGAGCGCGACCACCGCGACCAGGATCCCGGCCGAGCTGCCGTCGGCGGCCAGGCCGCTGTCACCGGCGTTGATCGCGGTCGGGGCCTCGGGCTCCTCGTCACCGCCCTCCTCGCCGCCGCCGAGCCCGTCGAAGGTCTGGGTCAGCAGGGCGAAGCTGCCGTCGTCGAGGGTGCCGATGGCGTACACGACCAGGTTGACGCCCTCGACCACGGTGATCGGCGCCTCGACGAGGGCCTCGGTGGTGCCGGCGGCGGCGATGCCGGTCGGGTAGTCACCGGCGGGCAGCTCGACGGCGGCCTCGTCGCCGTTCTCCGCGCCCTCGAGGCCGGCCACGGCAGCGCCGCCGGCGACGATGTCGACGGCCGGTGCGGCGGCGGTGTGGCGCACCGTCACCCGGCCGTTGCCGGCGCCGGTCTCGCTCAGGTCGTTGACGAACGCACCCAGGGTCGGGTTGCCGTCGGCGTCGAGGTGGGCGATCACCGACACGCTCTCACCCCCGGGCACCGGGGCGGTCACGTCGATGACGGCCGTGTCGGCCTCGGGGTCGGCACCCTCCGCGAAGATCTGGATCTGGTAGTCGCCGGCGGGGAGCTCGAGCGGACCGGCCACGGTCTCGGGCTCGAACGCCGGGAGCGTCAGCTCGCCGTTGACGTAGACGTCGACGTTCACCCCCGGGATGCCGTGGAGCACGTACACCTCGCTGGTGTCCTGGGCCCCGGCGGGCACCGTGGTGAACACCACGGAGATGAGGACGGCGGCTGCGAGCAAGATCCGCTTCATGGTGCGGTACCTCCTGGTGGTCGTCGCCCCAGTGTCACAGGTCTCGGGACCCCGCTGGGCCACCCCATCTCACCCGTCGTGAGCACCGGGGGAGCCACCACTCGGCGTTGACCTGCCGCTATCGTTTTCCCACGGTGCGTGTCCAAGTGCTCCCCTCGATCCCGATCGGTCGCGTCGTGTTGGCGATCGCCGCGCTCGTGGTGGCGATGTGGATGCCGTCGGAGGCCACCGCGCAGGACCTGTCGGAGCTGCGCGAGGAGAAGGAACGGCTCGAGTCCGAGCGGGCCGAGCTCCAGGAGCAGCAGGCCGTGCTCGCCGCTTCGCTCGACGCCGAGCAGGCCGATCTCGACGACATCATCGCCGCACTCGATGTCATCCAGGCCGACCTCGACACCAAGCAGGCTCGCCTCGACGCCGCCAACGCTGCGGTCGGCCGGGCCGAGGACCAGGTCGACCTGGCCGTGATCGCCCAGGCACGGACCCAGGAGGAGGCGGCCGCGCTCGAGTCCCAGCTGCAGGACCTCGCCGTCCGGGCCTACGTCGACCCCAGCGGCGACGAGGTCCTCGAGGCCCTGATCTCGGGCAACCTGCTCGATGCTCCCCACCGCAGGGTGCTCCTCGACGTGACCGCTGACGTGCAGGTCGACCTCATCGATCGCTACCGCGAGGTCCAGCAGGAGCTCGACGACAGCGCCGAGCTCGCCGCCGAGGCCGTCGCGCTCACCGACCAGCGCCGCGAGGCGGCCGACCGCGAGGTCGGCGTGGTCGAGGAGGCGAAGTCCCGTCAGGAGGCCTTCGCCGGCCAGGTCGAGGCGCGCATCGAGCACCTGCTCGGTGAGGTCGCCTCGCTCGAGTCGGTCGACGCCGAGTTGGCGGCCGAGCTGCGGGCCGCCAACGACGAGATCGCCGAGCGCGTCCGCCAGGTCGAGGAGGCGGCTCGCCGCCGTAGCCCCTCGACGGTGGGACAGCCGGCGCCGCCGAGCGAGATCGTCAACGTCCAGGGGATCTGGGTCCACCAGTCGATCGCCACGAACGTCGATGCGCTCCTGACCGCTGCCGCGGCCGACGGCATCAACCTCGGCGGGGGTGGCTACCGCAGCGCCGAGGCCCAGCTGCGGGTGCGCCGCAACAACTGCGGCACCAGCAACTACGCCATCTACGAGATGCCGGCGTCGAGCTGCCGTCCACCCACGGCGCGGCCGGGGTCGTCGATGCACGAGCGGGGTCTCGCCATCGACTTCACCTACAACGGCGGCGGCATCGGCTCCCGGTCGAACCCCGCCTACCAGTGGCTGGCGGCCAACGCGTCGCGGTTC
>JBCCTY010000338.1:0-4182 GCA_039197885.1 Actinomycetota bacterium | reverse complement strand
GTCGACCACTGGCTCGCCCACCACTGCCGGTTCACGACCCGCGAGGGCGACCAGCGCCGACGTCGCGTCGTCGAGCTCGACGTCGCCCAGCACCGCTACCGGCTCGAGGTCGACCCCGACGACTTCGTCGGGCGCGAGATCGTCCTGACCGGGCGACCCTACGAGGCCGACCTGCTCGAGCACCTCGCCCGCCACCTCCCCAGCGGTGGGCGGGTCCTCGACGTCGGTGCGCACATCGGCAACCACACCATCGCCCTGGCGGTGCTCGGCCACGAGGTCGTCGCCGTGGAACCCAACCCCGAGACGAGGGCGCTGCTCGAGGCCAACGTGCACCGCAACGGCCTCGACGGGCGGGTCACCGTCCACGGCGTCGCCGCCGGTGCACGACCGGGTCACGGGGCGTTGATCGTCGACGATGACAACAGCGGCGCCACCCGCCTCGATCCCGGGGCCGGATCCGTCCCGATCCGCCGGATCGACGACCTCGTCCAGGACGTCGATCTGGTGAAGCTCGACGTCGAGGGGCACGAGCTCGCCGCGCTCGAGGGCGCCCACCGGCTGCTGTCGACCCGCCGACCCACCGTGCTCGCCGAGGCCCACGACGACGACGCGTTCCGTGCCCTCACGGGCACGCTCGCGCTCTACGGCTATCGCACCGACGGCGTCTCGCTCGCCGCCGATCCGACCTTCTGCTTCACCGCCGACTGAACGCCCCGTACCGCGGGTCAGACCTCGTCGACGTGCTCGAGCGCGCCGAGGGCCTTCAGGTAGTCGAGCTGCAGGCTCATCGAGGCCATCACGGTGTCGAGCGGCACCTCGAGGCCCGCCTCGGCTGCGGCTGCGGCGACGGCGACGACACCCGGGTCGTCGGTCACGACCGGCGCCTCGGCACCGACACCGGTCTCGGCCTGATCCTGGAGCAACACGATGTGCATCTGCAGCAGCTCGGCCAGCTCCTCGTAGGACAGACGACCGGTGTGCGGCTCGGTCAGCCGCTCGGCGACGAACTCCACGGCGTCGGGCAGTCGGTAGGTCGGTCGGTGCTCGCGAGCGGCGAGCAGCCGGGTCTCTCGTCCGATCAGGCCCGCCGCGACGACGAACACCACGACGAGCACGACCACGACGACGATCACCGTTGCGACCACGACATCGAGGATATCGAGCGGTCCGGATCAGGCTGCCGGGTCGATGGCGAGGCCGGTGCGGACCGCCCAGGCCGCCACCTCGGTCCGCGAGCCCATCCCGAGCTTGGCGAGGACGTTGGAGACGTGGACCGAGACCGTCTTGGGTGAGATGAAGAGCGCGGCGGCGATCTGGCCGTTGGTGCGGCCACGGGCGATCTCGCGCACGACGTCGAGCTCGCGGGGCGTGAGCTGCGGGTGGTCGACGTCGTGGCGCTCGGCGAGACCGTGGACGAGGTCGCTGACCCGCCGGGCCCGTTCGAGCCGCGGACCCCTCCATCCGGCGAGACGATCGATGGCACGGTCGACGAGACGGTGCGCGTCGTCGGCCCTGCCGAGCGACATCGCCACCTCGGCGGCAGCCACCTCGAGCGAGGCACGCCCGTGTGGGAACGAGTAGCGGTCCTGGTCGATGAGCTCGGTCGCGTCGTCGAGTCGACCGTCGAGGACGGCCGCCCAGGCCAGGACGTAGGGATCGGCGGCGTCGCCCACCCGATCGAGGACCCGGCGGACGAGATCGGCCTGCACGGCCTCGGGCACGCTTGCGGCGCGAAGCTCGTCCATCACATCGAGGGTGAGCAGCGCGAGGCGGGCGATCTTGCGATGGGGCACGTCGAGACGAGTGCCTGCCGATGCCAACAGCTCGGCGAGGGCGACCTCGTCGCCGTCGCGGACGGCGATCATCACGCTGCAGGTCCAGGCATCGACCGACCGGTGCTCGGGATCGACCTCGGCGAGGATCCGGCGGCCGGCCTCCGTGTCACCCGCCTCCAGGGCCAGGAGCGCCTCCATCACCCGCCGATCGTCGGCGAGCACGGCCGGTCCCGTGCGCCCCGCCAGCGCCCGTGCCCGATCGAGCTCCCCCTCGGCCATGGTCGACTCGACGACGGCGCCGGGGAGCCAGCCGCCCATCGACTCGTAGCCGGCCAGGTCGAGCTGACGCTGGAACCGGCGCACGACCCCTGGTCGCTCGTCGGTGGGGAGCTGGCCCATCCCCATCAGGTTGAACAGACCCCGGGCGGCGAGCACGTGCTCGCCGGCCTGCTCGGCCCGCACCACCGTCTCGGCGAGGAGCTGCTGCCCGGCGGGGTCACCGTCGACCAGCAAGGCCGACGCCCGCTCGATCCGGGCCTGGAGGAGGACGTCGCGCAGGTCGAGCTCCTCGGCGGCCCGCTCGGCCGTCAGCGCGACGCGGGTCGCAGGTTCGATGTCGTCACCGAGCATGTGATGCTGCGCGATCGCCGCGAGCGAGCGGGCCCGATCGGCGGGGTCGAGGTCGGGCAGGAGCGCCTCGAGCTCGGCCACCACGTCGAGCTCCGCCGGGTCGCGCTGCTCCCACGTGAGGCGGATCAGGGACCGGAGCGCTCCGGCGCGTTGGGCGACATCGGCCTGGGCGACCGCGACGGCCAGCCACCTGCGGGCGTGTTCGAGGGCGTCGTTGCGCAACCCGACCAGCCAGGCCGCCCGCGTGGCGACGGCCAGGAGGCCGAAGTCGTCGGGCTGCTCCCCGAGGCCGAGCTCGGCCAGTTGGAGCGCCTGGTAGGACGAACCGGCCGCCAGGGCCTGCTTCGCGCCGCGACGCGACCAGGCCATGAGGTCGTCGACGCGGGCTGCGGCCGCGGCGTGTCGGGTGATCGCTGCGGCGTCCGGCTCGGGGCACGAGAGCAGCGAGTCAGCGGCGACCGAGTGGATCTGGCGGATCTCACGACTGAGCATGCCCTCGCGCACCGCCTCGGCCAGGAGGCCGTGCCGGACCTCGAAGTCGTCCGACGCGACCTCGATGATCAACGAGGCAGCCCGGAGCGCTCGGAGGGAGGCGGTGAGCTCGGCATCGGTGAGACCGGTGGCAGCGCGAACGAGCGGCCACGACGCTCGCGGCCCGATGACGGAGATCGCTTCGAGGGTCCGACGGTCGCGATCACCGAGGTCCTCGAGCGAGGCCCGGAGTGCATCGGCGAGGGTCCAGGGCAGCGCGGCGTCGGGGTCGGTGAGCTGGTCGGTGGCTCGCAGGAGCTCCTCGACGAAGAGCGGGTTGCCGCCGGTGCGGTCATGGAGCGCTCGGACGGCCCGGGGATCGGGGTCGCGACCGATCAGCGACGTGACGAGGTCACGCACCTCGAGCGGGCCGAGCGCGTGGAGGTGGAGGTGGACGACCTCCTCGCGGCGGCCGAGCTGGTGGAGCAGCTCCGCCGTCGGCAACAGCCGCGACAGCGCTTCGGGCCGGTAGGTGAGGACCAGCTTCCACCCCGGTGCGGCCTCGACCGTGAAGCGGTCGAGCACGTCGAGCGTGGCCGCATCGGCCCAGTGCGCGTCGTCGACGACGATGACCGCCCCACCCTCGGTCCAACAGGCGAGATCGGCGGCGGCCTCGGCGGCGGTGGGCTTGACGGCTTCGGCCACGAGCGACCGGAGCACGTCGAAGGGGCGGTCGATGGACGTCGGCGCGGCCCTGCCGTCGAAGACCTCCACCTCCTCGGGAAGACCGGCGACGAGCTCTCGGACGAAGCGGGACTTGCCGATGCCGGCCTCGCCGCCGATGACGACCACCGCCGAACCCGGCGACGCGAGCGCCCGACGAGCCGCCTCGAGCTGGTCGAGGCGGCCGATCATGGGTGGACGGTTGCCGCCGGGCGTCACCACCCTCACGGTAGTGACGCCCGGCGTCGGGCTCGACTCGTCATGCCGCGAGGGCAACCTCCTCGCGGTGCACGTGCTCACCCGGGGCCCGCGAGCGTCGGAGGAGACGTGCGAGCCTCCGGCGCTGCGCGGTCAGGATGCGCTGTCGATGATCGTCATTGGCGAGCCGCAGGCGATCGGTGGGGTGCAGGGTGTTGAGCATCTCGGGAACCTCCGTCTGGTGATGGACCTCAGTGTCCGCCCCTGAGGTACACCCCTCCCATACGGACTTCTCCCTATTTGCGCCCCACCCGGACGCGACGAACGGGGTGGCCGTTCCCTGACCACCCCGTTCGCGTCCAGCGCTGTGACCGATTTCGCAGCC
>JBCCTY010000337.1:0-4195 GCA_039197885.1 Actinomycetota bacterium | reverse complement strand
GGCACGAAGCCGGTGTTGGCCAGCGCCACCTGCTTCGGGTGGATGCAGAGCTTGCCGCGATGGCCCATCGCCCGTGCCTCGGCTGCCTCTCGCTCGAACCGGTCGTCGTCGCGGAAGTCGGCGACGATCTGGTCGAGCGTCGGCACCCCGGCGAGCCGCCCGGCGATGGCGACCTGTGCCCGGGCGAGTGCCACCTCCGCGTTGCCAGGGGTCCGCACCCCGCCCAGGTCGGCGACGTAGTCCTCTGCCCCGAAGTAGGCCCCCGCGGACCGGGGGTGGGCGAGCAGCTCGCGGGCGTCGGCCACGCCGAGCACCGTCTCGAGGCCCAGCAGCACCGGCAGCTCCGGCAGGCCGGCCTCGCCGAGGGCCGACCCGATGGCGTCGAGCTGCTCGACCGTCTCGACCTTCGGCACGACGACGCCGTCGAGCTCCGGACCGAGCGCGTCCCGGACGTCGTCGGGGAACCACTCCGTGGGGACGGCGTTGATCCGGACGAGGACGAGCGGACCCTGGCCCGCGAGGTCGAGGGCGCCCTGCCGTGCGGTGGCCCGTGCCTCGGCCTTGGCGTCGGGAGGTGTGGCGTCCTCGCAGTCGATGACGATGCCGTCGGCGCCCGAGCGAGGCCCCTTCGCGATGAGGTCCGGGCGGACCGCCGGGGCGAAGAGCAGCGACCTCAGCCGGCCGATCGCCGCCATCTCAGGCTCCGACGTAGGAGCGCTTGGCGACCTCTTCGAGCATGACCTCGGTGGCGCCACCACCGATGGGCAGGATCCGGGCGTCACGGCTCATCCGCTCGACCGCCGTCTCGCGCATGTAGCCGAGCCCGCCGTGGAACTGGACGCAGTCGTACATGACCTCGTTGACGACCTCGGCGCCGTACGCCTTGACGCCGGACATCTCCTTCACGTTGTCCTCGCCCTGATCGTGGAGCCAGGCGGCGTGGTACATCGAAGCCCGCACGGCGTCGACCTTCGCCTGATGCATGGCGAGGCGCTGGCGGATCGCCCCGAGGTCATAGAGGGTCGAGCCGAACGCCGGCCGGTTCTGGGTGTGCTCCAGCGTGAGCTCGATGGCCCGCTGGGCGGCGCCGATGCCCATGCCGATCAGCACCATGCGCTCGTTCTGGAAGTTCTTCATCGTCTCGTAGAAGCCGCGGTGCTCCTGGCCGAGCAGCCGGCTCTCGGGCACCCAGACGTCGTCGAGCACGAGCTCGGCGGTGTCCGAGCAGCGCCACCCGGTCTTGTCGAGCTTCTTGGCCACCGAGAAGCCCTCGGTGCCGGCCTCGACGAGGAACATCGAGATGCCGTACTTGTTCTCCGGGTCGGTCTTGGCCGCGACGATCGTCATGTCGCCGTGGACGGCGTTGGTGATGTAGGTCTTCGCGCCGTTGATGCGCCAGCCGTCGCCGTCGCGCACGGCCGTGGTGCGGATGCCGGCCACGTCCGAGCCGGCGTCGGGCTCGCTCACGCCGATCGAGAGGATGTGCTCGCCGGCGAGGATGCCGGGGAGGTAGGTCTCGAACTGCTCGGCGTTGCCCGAGTTGACGAGGTGGGGGAGCGCCATGTCGGTGTGCACCAGGACCGTCACGTCGAACCCGCCGTACGTCGACGAACCCAGCGCCTCGGAGAACACCGCCGAGGCCAGCATCCCGAGCCCGAGGCCGCCGTGCTCCTCGGGCACGCGGAGGCTGAACATGCCGAGCTCACCCATCTGGCGCAGGACCTCGCGCGGCACCATGCCGGCCTCCTCCCAGGCGTCGGCGTGGGGGACGACCTCCTTCGAGACGAACTCGATCGTCTGCTCGTAGATCGCCTCGAGCTCGTCGGTCATGTAGGCGTTGCGGAGGGTCATGTCACGACTCCTGGTCGGGGGTGCTGAAGGTCACGAGGATCTGGTCGGAGGCGAGCTGGTCGCCGACGGCGACGCGCACCTCGTCGACGGTGCCGGGGCCCGCGGCGGCGAGCGAGTGCAGCATCTTCATGGCCTCGATGACCACGAGGACCTGGCCGCCGCTGACGGCGTCTCCAGGGGCGGCCGACACCTCGGTCACCACGGCCGGGAACGGGGCGACGATCGCGTTGGCGTGGCCGTGCCCGGCGTCGGCGGCGGGGGCCCAGTGCTCGCTGCGGGTCGGCACGTCGAAGGCGTGTGTGTGCCCGTCGACGACGACCGCCACCCGACGAGCGTCGACGTCGACCGCCACGACGTGGCGGCGGGTGACACCGTCGTCGTCGATCACGAGGTGGCGTCCGTCGATGCGTGCCGACCCCACGGTCACGATCTCGTGGGCCGTTCCGGTGTGGTCGACGAGGACCACCGCGCGGGTCGGACGATGCGGGACGAGGCGGAAGGTGCCGAGCGCCGCCCACGGGCCGTCGGTCGAACCGCTCCGCCGCGCCGCCTCCCAGGCGAGCGCAGCGAGCTCGGCGGCGTCCTCGACCTCGGGAGCGTCCGGCAGCGCCGCCTCGTCGAGGAAGCGCGTGGTGATGCGTCCGTCGACGACGGGCTCCTGGTCGATGAGCCAGCGATGGAACCCGGCGTTGGTGACGACCCCGGCGACGAGCAGCTCGTCGAGGGCTCGAGCGAGTCGGCGTCGGGCGACCGCTCGGTCGGATCCGCCGACGACGAGCTTCGCGACCATCGAGTCGTAGTGGGGGGTGATCTCGGAGCCGGCCACGATGCCGCTGTCCCACCGGACACCCGGCGGGACGTCGAGCGCCGTGATCGTGCCGATCTGCGGGGCGAACCCGGCGGTGGCATCCTCCGCGTTGATGCGGGCCTCGAAGGCGTGGCCGGCGAGCGTGACGTCGCCCTGGGCGAGCGGGAGCGGTTCGCCGTCGGCGACGCGGAGCTGGAGCTCGACGAGGTCGAGGCCGGTGACGTGCTCGGTGACCGGGTGCTCGACCTGCAGTCGGGTGTTCATCTCCAGGAAGAAGTAGTCGCCGGTCTCGTCGTCGACCACGTACTCGACCGTGCCCGCCGAGTCGTACCCGATCGACCGCGCCAGCTCGACCGCCGAGGTCCGCAGGCCGTGGCGGGTGGCGTCGGGCAGGTTCGGGGCCGGCGCCTCCTCGAGCACCTTCTGGTAGCGGCGCTGAACCGAGCACTCGCGGGTGCCGAGCTCGATGACCGAACCATGGCGGTCGCCCACGATCTGGACCTCGACGTGGCGGGGGCGCTGGACGTAGCGCTCGACGATCATCGACCCGTCACCGAAGGAGCGCTCGGCCTCGGTGGTCGCCTCGGCGAGCGCCGCGGCGAAGCCCGACGGGTCGTGGACGATCCGGATGCCCTTCCCGCCACCACCGGCGGCGGCCTTGACGAGGACCGGGTAGCCGATCCGGTCGGCGGCGGCGGCCAGCTCGGCCGGGTCCTGGGACGCGTCGAAGCCGGGGATGATCGGCACCCCGGCGGAGGAGGCCAGCCGGCGGGCCTCGATCTTCGAGCCCATCCGGGCGATGGCGTCGGGGTTCGGGCCGACCCAGGTCAGGCCGGCATCGATGACCGCCCGGGCGAACCCGGCGTTCTCGGACAGGAAGCCGTATCCCGGGTGGACGGCGGTCGCACCGGTCCGCTTCGCGGCGTCGAGGAGCGCGTCGGGTGAGAGGTACGACGCCGAGAGGTCGGCGGGACCGAGCCGGGTCGAGGCCGTGGCCTCGGCGACGAAGGGCGCCGCCGCGTCGGGGTCGGCGAACGCCGCGACGGTCTCGTGGCCGAGGTGGTGCGCGGTGCGGATGACGCGGCGGGCGATCTCGCCCCGGTTGGCGATGAGGATCCGCATGGTCGTCGTCATGGTGGTCGTCATCGCGATCACATCCGGTAGACGAGGCCGGGCCCGGGGGCCGGCTCGTCCTGTCGGGCCGCCAGCGCCAGGCAGAGGCCGAGCGCGTCGCGGGTGTCGAGCGGATCGATGAGGCCGTCGTCCCACAGCCGGGAGGTGGCGTAGTACGGGTCGGACTGCCGCTCGTACTGGTCGGCGACCTCGGCCCGCAGCGCCGCGACCTGCTCGTCGGTGGTCTGGTCGCCCTTCATCCCCGCGAGTCGGATGTCGACCAGGACGGTCTGGGCGGTCTCGGCCGACATGGTGGCGATGCGGGAGTTGGGCCAGGCGAAGAGGAACCTCGGTCGGAACCCGCGGCCGCACATGCCGTAGTTGCCCGCGCCGTAGGACCCGCCGATCAGGACCGTGTACTTG